>NZ_CP108518.1:2431875-2751250 GCF_035989885.1 Streptomyces sp. NBC_01232
CGGTGATGGCGAGCCAGGGCGCAGCGGCCCTCGGGGCTCCGCCGGCCGCGGCGGCCCGGCGCTCCTGGCCGACCTCGCGCAGCAGCCAGGCGATCTCGACGTCGCCGACCACGTCCACACCGGCCGCGGCGGCGGCCTCGAACAGGGGGCTGTCGGGCTTCCAGCCGGGCGAGGTGACGACCAGCTCGGTGCCCTCGGGCAGGGTTTCGGCGTCCCCGAGGCGCACGCTGATGCCCAGCTCGCCCAGTTCGGCGGCGCGGGCCCGGTGGCCCTCGCTGTCGCCGCCGTCGACGACGGTCACCGATGCGCCGAGGCCGGCCAGGGCGCGGGCGGCACTGATGCCGCTCACGCCGAGACCGGCGACGGTGATGTTCTTGTCCTGCCAGGACGTCACTTGTCGGCTGCCCATCCCGCGTAGAAGAGACCGAGACCCACGATCACGCACATGCCCTGGATGATCCAGAAGCGGACGACGACGAGGACCTCGGACCAGCCCTTGAGTTCGAAGTGGTGCTGCAGCGGTGCCATCCGGAAGACGCGCTTGCCGGTCATCTTGAAGGAACCGACCTGGATGACGACCGACATCGTGATGAGCACGAACAGGCCGCCGAGGAGCGCCATCAGGAACTCCGTGCGGGAGCAGATGGCGAGGCCCGCGAGTGCGCCGCCGAGGGCGAGCGAGCCGGTGTCACCCATGAAGATCTTGGCGGGCGAGGTGTTCCACCACAGGAAGCCGAAGCAGGCGCCCATGAGGGCGGAGGCGACCACGGCGAGGTCGAGGGGATCTCGTACCTCGAAGCAGGCGTTCGGGTTCGTGAGGTCGGCGGCGAAGGCGCAGGACTCCTGGAACTGCCAGACGCCGATGAAGGTGTAGGCGCCGAAGACCATCACGGCGGCGCCGGTCGCGAGACCGTCCAGGCCGTCGGTGAGGTTCACGCCGTTGGACATCGCCAGGATCATGAACAGCGCCCAGACCACGAACAGCACCGGTCCGATCGACCAGCCGAAGTCCGTGACGAAGGACAGCCTGGTGGAGGCCGGGGTGAGCCCGCGCGAGTCCTTGAACTGGAGGGCCAGCACCGCGAAGGCGATGCCGACGATCAGCTGGCCGGACATCTTCGCCTTGGCCCTCAGACCCAGCGAACGCCTCTTGACGATCTTGATGTAGTCGTCCAGGTACCCGACGAGGCCCATGCCCGCCATCAGGAACAGCACGAGCAGGCCCGAGAAGCTCGGTTCGCTGCCGGTGAGGATCTTCGTCAGGGCGTACGCGATGAGCGTCGCCAGGATGAAGGAGATACCGCCCATGGTGGGCGTGCCCTTCTTCCCGGCGTGGCCGCGGGGGCCGTCGTCGCGGATGAACTGGCCGTAGCCCTTGCGGGCCAGCAGCTTGATCAGCAGCGGGGTGCCGACGACGGTGAGGAACATGCCGATGACGCCGGCGAACAGAATCTGCCTCATCGGTCGGCGACCTCGCCCTCGACAGTGCTGTCGAGAAGGCCCTGGGCCACCCGCTCCAGACCGGCCGACCTGGAAGCCTTCACCAGCACGACGTCACCCGGGCGCAGTTCACTGCGCAACAGGTCGACAGCCGCCTGCGCGTCGGACACGTGCACCGACTCCTCACCCCACGAACCCTCGTTATATGCGCCCAGTTGCAGCCAGGATGCTTCCCTGCCCCCGACTGCGACGAGCTTGCTCACGTTGAGCCGGACGACAAGACGTCCGACCGCGTCGTGCTCGGCGAGAGCGTCGTCTCCGAGCTCGGCCATCGGGCCGAGCACCGCCCACGTGCGCCCCCCGTTCGCCCTGCCGGCACCGCCCATCGCGGCAAGCGCGCGCAGTGCGGCCCGCATGGACTCGGGGTTCGCGTTGTAGGCGTCGTTGACGATCGTCACACCGTCCGCCCGCTCGGTGACCTCCATCCGCCACCGGGACAGCGTGCCCGCCCCGGAGAGCGCCGTGGCGATCTCCTGTGCGGACATGCCCAGGACATGAGCGACGGCGGCCGCGGCGAGCGCGTTCGACACGTGGTGCTCACCGTACAGCCGCAAGGTCACGTCACTGCACCCGGTCGGTGTGTGCAGTGTGAAGGAAGCCTGCCCCCTGTCCGTCATGCGGACTTCGGTGGCCCGGATTTCGGCGTCCTCGGCCTCTCCGAAGAGGACCGTACGGGCCTTCGTGCGCGCGGCCATCTCGCGAACCAGCAGGTCATCGGCGTTGAGGACGGCGACGCCGCCCTCCGCCTCGGCCGGCAGGGCCTCGACGAGCTCCCCCTTGGCCTGCGCGATCTGCTCGCGGCCGCCGAACTCGCCGATGTGGGCGGTGCCGACGTTGAGGACCAGACCGATGCGCGGGGGCGTCAGTCCGGTGAGGTAGCGGATGTGGCCGATGCCGCGGGCGCCCATCTCCAGGACCAGGTGCTGGGTGTCCTCGGTGACGCGCAGCGTCGTGATCGGCAGGCCGATCTCGTTGTTGAGGTTCCCGGGGGTCCACACGGTCGGCGCGTGGTGCTGCAGCACCTGCGCGATCAGGTCCTTGGTGGAGGTCTTGCCGGCGGACCCGGTGAGGGCCACGACGTCGGTTCCCAGGCGGGTGACCACGGCCCGGGCGAGTGCTCCGAGGGCGGCCACCACATCGGGGACGACGATGGCCGGCACGCCGACGGGCCGGGTCGCGAGGACGCCCACGGCGCCGGCGGACACCGCGCGTTCGGCATAGTCGTGGCCGTCGACCCGCTCGCCGACGAAGGCGGCGAACAGGCTGCCGGCCCGGACCTCACGGGAGTCGTAGACCACGGGACCGGTGACCTGGACGGACGTATCCGGTATGTCATGGGGCCGCCCGCCGGTGATGTCGGCGATCTCGGCCAGGGAAAGGGCGATCACTGGTTCACCTCGGCCTGTCGGACCTGGGTCGTTCGGTCGAGCACGGCCTGGTGCTCGATCGCGGCACGGAGCACCGTGCGGTCGTCGAAGGGACGTACGACACCGGCGGTGTCCTGGCCCTGCTCGTGGCCCTTGCCGGCCACCAGCACGGTGTCGCCGGGCCGGGCGCGGGCGACGGCTGCGGCGATGGCCTCGGCCCGGTCGGCGTCGACCAGGACCGTGCCCCGCTCCGCGGCCGGTACGGACACGGCACCCTCGAACATCGCGGCGAGGATCGCGAGAGGGTCCTCGGAGCGCGGGTTGTCCGAGGTCAGGACGGCCACGTCGGCGTACCGGGCGGCCGCGGCGCCCATCGGGCCGCGCTTGGTGGTGTCACGGTCGCCGCCGCAGCCGAGCACGATGTGCAGCTTGCCCTCGGTGACCTCGCGCAGCGCGCGCAGCACCGATTCCACGGCGTCCGTCTTGTGCGCGTAGTCGACGACGGCGAGGTACGGCTGTCCCGCGTCCACCCGCTCCAGCCGGCCGGGGACCCCGGGGACCGCGGCGACGCCGTCGGCGGCGGTCTGCGGGTCGAGGCCGGCGGCGGCGAGCGTGACGATCGCGGCGACGGTGTTGGCGACGTTGAACGGGCCGGGCAGCGGCGCGGTGGCCCGTACGCGCTGTCCGTCGGGGCCCAGCAGGGTCAGGGTGGAGCTCGCCGGTCCGAAGACCACGTCCTCGGCACGCCAGTCGGCGGCCGGGTCGCCCGCGGCGGAGAAGGTGACGACCGGGATCGTCGCCTCCTTGGCCAGGCGGCGGCCGTACTCGTCGTCGAGGTTGAGCACGCCCAGGCGGGCCCGGCGGGCGGTGAACAGCCCCGCCTTGGCCTGGAAGTAGTCCTCCATGTCGGAGTGGAACTCCATGTGCTCCGGGCTCAGGTTGTTGAAGACGGCGACGTCGAAGACGCAGCCGTCGACCCGGCCGAGCACGAGCGCGTGGCTGGAGACCTCCATGGCCACGGCCTCGACCCCGCGTTCGCGCATGACCGCGAAGAGGGCCTGGAGGTCGGTGGCCTCGGGGGTGGTCCGCTCGGACTTGATGCGCTCGTCCCCGATGCGCATCTCCACGGTGCCGACCAGTCCGGTGCTGCGGCCCGCCGCGCGCAGGCCGCCCTCGACGAGGTACGCCGTGGTGGTCTTGCCGGAGGTACCGGTGATGCCGATCTGGAGGAGGTCCTCGCCGGGGCGTCCGTAGATCTCGGCGGCCAGCTCTCCCATCCGGCCGCGCGGATCGTCGACGGTCAGGACCGGCAGGCCGGTCGCCGCGGCGCGCTCCGACCCCGCGGGGTCGGTCAGCACGGCGACGGCGCCGAGGCCGGCCGCCTGGGCGGCGAAGTCGGCGCCGTGCGTCCTGGCTCCCGGCAGAGCCGCGTACAGGTCACCGGGGCGCACCGCACGGGAGTCGTGCGTGATGCCGGTGATCTGCGCGGCGCCGGGGGCCGGGATGCCCAGCAGGGCGGCCAGCTCGCCCAGCGGGCTCGGGCTGGCGGACGCGGGCCGGGGCGCTCCCGGCGGCGTTGCCGGGGCTTTCTGGGCGGTTCTGGGCTGATCAGCGTGGGGCACGGCGGTGAGCGTACCGGGCGCGGCGGGCCGCCCGCGAAGTGAGGGCCCGGCCTCGGCTTCGCCGGTCGTACGGTTCCCGGGTTTCGGGGTGATCGTTGTCACGGATGGTGCCTCACGCTTTTCTGGCGGGCCGGCCGGGCTGTGGGTCACTGACCGGGCTGCGGACTGGGCTGCGGGGCGGGCTGAGGAGCGGCGTCATAAGTGACGGGAAGCCCGGCGGGTGCGGTTCCCGTGGGGGCCACCTGGAGGGTCTTGAGCGCGAACTCCATGACCTTCTTGTAGATGGGGCCGCAGATCTGGCCGCCGAAGTAGCTGCCCTTCGTGGGGTTCTGGATGGCGCAGTAGACGGTGATGCGCGGGTTGTCCGCAGGTGCGAATCCGGCGAACGAGGCGGTGTAGCCCTTGTAGCGGCCGGTGGCCGGATCCACCCGGTTGGAGGTGCCGGTCTTGCCGCCGACCCGGTAGCCGGGGATACGGGCCTTGGTACCGGTGCCCTCCTGGTCGTCGACCACGGATTCGAGCATCGCGGCGAGGGTCTTGGCGGTCTCCGCGCTGACCACGCGGGTCCGCTCGGGGGCCGGGGCCGGGGTGAAGCGGCCGTCGGGTCCCTTGGTGCGGCGCACCAGCGTCGGCTCGATGCGCACCCCGCCGTTGGCGATGGTCGAGTACACGGAGGCCGCCTGCATGGCGTTGAGGGAGAGTCCCTGGCCGAAGGGGATCGTGTACTGCTGCGAGGTCGACCAGTCCTGGGGATCGGCGAGGATGCCGCGGGACTCGCCGGGGTAGTTCAGGCCGGTGGGCCGGCCGATGCCGAACTTGGTCAGGTAGGAGTGCAGGACCTTGTTGGCCTCGGGCTGGGTGGGTCCGAGCTGGCCGGTGGCCAGGATGGTGCCGATGTTGGAGGACTTGGCGAGGACCCCGTTGAGGGTCAGGTACCAGGTCGGGTGGTCGATGTCGTCCTTGAACAGCCGGTCGCCGCGGTGCAGTCGGTTGGGGACCTCGACCCGGGTCTCCGGGGTGGCCTTCTTCTCTTCGAGCACGGCGGCCATCGACATCACCTTGGCGGTGGAGCCGGGCTCGTACACGTCCTGGAGCGCGGCGTTGCCCATGGCTGCGGAGCTGGCCCGGGTCAGGTCGTTGGGATCGAAGCCGGGGGCGTTGGCCATGGCCAGGATCTCGCCGGTGCCGGTGTCCTGGACGATGACGTAGCCGCGGTCTGCCTCGGACTTCTGGACCTGCTCGGCGATGGCGCTCTGCGCCGCCCACTGGATGTCCCGGTCGATGGTCAGCTCGATGTCGTCGCCGGGGACGGCGGGCTTGCCGTCGGAGCCGGCCGTGGGGACCTGGCGGCCGCCGGACTGGGCGTAGGTGATCTCGCCGTCCTTGCCGGACAGCTTCTTGTCGAGGGAGGACTCCAGACCGCCGCCGCCCTTGCCCTCGGCGTTGACGTAACCCAGTATCCCGGCGGCGAGGTCGCCGTTCGGGTACACGCGCTTGCTGCTGGTCTCCTTGAACACGCCGGCGAGGACGTTGGCGCCGGGGCCGTTGCCCCGCTTGTCGGCCTGCGCCTTCTCCGCGAAGACCCGCTTGAGGTCCTTGATCTGGTTCCAGACCTGCGGGGTCTGGCGCTGGGCGAGGACGACGTACCGGGAGTTCTTGGTGCTCAGCCGCTGGGCGAGCTCCTTGGCGTCCTTGCCGAGGATGGGCGCGAGGAGGGCCGCGGCCTGCTGGGGGGCGTCCGGGGCCTTGCTGTCCTGCGGGGTGAACATCTTCGGGTCGGCGGTGATGTCGTACGCATCGACGCTGGTGGCGAGTGCCACGCCCCTGCGGTCGGTGATCTCGCCGCGCTCGGCCGCCAGCTTGACGCTGGTGTAGCGGTTCTTGGAGGCCTCGGCGGAGAACGCCGAGGCGTCGACGGCCTGCACCTGGAGCAGGCGGACCACGAAGGCCAGCATGACGAGGGTCAGGCCGACGCCGACCAGGCGCAGCCGGGGCCGCGGGCTGCCGAGCCGGATCGTGTGCGGGGTGCGGGGGCCCGTCGGCCTGCGGGTCGCCGGGCGCGAGGCCGGGCGGGCGCCCGCCCTGGCCCGGTCGCCGGGCCGGGCTGCTCCTCTGGCCGGACCGGGCACCCGCCGCCGGGGCGGTTCCTGCGGGCTCACGCGGCCACCGCCGGGGCGGCGGGGCTCCGCCCCGGACCCCGCACCTCGAACGCCGGAGGGGCTGGATGGGAACGGTGGATCACGGCGTCACCTTCCGGGGGTCTGGTCGGGCTGCGGGGAACCACTGGCCGCGGGGGGCGCGGCGGAGGGCGCCGGCTGGCCCGGAGCCGGGGCCGACGCAGCGGGTGCGCCCGCGGGGCCGGCCGGCGGAGCGGCCGGGGCGGTCGGGCTCGGGGTCGGCGACGGCGGGGCCTCGGCCGGTGCGGCGCTGCCGGAGATCTTGCCGTCCGGGCCCATGAAGACCGGGCTGCCGCCGGGCACCAGGCCCAGCTCGTGCGCACGGCGCTGGAGCGCGTCGGGGGCCGAGTGGGCGTCCACGTCCCGCTGCAGCGCCTGCTCCTCGTCGGTGAGGGCGGTGGTCTCCTTCTTCAGCTTGGACAGCTGGAAGGAGCCTTCGTTGAGTGCCGAGTTCAGCAGCAGCAGGCTGATCAGGCCGCCGCCGAGCAGGGCCACGACCAGCAGGACGAACGGCATCCGGGCCGCCTGCCCCCCGGAACGCGGGCGGGCCGGGCGGCCGCCGAGCGCCCGGCCGAGGCGGGCCGCCTGCCCGCGGGTCAGCGTGGCGACCTTCCCGGCCTTGGTCACAGCCGCGCCTCCCGGATGCGTTCGACCCCGCGGAATCTCGCCGGGGCGGCCCGCCGGTTCTCGGCGATCTCCTCCTCGGTCGGCAGTTCGGCTCCGCGCGTGAGCAGTTTCAGCTTGGGCTGGTACTTCTCCGGGACCACCGGCAGGCCGGGCGGGGCCGTGGAGGTCGCGCCGGCCGCGAAGACCTGCTTGACCAGGCGGTCCTCCAGCGAGTGGTACGAGAGCACCGCGATGCGGCCGCCGACCGCGATCCGGTCCACCGCCGCCGGAATGGCCCGCTCCAGGCCCGAGAGCTCCCCGTTGACCTCGATCCGCAGCGCCTGGAAGGTTCGCTTCGCCGGGTTTCCGCCGGTCCGCTTGGCGGCCTGCGGCAGGGAGTCGCGGATCAGCTCGACCAGCCGGGCGCTGTTGGCGAAGGGCTCCTTCTCCCGCTCCCGGACGATCGCGGACACGATCCGCTTGGCCTGCTTCTCCTCGCCGTACTGGCGCAGGATCCGGACGAGCTCGCCCGGCGCGTAGCTGTTGAGGACCTCGGCGGCGCTGATGCCCGTCGTCTGGTCCATGCGCATGTCCAGCGGCGCGTCCTGGGCGTACGCGAACCCGCGGTCGGCCTCGTCCAGCTGCATGGAGGAGACGCCCAGGTCGAAGAGGATGCCCTGGACCGCCGGGATGCGCAGCCCGTCCAGGACCTCGGCGAGGTCGGCGTAGATCGCGTGGACGAGGGTGGCCCGGTCGCCGAAGGGCGCGAGCCGCTCGCCGGAGAGCCGCAGGGCCTCCTTGTCGCGGTCGAGGCCGATCAGGTGCGCCTCGGGGAACCGGGTCAGCAGGGCCTCACTGTGGCCGCCGAGGCCGAGGGTGCAGTCGACGACGACGGCCCCGGGCCTCTCCAGCGCCGGGGCCAACAGGTCCAGGCACCGCTGGAGCATCACCGGGACATGTCGGGACTCGCTAGTCAAAGCGCCCTCTCAGATAACGGCGCGGCAGGCGTACGCACCACCGGGTCCCCGCATCCGCGGCCGGCGCCGGGGAAGATGGCGCCGGCCGGCCGGTGAGCGGGAGAGGGCCGGGCCGTACGTACGCGCCGCGCACGCGGAGTGTTCATCGGGGGCCGGGCGGCCGGTCAGGGCCGGGCTCCGGCCGGTTCGCGTCACTTTAGTGCAACGGTCGCCGCGGTCAACGAACCGCCCCGCGCGCCGTGCGCAGCTCTCGGAGCGAACCGGCAAATGCCGCGAATCACCCGGACGGCCGCCTCTCCCCCACCCCTGTGGGTTAGCTCACAACAAGCCTTGTTGACGTTCTTTGTCCGCTCTCACGCGAGGCCTCAACCAGCGGTGACCATTAACGTCGTACCCATGACGACTTCCGCATCCCTGCCTGCCGAGTCCGCGTCCGAGGCATCCGCCGGCGGATCCGTCACCGACCGACTGGTCGAGGCGAATAAGCGTTACGCCGCGCAGTTCTCCGATCCCGGCATGGACGCCCGGCCCGTTCTGCAGGTGGCCGTCGTGGCCTGCATGGACGCCCGCCTCGACCTGCACAAGGCCCTCGGCCTCGAACTCGGTGACTGCCACACGATCCGCAACGCGGGCGGTGTGGTCACCGACGACACCATCCGCTCCCTCACCATCAGCCAGCGGGCACTGGGCACCCGCACGGTGATACTCATCCACCACACCGGCTGCGGTCTGGAGAACCTGACCGAGGACTTCCGGCACGAGCTGGAGGACGAGGTCGGCCAGCGTCCCGCCTGGGCCGTCGAGGCCTTCCGGGACGTGGACCAGGACGTTCGCCAGTCCATGCAGCGGGTTCGCACCAACCCCTTCCTGCCCCACAAGGACGATGTGCGAGGCTTCGTCTTCGATGTGCACACCGGGCTCCTGCGGGAGATCGATCCCAGCTCTTGAGTGACACAAGGCCTTAACGCCGTCAAGAATGCGGGGTGGCACCACCCGGGATCCCCCGGGACGGTGTCCGTGTTTCGGGGTGGGCCGGTTCATGCGCCAAGGGCGTCGGCCCTGGAAATGGGCCGAGGAGAACCAGGTGACGACGTACGACGACCGAGCGAGCCTCGCGGATCTGACCAGCACGGCGGAGCGGGTGCGCCAGTCGGTCGAGAGCGTGATCGAGGGCAAGCCCGAGGTCGTCCGCCTCGCGCTGACGGTTCTGCTCGCCGAGGGGCACCTGCTGATCGAGGACGTGCCCGGCGTCGGCAAGACGATGCTCGCCAAGACGCTCGCCAAGTCCATCGACTGCTCGGTGCAGCGCATCCAGTTCACCCCGGACCTGCTGCCCTCCGACATCACCGGTGTCAGCATCTACGACCAGCAGCGCCGCGAGTTCGAGTTCAAGCCGGGCGCGATCTTCGCGCAGATCGTCATCGGTGACGAGATCAACCGCGCCTCGCCGAAGACCCAGTCCGCGCTGCTGGAGTCGATGGAGGAGCGCCAGGTCACCATCGACGGCACCACGTACACGCTGCCCAGCCCCTTCATGGTCGTCGCCACCCAGAACCCGGTGGAGATGGAGGGCACGTACCCGCTGCCCGAGGCCCAGCGCGACCGCTTCATGGCCCGGGTCTCCGTCGGCTACCCCAGCCCCGAGGCCGAGCTCCAGATGCTCGACGTGCACGGCGGGGTCTCCCCGCTCGACGACCTGACGTCCGTCGCGCACTCCCACGAGATCGTCAAGCTCATCGAGGCGGTCCGCGAGGTGTACGTGGCCGCGCCCGTCCGGCGCTACGTCGTGGACCTGGTCTCCGCCACCCGCAGCCACCCCGACCTGCGGCTCGGCGCCTCCCCCCGGGCCACCCTGCACCTGCTGCGCGCCGTGAAGGCCTCCGCCGCGCTGGCCGGCCGGGACTACGTCCTGCCCGACGACGTCCAGGCCCTGGCCGCCCCGGTCCTCGCGCACCGGCTGCTGCCCACCGCGCAGGCCCAGCTGAACCGCCGCAGCGCCGAGCAGGTCGTCGCCGAGATCCTGCAGCGCACCCCCGTCCCGGCCGCGCACGCCCGCGGCGAGATGCCGCCCGGCGCGGGCATCCGGGGCTTCTGATGAGCACCGGTGCCCCGCGCGGCGCCGGTGGCCCGGGGGACGGCGGCGGACTGCGCGCATCGCTGTCCGGGCTGACCACCCGCGGCCGCTCCTTCCTGGCCGCCGGGATAGCCGCCGCGGCGTGCGCGTACGTCCTGGGCCAGGGCGAACTGCTGCGGGTCGGCATCCTGCTCGCCCTCCTGCCGCTGATCTGCGTCTACGCCCTGCACCGGACCCGCTACCGGGTCTCCGGCAGCCGCCGGCTCAGCCCGGCGCGGGTCCCCGCGGGCGCCGAGGCCCGCGTACAGCTGCGCATGGACAACGTCTCCCGGCTGCCCACCGGTCTGCTGATGCTCCAGGACCGGGTGCCCTACGTCCTGGGCCCGCGCCCGCGCTTCGTACTGGACCGGGTCGAGCCCGGCGGACGCCGCGAGGTGTCCTACCGCGTCCGCTCCGACCTGCGCGGCCGCTACCCGCTCGGACCGCTCCAGCTGCGCCTCTCCGACCCCTTCGGGCTGGTCGAGCTGACGCGCTCCTTCAGCACCTACGACACCCTCACCGTCATCCCGCGCACCGAGCCCCTGCCGCCGGTCCGCCTGGCCGGCGAGTCCAACGGCTACGGCGACGGCAGCCGCCGCTCCCTGGCCCTGGCCGGCGACGACGACGTGATCCCGCGCGGCTACCGGCGCGGCGACGACCTGCGCCGCGTGCACTGGCGCTCCACCGCCCGCTACGGCGAGCTGATGGTCCGCCGCGAGGAACAGCCGCAGCGCAGCCGCGCCACCGTCCTGCTGGACACCCGGCGCCTGGGCTTCGACGGCGCCGGCCCCGACTCCGCCTTCGAGTGGGCCGTCTCGGCAGCCGCCTCCAGCCTCCTGCACGTCCTGGAGCAGGGCTTCTCCGCACGGCTGCTCACCGACACCGGCAACTCGGTGCCCGGTGAGGGCGGTGGCGGCTTCTCCTCCGGCGGGCAGGAGTCCGCGGAGGCCGCCGGGCTGATGATGGACACCCTCGCGGTCATCGGGCACTCCGACGGCGCCGGGCTCTCCCGCGCCTACGACGCGGTGCGCGGCGGCGGCGCCGACGGCTTCGGCGGAGGCGGCGGCGACGGGCTCCTCATCGCCTTCTTCGGCGACCTGGACGACGTACAGACAGAACTGGCGGCCAGGATGCGCCAGCGCGCCTCGGGCGCGGTGGCCTTCGTACTGGACTCCGTGAGCTGGGGCGGACAGCCCGCCCCCGGCCATGCCGTGCCCCCGCTGGAGGAACGGCTGCGCAGGCTGCGCGACGCGGGCTGGACGGCACTGGCCGCCCCGCCCGGAGTGCCCTTCGGCGAGCTGTGGCGCCGGGCCGGGAGCGCTCGCGCAGGTACGGGAACCTCCGGAGGTCGGGAATGAGCGGGCGCGCAAAACTGACGCTGTTCGCGGCACTGGCGACGCTGCTCACCTCGTGGTCGCTGAGCCCGCTGGTGGACTCGCAGGCCTGGCTGCTGCAGGCGGGGCTGCTGCTGATCGCGCAGAGCGCCGTGGGCGCCGCTGCCCGGCGGGTGCCGCTGGCCCGGACGCTGACGGTGGCCGCGCAGGTACTGGTGTCGCTGCTGCTGCTCGCGTTCCTCTACGCCGGCAAGGGCGAGTCCCAGGGGGACGGGCCGCTGGCCTACCTGGTCACGGACTTCGGCGCACTGTTCGGTCAGGGCGTCCGGGACGTGGGCGAGTTCGCGATCCCGGCTCCGCTGACGGACGGCATCAAGCTGCTGCTCGTCTCCGGCGTACTGCTCATCGGACTGCTGGTGGACCTGCTGGCGGTGACCGTACGCACGGCCGCCGCGGCCGGGCTGCCGCTGCTCGCGCTGTACTCGGTGGCCGCCGGCCTGTCGGGCGGCGGCGACGCCTCCTGGATCGCCTTCCTGCTGGCGGGCTGCGGCTACCTGATGCTGCTGCTGTCCGAGGGCCGGGACCGGCTCGCCCAGTGGGGCCGGGTCTTCGGCGCGGCCCCCCGCCGGGGCGCCGCCGACTCCGGTCTCGCCGGCGCGACGGGCGGTCAGGCGACGGCTCCCGTGAAGTTCGGCCGGCGGATCGGCGTGGTGGCCCTGGGCCTCGCGCTGGCGGTGCCGGCCGTACTGCCCTCGCTCGGCGGCGGGCTGCTGGGCGGCACGCAGGACGGCGACGAGAGCGGCAGCGGGCCGGGCGGGACGATCACGGCGGTCAACCCGCTGGTCTCCCTGCAGAGCAACCTGAACGCGCAGGACAACCGCGTGATCCTGCGCTACCGGACGAACAATCCGCAGCAGGGCGAGCAGTACCTGCGGATCCTGGCGCTGGACGAGTTCAACGGCGTCAAGTGGGAGGCCTCCGGGCGGGCCCTGGTCGACGTGCCGGAGCAGCTGCCGGAACCGCCGGGCCTCAGCTCCCAGGTCCGCGGCACCGCGGCGGAGGTCAGCACCAGCATCGTCGCGGCGGACAACTACACCCAGCGCTACCTGCCCATGCCGTACCCGGCGACATCGGTGGCCATCGGCGGAAAGTGGCGGTTCGAGCCGGCCGGCCGGACCCTGGTCGGCGACCAGCTGGGCAGGGACAAGTTCCAGAACGTCCAGGGCGCGGAGTACACGGTCCGCAGCCTGCTGCTGAAGCCGACGGCCCAGCAGCTGCAGAAGGCCGGGGTGCCCGACCCCGCGGTCCGGGAGGAATACACGAAGTTCCCGGACAACCTGCCGCCGGTGGTCGCCGAAACGGCCCGCCAGGTGACGCAGGGCGCGAAGGACGACTACTCGCGGGCCGTGAAGCTTCAGGACTACTTCGCCGTGAACGGCGGGTTCCGCTACAACACGAAGACAGCCTCGGGCACGGGTCCGCAGGCGGTCGCCCGGTTCCTCGCCGACAAGGAGGGCTTCTGCGTCCACTTCGCCTTCTCGATGGCGGCGATGTCCCGTTCCCTGGGCATTCCGGCCCGGGTCGCGGTGGGCTTCACCCCCGGTGAGAAGCAGTCGGACGGCAGCGTGACCGTGTCGATGCGCGACGCGCACGCCTGGCCCGAGCTGTATTTCCAGGGCGTGGGCTGGACCCGCTTCGAGCCGACGCCCCGCGCCGGCATCAACATCCCGGAGTACTCGCGGCCGCAGGCCCCGGCCGCCCAGCCGTCGGCGCCGGCTCCGCTGCCCTCGCAGGGTGCGGCCCAGCCGTCGACGGGGCCGACGGCGACCCCCGAGTGCCCGCCGGCGCTGAAGAAGCTCGGTGAGTGCGGTGCCGCTGCGCCCGCGCAGAGCGGTCCCCACGACGACGGGCCGTCGGTGGCGGCGATCCTCGGCTGGGTGGCGCTGGCCGTGGCGGTACTGGGCCTGCCCCTGCTCCCGCTGCTGTGGCGGACCCGGCTGCGGGCCCGGCGCCTGGCGACCCGGGAGGTCCTGACGGCCTGGCGGGAACTGGGCGACACGGCCTGGGACGTGGGCGTGGTCCCGGACGAGGCGCTGTCCCCGCGCCGGGCGGCGAGCCGGATCGTGGAGCTCGGCCGCCTGGAGCCGGAGCCCGCGGCGGCCGTGCACCGGGTCGCCGGTGCGGTGGAACGTGCCCTGTACGCGCCCCCGGGCGCGGAGGTCTCGTACCCGGAACTGGCGGACGACGTACTGCTGGCCCGTACCGGCCTGCTGGCGGCCGTGGACCGGCTGCCGCGACTGCGCGCCCTGCTTCTGCCGCGCTCGGCGGCCCGTATCTCCTGGGCCCTGGCCGCCCGCTGGGCGACGGCGTCGGGGGCAGTCTCGGCCCGGGCGACGGCCCTGCGCCTGCGCCTCCCCCTCCGCAACCGCGGCTGAGTCACGCCCCCGCCCCGCTCCTCCAGCCAGTCGGCGTTCGAGGCGCGGGGTCCGGGGCGGAGCCCCGGCAGCGGCGGCGCGGACGACCGCGGCACCCGCCGAACCCGCGGACGCGAAACGGCGAGGCTCGATCCCCCCGAGCCCCGCCGTTTCGCGTACCGCTTCACCGGGTCGCCGATCCCCCGTCGTTCCCCCGTCCCGGTCACGGCAGGAGGTACCCGGTCCGCTCCGCAGCCCCGTGTCGGCGGTGCGGACCGGGCCTCCTGTCCGTTGCTCCCAGTCTGGCGTCCGCCCAGGTGGGAGCCCATCCGCGCACGTACTCATTTCCGCGCCTAGGTACGGATACTCAGCCGTCGCGGCAGGCCCCACCAGTTCTACGGGGCGGCGCGCCCGCACGGCACCGCCGACTGGGGGGTGGTGCCGGGCCGCCGGGACTCAGCGGTTGCCGCTGACCCGGCCCCGCAGGAGCAGCGACAGCGCCGAGTGCACGTCGTCCAGGGACCGTTCGCTCTGGAAGGACTGCCAGTCCAGGGCGGCCACCAGCACCATCCCGACCATCGCGGCGGCCGTCAGCGGCACATCGATCTCGGCGCTCAGCTCACCGCGCTCGACGCCCTCGCGCAGCACCTTCTCCACGACGGCCACGGCCTCCTGCCGGACCACCATCAGCGTGGACTGCCAGGCCCGGTTGGTGCGCCACAGCTCGGCGACGTACAGCTGGGTGAAGGCGGGGTAGCGGTCGATGAAGACGAGCCCGGCGCGGATCATCGCGTCGAGCGCCTCGACGCGGCTGCCGCCGCGGGCCTCCGTCTCCTCGGCCGCCGTCCTCAGCGAGGCCGTCAGCAGGCCGACGCCGTGCCGCAGCAGCTCTTCGAAGAGGTCGTTCTTGCTCGCGAAGTTGTAGTAGACGGTGCCCTTGGCGACGCCCGCCCGCTCGGCGATCTCATCGACCGTGGTCGCGGAGAACCCCTTCTCGGCGATGAGGGTCACGGCCGCTTCGTAGAGCTTCTGCCGGGTGGCCGCACGACGGCCCCCGCCGGTACCCGTACCGGTGCTGCTGCTTTCCATGGCGCTGATTGTCACAGGTCAACACGTCCCTACAGGCTCAGTTCGGGGTGCAGTCGGTCCATGGTCCACACCTGCTTGCCGCGGGCTGCGAGCGCGGTGAGGGCGAGGGCACCGACGGTGAAGGCGAGCAGGACCGCGCTCCCCTGCCAGACCGGGCCGAGGCCGCCGCCGGTGATGAGGCGGCGCAGGCTCTCGACGATGTACGACATCGGCAGGTACGGGTGGATCCAGTTGAAGAAGTCCGGACTGGTCTGGACGGGATACGTGCCGCCCGCCGAGGTCAGCTGGAGCATCAGGACGGCGAGCACCAGGATGCGGCCGGCGGCGCCGAACTTGGCGTTGAGCCACTGGACGATCGCCGCGAAGCAGCCGGTGACCAGGATCAGGAAGCCGATGGTGAGGGCCGGGTGGGCCATCTTCAGGCCGAGGCCGGGCGCCCAGTGGAGTACGGACATCAGCAGGACCACCTGCGCCGTGCCGAGGCCCGCCACGGGCAGCCAGCCTGCGAGGGCGACCCGCCAGGGCGAGGCGCCGGCGGCCAGGGCCCGCCGGTTCATCGGGGCGATCAGCATGTAGGCGACCATCGCGCCGACCCAGAGGGAGAGCGGGATGAAGTAGGGGGCGAAGCCGGTGCCGTAGTTGGGCGCCTTGTGCAGGGACTGGTTGGCGAGCTGGACCGGGTCGGCCATGGCCTCGGTGCGCTCGTCGCGCTGCTGCTGGTCGTAGTCGGGGATCTTGCCGGCGCCGTCGTGCAGGCCGCCGGCGAGTTCGCCGGTGCCGTCGACGAGCTTGTACATGCCGCCGTCGAGGCGGTGGGCGCCGTCGCCGAGCTTGCCGACGCCGTCGGAGAGGGCACCGGAGCCGGTGGTGGCGGTGCCGAGGCCGGTGTGCAGCTGGGCCATGCCGGTGGAGACCTTGTGGGCTCCGCTGTTGAGGGCGTTGACCTTGGCGACGGCCGCGTCGAGGTCGCCCGCGAGCTGGGGAGCCTTGACGACGAGCTCGCGGGCCTTCTTCTCCAGGTCGGTGAGCTGGGTGCGGAGCTTCGCGACGTCCCCGTTCGCGTTCTTGACCAGGGCGTTGACGTCCCCGCTGAGCTCGGCGGCCTCGGCCGCGCTGTCCCTGACCTTCTTCAGGTCGGGGCAGGAGGCCAGGTGCGGTTCGCCGCCGGGGGTCACGCAGTGCTTGGTGTAGTAGGCGTCCGCCCCGGTCGCGGCCTTCTTCGCGGCGGCCGCGGCGGCCGGGGCCTTCTCCGCGAAGGTGCCGAGGTGGTTGTTGACCACCTTGGCGCTGTCGGCGACGAGTTCGGCGGTGTCCGCCAGGTTCTTGGGGTCCTTGACGAAGGGACGGGCCTTGTCCGCGGCCCCGTTGACCTTGTCGGCCAGCGCCTGGGTACCGTCCGCGACGTCCTTGGAGCCGGTCTCCAGCTTGCCGGCCGCCGTGTTCAGCTTCTGCAGACCGCTGTTGAGTTCGCCGGACTTCTCCTGCGCCGTGTCGAGGCCGTCGGCGAGCTCCTTGGCGCCTTCCTGGGCCTTGCCCGCGCCGTCCTTGAGCTTGTCGGCGCCGTCGGCCGCCTCGGAGGTCTTGTCGTGCAGGTCGGAGAAGTTGACGAAGATCCTGTCGAGGAACTTGCGGGAGGCATTGGTGGACGCCGCCGAGCGGACCTCGGCGAAGACGGTGCGCGAGATCGAGCCGACGATGTAGTTGTTGGCATCGTTCGTACGGACCTGGAGGGCCCCGGTGGTGGGGTCGTCGCCCGAGCTGGAGGCGATCTTCGCGCTGAAGTCGGCGGGCATGGTCAGGGTCAGGTAGTACGTACCGTTCTCCAGACCCTCGGCCGCCTCCTTCGCGCTCACGTCGTGCCACTCGAAGGACTTCTTGCTGTCATGCAGCTTCTTGGCGATCTCGGCGCCGGCGTCGAAGCTCTCCCCGCCGACCGTCGCGCCCTTGTCGGCGTTGACGATGGCGACGGGCACCTTGTCGAGGCGGCTGTACGGGTCCCAGAAGGACCACAGGTACAGGGCTCCGTAGAGCAGCGGCAGCAGGAGCAGCGCGACGAGAGCGGCCCGGGGCAGCTTCCCCCGCCCGAACCGCTTCAGCTCAAGCGCGGCCAGCTTCGGCGAGCGCATCGTCCGCCCCCTTCGTGTCGTCGTTCTCGGAGTCGTTCTTCGTGTCGTTCTTCGTGCCGCTCCCGGCGTCGGCGTCGCCCTCCGCGACGGCGGGCGCGTCCTGGCCCTGCGCCTCGTCCGGGTCCTTGGGGCAGGTCCGCAGGACGACCGCGTCGGCGGGTGCCTCGCTGCACACCGCGAGGACGGTGATCCCGCGGGCGGCGACCGAGCGGAGCAGGGCCCAGGCCTCGGCGCGTTCGCTGTCCGACAGCTTGAGGTCGAGGTCGTCGAGTGCCAGCAGCCCCGGGGAGCCCAGCAGCGCGATGGCGACGGAGAGGCGTACGGACTCCAGCCGTTCCAGGTCCCGTACGGAGGTCCGCCCGGCCTTCGGCAGCGTGGCGAGGTCCAGTCCGGCGGCCGCCAGGGCGGAGGCGATCCGCGCCTCGGCGGCGGCGCGGCGCTCGGCCCGGGGCCGGAGCATCGCGCGGACCGGAGCGCCGTAGTGGCGCTGGAGCAGAGCGCCCTCGCGCAGCTGTTCCGCGACGGTGAGGGCCTGGTCGAGGTCGTTGACCCCGGAGACGGGGCCGAGGGCCGCGAGGCGGCGGACCGCCGCCATCTTCTTCGGCAGCCGGTGGCCGCCGACCTCGGCGTGCCCAGCGGTCGGCTTCATCCGTCCGGTGAGGGCGAGGAGCAGGCAGGTCCGACCGCTGCCGGAGGGGCCTTCGACCGCGATGAGCGAGCCGGGCTCCGCGTCGATGCCGACTCCCCGGAAGGCCCAGCCGCGCGGTCCCTTGAGTCCGAAGTCCTCGGCCTTGACGGCCGCGCCGTGCGGGCTGTCCACGCCGTCCCCCTTCTTTTTGAACTGACCGGTCAGTTCAAAAACTAGCATCCTTCTGCGCACCTGGTGTGCAGGAGGGGGGAGTTGCCCGGTTCGTGGGCGTAAATCCGCAGGTCAACGCGATTGTCAGTGGTGACCGTCACGATGGGGGCAACGCATCGACAGGAGGTTCGTCATGGCCACACCGTCCCCGTCCCCTGTCCACCCCGTCCTACGGAAGTCGACGGCCCCTCCGGCCGCCCTCGACCTGCTCGCCAAGGCCCACAGCGGCCTGGCCGAGGCCGCCCGGCTGACCCGCCCCAACGAGCGCTACGCCACCGCCCACCTCGCCGCACTGCGCACCGCCGCGGCCGTGCTGGCCGCGCGCGGCCGGCCCGAACCGGTGAACCCGCGGCGGCGGCCCCGGATCCGCAGCGCGTGGGAGGTGCTGCCGGAGATAGCGCCGGAGCTGACCGAGTGGAGCGCGCTCTTCGCCTCCGGCGCCGCCCGCCGGGCCAGGGCCGAGGCGGGGATAGCGGACGCGGCCAGTGGCCGGGACGCGGACGATCTGGTCCGCGCGGCCTCGATGTTCCTTCGCCTGGTCGAGCGGATGCTCACCGTCCGGACGGCGCCCCAGCAGCCGTCGCAGAGCCTGCCGCAACCACGTCCGGAGCATCCGGACGCGGGATGAGCTGCCCGGCCGCGGAAGGCAATAGGGTGGGCGCAGACCGCTCACCTTTACCGCGCCGAGGAGCCATCAGCCGTGTCGGACACTTCCCGCCCCCGTGCCTCCCTCCGCACCGCCGTGGTGTGGGAGGTCCTCAAGGAGGCACTCGACCGCCGGGTGAAGGCGACCGGGCGGGATGTGCTGGACGTGCTCGACACCGGCGGCGGCACCGGTAAGTTCGCCGTCCCGGTGGCCCGTCTGGGCCACCGGGTCACCGTCGTCGACCCCAGCCCGAACGCCCTGTTCGGGCTGGAGCGCCGGGTGGCCGAGGCCGGTGTCGCCGATCTGGTGCGCGGCGTCCAGGGCGACGCCCAGGGCCTGTTGGACGTCGTCGAGCAGGACGCGTACGACGTGGTGCTCTGCCACGGCGTGCTGGAGTACGTGGACGACCCGGCCGAGGGCGTGGCCAACACGGTGGCCGCGCTGCGCGCCGGCGGCACGCTCAGCCTGCTGGCCGCCGGCCTCGGCGGGGCCGTGCTCGCCCGCGCGCTCGCGGGGCACTTCACCGAGGCCCGGACCGCCCTCACCGACCCGGCCGGCCGCTGGGGCTCCGGCGACCCGGTACCGCGCCGCTTCACCGCCGAGCAGCTCTCCGAGCTGGTCGGCGGCGCCGGCCTCGCGGTGGGCGCGGTGCACGGCGTGCGGATCTTCGCCGACCTCGTGCCCGGGGTCCTGGTGGACACCGAGCCCGGCGCGGTGGAGGCGCTGCTGCGTCTGGAGGAGGCCGCGGCCGAGCTGCCCGCCTTCCACGCGGTAGCCACTCAGCTGCACGTCCTGGGCGAGAAGCAGGCCTGAACTGCGACCTTCCGCGCCCGGAGTCGGCCACAGGCCCTCCGTTCCGACGGTCGGCCACGTATGATCAGGTGCAGTGACCGGCATGGCGGGTGGACCATTGGGGAATAAGGGCCTCAGTGACCGCCCCCTCGGCGGTACGGTTTTCGCGCAGCGCTTTCACCGGCTGCGTCTTTTCTGCGCCGTGTGTTTTTGGAACGTGGCGCAGAGGGCGGGTGTCACGGGGGCGATTCCCCGCCTATCCTGAAGGGGACCCCTGGTCGCTACCCCCGCGACCGACGGATGAGGAGGACTCCCGTGCCGCTCTCGGAGCACGAGCAGCGAATGCTCGAGCAGATGGAGCGAGCGCTGTACGCCGAAGATCCCAAGTTCGCGACAGCGCTTGAGGGAAGCGGACTGCGTACGTACACCCGGCGACGGGTCTACCAGGCAGTCGCAGGCATTGTGGTGGGTATCGCGCTCCTCATGACCGGTGTGATCATTCCGAACGTGCTCTGGATCAGCGTGGTGGGGTTCCTCGTCATGCTGGGATGTACGGTCCTGGTGGTCACCGGTTGGCGCAAGGCACCCAAGCCTGGCGAGCAGCCCGTCTCCGGTAGTACTGGCGGTTCGGCCCACGGCCGCAGCCGGCAGCGTCGGTCGATGATGACCCGTATCGAGGAACGGTGGCAGCGCCGCCGTGACGAGCAGGGGCACTAGCCCCGGACGACGTGGGTGAGGGGATGACCGCCGTGCGGCCGTCCCCTCACTTTTCTGCGTTCCCGTACGGCATGATGATCCGATGAGTGTGCTCCCCCTGGTCTTCACCAGCGGCTGGGCCAGTGGGATCAACGCTTACGCCGTGGTCCTCCTGCTCGGCATCTTCGGCCGTACCGGCCTGACCGAAGAGGTCCCCGCGTCGCTGCAACGCACGGACGTGCTGGCCGTCGCGGCCGTGCTGTTCCTGTGCGAGGCGATCGCCGACAAGGTCCCGTACATGGACTCGATATGGGACACCGTCCACACGGTGATCCGCCCGGTGGCCGGTGCCGTGATCGGTGCGCTGCTGGCCGGGCAGAGTGGCTCGCTCTCCGACATCACCGCCGCCGCGGTCGGCGGCTCCACGGCTCTGGCCAGCCATTTCGTCAAGGCCGGCACCCGAATGGCGATCAATACGTCGCCCGAGCCGTTCACGAACGTGGGGATGAGCATCGCCGAGGACCTCGGCGTGGCCGGTCTCGTCTCCTTCGCGATGTTCAACCCGGAGGCCGCGGCGATCATCGCGGCCGTGCTGCTGGCCGTCGGACTCGCGATACTGATCTTCCTCTGGAGCCGGATCCGCCGCTTCCTCCGCCGCCGCGCCCAGCGCCGCGAGGAGAAGCGGCTGGCCACCGAGGCCCGCGAGACCACCGGGGCCCCACCCCACTGACCACAGGGCCACCACCTGGGTCGATAGGCTCGGCCGCATGGCACGAATTGCGGTGATCGGCGCCGGCATGGGCGCGATGGCGACGGCGGCCCGGCTGGCCGTGGCGGGGCACCTGGTGACGGTGTACGAACGCGGGACGACCTACGGCGGAGCCGTGGGCCGGTACGAGCGCGACGGCTTCGCCTTCGACACCGGCCCCGGACTGCTGCACCTGCCGGCCGTCTACCGCGACCTGTTCGTGAAGACCGGCAAGCGGCCGCTGGAGACGTGCGTCGACATGGTCCAGGTGGACCCGGCCGTCCGGCACGTGCTCCCCCACCACGGAATCGACGTCACCCTCCCCGGCGCCTCGCACGGCGGTGTCGCCGCCGCCCTGGAATCCGCCTTCGGCCCGGGCGCGGGCGAGCGCTGGAACGCCGTCCTGGGACGCGCCCGCGACGCCTGGGACGCCACCCGGCGCCCGCTCCTGGAGGAACCGCTGCGGCCCGGCGCCCGGCAGACCCTCGGCGGCGACCCGTATCCGGCCCTGCGCAGGAGCGGCCTGCTGCGCCGCCGCCCGCCCACCCTCGCCGAGATGGCCGACCGGGAGCTGGGCGGCGCCCTCGCCGACGTGCTGACCGGCGTGGTGCGCGGGTACGGGATCGACCCCGCCACCGCACCCGCCTCGGCGGCCGTGCTCCCGTACATGGAGCAGACCTTCGGCAGCTGGTACGTGCGCGGCGGGATGCGGGCCCTGGCCACCGCCGTGTACGAGCGCTGCCTGGAGCGCAAGGTCGCCTTCGTCTTCGGGGCGGAGGTCCGGGAGGTCCTGGTGCAGGGCGGCCGGGCGGCCGGTGTGCTGCTGGCCGACGGCAGCGAGGCGGCCGCCGACTCCGTCGTGTGCGCGATCGACCCGCGGCAGCTGCCGGCCGGTTCGCTGCCATGGCCGCCGGAGGCGGTTCCAGCCCGCGGGGACGGCGTACCCTCCCGGCTCGCGCTCCTGCTGGCGCTGCGCGGCGCACGCCCCGCCGCGGCGGTGCACCGGACCCTGGTCCACTCCCCCGGGGCGCAGGTCACCGTCCTGCGCCCGGACGATCCGGCCACCCGGCCCGACGGGGAGCACGAGGCGGTCACCGTGAGCGCCGTGCACGGGCCCGGGACCTCGAAGCCCACGGAGCTGCTGAACCTCGCGGAGAAGGCCGTACAGGGCCTGCGGGAGCGGTTGTTGTGGCACGAGGTGCGCACCCCGGCCGACATCGGGGCGGCGACGGGTGCGCTCGGCGGCGCGGTGCCCCCGCCCGCCCTCGCGGGGGCCGGGGGCCGGCTGCTCCATCCGGCCAACTCCACGGCCGTGCCCGGGCTGTACCTGGCGGGCGGCTGGGCCCACCCCGGCGGCGGGCTGCCGCACGCCGGGATGACCGGGGCCCTGGTGGCCGGACTGATCGTGGAGGGCGCGGACTTCCGCGGCTCCCAGTGACCGGCGGCGGAGGCCGTCAGTAGCGGTACTGCTCGTACCCGCCCTGCTGGGGGTACGGGTACTGCTGCGGCGGCTCGCCCTGCTCGTCCATCGGGTAGGCCTGGCCGGCCCCGTCGGTGGACCGCTGCTGCGGGACCCAGACCCCGCCGGGCGGGGTGTCCGTGGAGTACTGCTGCTGCCCGTAGTCGGCGTACGGGGTGTAGTCGTACTGCTGGGGCGGGGCGACGCCACCGCCGGTGCCGATGTACGGGTCCGAGTAGGCGGCGTAGACCTGCTGCTGGTCGCCCGTCCCGTAGCCGCCCGAGTAGTCGTAGCCGCCCTGGTTCGACTGGTCGTAGTACGCCGCGTACTGGTGGGCGTCCTGCTCGGCGGTGGTGAACGGCGAGGCGAAGGCCGCCGTCCGGTCGGCCTCGGGGGCCGACGCGAAACTCTGTATCCCGTAGGACCCGGTGTCCTCCGGCACCGGCTCCGGGCTGTAGACCTCTTCGGCCCGGTCCCGGAGCGGGCGCTCCTGCGCGGCCCCGTCACCGTCCTCGTACTCCAGCGCGGTGACCTGGAGCGCCGGCTCCTGCTTCGGCTCGCCACCGGCCCGGCGGCGTCCCGTCTGCCGTACGGGCTCCCCGCCACGGCGCAGCGCCCAGCCGGCGACGAAGCCCTTGCGGAAGGAGAGCGTCACCAGGGTCTGGCCCACGGCGAACGCCAGCGCGCCGGCACCGATGACCGGCACCGACGGCAGGATCACCCCGGCGACCACGCCGAGGAAGCCGGCGAAGGCGAGCAGGCGCCAGCGGAGCCGGGCCTTGTACTGCATCAGGACCTCGGCAAGCAGCCACAGCGCGACGAAACCGAACGCGATGTAGAGGACCGTCATTCCCATGCATGGGCCCCTCTCGGTACGGCCGCCGGCGCGGGAACGGGGGACGGCCGATCAGGCCCGCTGGTGCAGGCCCAGGTTCTCGTAGATTTCGAGAGTCGCCGTGGAATTGTTGAGCGTGATGAAGTGCAGACCCGGGACACCCTCGGACAGCAGTCGCGCGCAGAACTCCGTGGCGAACTCGATGCCAATGGAGCGTACAGCGGCCGGGTCGTCCTTGACCGCGAGCATGCGCTCTTTCACGTCCGCGGGGAAGACCGCGGTGCTGAGCTGGGGCAGTCGGTCGAGCTGCTTGATACCCACAACAGGCATGACCTCGGGGATGATCGGGGTCTCGCAGCCCGCCTTCTCGACGCTGTCGCGCAGCCGCAGATAATTCTCGGGATCGAAGAACATCTGGGTGATCGCATAGTCCGCGCCCGCACGGCACTTGTCCACGAAGTGCCGGATGTCCGTATCCCAGTCGCTCGATCGCGGGTGCATCTCGGGGAAGGCCGCGACGCCGACGCAGAAGTCTCCGGACTCCTTGAGCAGCCGCACCAGATCGGCCGCGTAGTGCACGCCCTCGGGGTGCGCCACCCAGTCGGCCATCGGGTCGCCCGGCGGGTCGCCGCGCAGGGCGAGCATGTTGCGGATCCCGGCGTCGGCGAACTGGCCGATGACGTGGCGCAGCTCGGCGATGGAGTGGTCCACGGCGGTGAGGTGCGCGACCGGGGTCAGCGTGGTGTCCGCCGCGATCTCCTGGGTGGCCTTGACGGTGCCGCCGCGGGTGGAGCCTCCGGCTCCGTAGGTCACGGAGACGAAGCTCGGGGATACCGCCTCGACCCGGCGCAGGGCGTTCCAGAGGTTGCGTTCGCCCTTCTCGGTCTTCGGAGCCCAGAACTCGAACGAGTAGGAGCGCCCGGACGCGAGGAGGTCGCGGACCGTGTGTGCACGATCCGACCAGGTGGAAGCGGTACCAGAAGCCATGGGGGCAGGTTAGACGCGGCCCGGCGGACACCGAAGCCCTGTCCATGCTTTGGACACGTTTTTGGACACCTGGGGGCCAGCTCTGGCCGAAAAGCAGCCCGCGAGGGGCGGTGGGCCGGGCTCAGGCGAGCCGGTCGCGGACCCGCTTGGCGAGCTCGGCGGCGGCCGCGCCGGGGTCGGTGGCCTCGGTGAGTGCGCGGACGACCACGATGCGGGTGGCGCCGGCGTCCAGCACCTCGTCCAGGTTCGAGCCGTCGATGCCGCCGATGGCGAACCAGGGGCGGTCCTGCTCCAGGGAGGCCGCGTACCGGACCAGGTCGAGGCCGGGGGCGTGGCGGCCGGGCTTGGTGGGGGTGGGCCAGCAGGGGCCGGTGCAGAAGTAGTCCACGCCGGCTTCGGCGACGGCCGCGTCGACCTCGTCCTCGGCGTGGCAGGACCGGCCGATCAGCACCCGCTCGCCGAGGACGGCGCGGGCGGCGGGGACGGGGATGTCGCCCTGGCCGAGGTGCAGGACGTCGGAGCCGATGGCGTGGGCGACGTCGGCCCGGTCGTTCACGGCGAGGAGCCTGCCGTGGCGGCGGGCGGCCTCGGCGAAGACCTGGAGGTGTTCGAGCTCCTCGCCCGCCTCCATGCCCTTGTCGCGGAGCTGGACGATGTCCACGCCCGAGGACAGGACGGCGTCGAGGAACTCGGGAAGGTCACCCTGGCGCTTGCGGGCGTCCGTGCAGAGGTAGAGCCGGGCGTCGGACAGCTGCATGGGTGTACCCCCCGTGATGGAGGCGGTGTACGGGCCGGGCCGCGGCCGTGGGCCCGTACACCGCTGTGGAGCGAAGACGATCAGGTCAGAGGGCGAGCGCCTGAGCGCGGCGCTTCACCTCCGTGCCGCGATTCTCGCTCAGCGCCTGCACGGGGGTGCCGGGCAGGGTCGGATCCTCGGTGAAGAGCCACTCCAGGATCTCCTCCTCGGTGAAACGGTCGTCGCGCAGCACGGTCAGCAGACCGACGAGGCCCTTGACGACCTTGTCGCCGTCGATGAAGGGGGCCGGCACCTGCAGGGAGCGGTTCTCGCCCCGGCGGACGGCGATGAGCTGCCCTTCCTTGACCATCTGGCGGACCCGGGTCACCTCGATGTTCAGCATCTCCGCGATGTCGGGGAGGTACAGCCATGAGGGGACAAGGGCATCGATCTTTGCGTCAATCTCGGTCACAGGCACAAGCCTGCCATCTCGGCTCCGCCGCCGGTACCTGAGCGGCCCCGTCCGGGTCGCGGCCCGTGGCGGGGCGGAGCCCGGACGACGGTCAGGCCACTGCGGACTTCAGCGGGACCGAGGGGTCGCCGGCCTTGGCCGGGTCGAGAGGGACGGCCGTCTCGATGAGCTTGCGGCCCTGCGCCAGGTCGCGGGGGCGTCCCACGGCCAGGACGGCGACCAGGACTCCGTCCCGGAGCCAGCACACCGACCAGGAGGGGCCGGCCGGGTCGCCGCGCAGGAGCAGGGTGTCGGCCTCACCGTGGTGTCCGGCGTACTGCACGAAGCGCCCGAACTGCTCCGACCAGAAGTACGGCACCGGGTCGTAGACCTGGGCCTGCTCCCCGGCCAGAATGTTCGCCGCGACCGTCCGCGGCCCCTGGAGCGCGTTGTCCCAGTGGTGCACGAGCAGCCGCTTCCCGTACCGCCCGGACGGGAAGGAGGCGCAGTCGCCGACCGCGTACACCCCGGGCAGGGAGGTACGCAGGTACGCGTCCGTGGTGATCGAGCCGTCGGGTCCGCGCTCCACCGCGGTCCCGGCGAGCCAGCCGGTGGCGGGACGCGCGCCGATGCCCACCACCACCGCGCCGGCGGGCAGGACGCGCCCGTCCGCCAACAGGACCCGGCCCTCCTCGATCCCGGCGACCTTCGCCCCGGTGATCAGCTCGGCGCCGGCCTCCTCGTACCAGCGCGCCATCGGCCCGGCGACCTCGGCGGGCATCGCCCCCGCCAGCACCCGGTCCGCCGCCTCGACCACGGTGACCTCACAGCCGGCCTCGCGGGCGGCGGTGGCGAACTCGGCGCCGATCCAGCCGGCCCCGACGACCACGGTCCGGGGCGCCGTCGCCAGCACCGGGCGCAGCCGGGCCGCGTCGTCCAGCGTGCGCAGCAGGTGGACGCCCGGGACGCCCTCGGTCCCGGGCAGGGTCAGGGGCTGCGCGCCGGTCGCCAGGACGAGCACGCCGTACGGGACCGGTCCCGCCTCGGTGTCCAGCTCGTGGTCGGCGGCGCGCAGTCCGGTGACCTCGGTGCCGAGCCTGAGGTCGATGTCGAGCCCTTCGAAGTCCACGTCGAAGGCGGAGTCCTCGGCCTTGCCGAGGAGGACCGCCTTGGACAGCGGGGGCCGGTCGTAGGGCTGGTGGGGTTCGGCTCCCAGCAGGGTCACCGGGCCGGTGAAGCCCTGTTCGCGCAGGGCGACCGCGGTCTGCACCCCGGCCATTCCGGCGCCGACGATCACGACGCCGCGCTGATTCTGTTCCGTCTGCTCGCTCACCCGGCCACCCTAATCATCTGACGCTCCGTCAGGAATAGGTGCCGCCTTACCCGCCCTCCACGGCCGGGTTAGTCTGGCCACCGTACCTATCGCGGGAGTCCGGCGCACCGGGCTGAGAGGGAGGCTGGCCGGCCTCCGACCGTACGAACCTGATCCGGGTCATGCCGGCGAAGGGAGGGGCTGGACGCCCATGCACTCATCCCGAACACCCCGAACATCCCGAAACGGATCCGACGTCCTCGTCGTCGGGGGCGGAATCATCGGCCTGGTCACCGCCTGGCGGGCCGCCGCGCGCGGACTGCGCACCGTACTCGCCGACCCCGCGCCCGGCGGCGGCGCCGCCCAGGTCGCGGCCGGCATGCTCGCCCCCGTCACCGAACTGCACTACGGCGAGGAGGCCCTGCTCGGCCTCGGCCTCGCCTCCGCCGCACGCTATCCGCAGTTCGCCGCCGAGCTCGCGGAAGCGAGCGGCGGCATGGACATCGGCTACCGCGCCTGCGGCACCCTCGCCGTCGCCCTCGACGCCGACGACCGCCTCCACCTGCGCGAACTGCACGCACTGCAGCGCCGCTGCGGCCTGGAGTCCGAGTGGCTCACCGGCCGCGAATGCCGCCGCCTGGAGCCCATGCTCGCCCCGGGCGTACGCGGCGGCCTGCGCGTCGACGGCGACCACCAGGTCGACCCCCGCCGGCTCGCGGCCGCCCTGCTGGCCGCCTGCGAACGCTCCGGCGTGACCATCCACCGCGCGGCCGCGGAGCGGCTGCTCACCACCGGCGACCGGGCGACGGGCGCCCTCCTCGACGACGGCACCGAGCTGCTCGCCGATCAGGTGGTCCTGGCCGCGGGCTCGCTCACCGGTCGGCTGGCCGGAGTACCGCCGGAGGTCGTGGCCCCCGTACGGCCGGTCAAGGGCCAGGTCCTGCGGCTCACGGTGCCGGCCGCCTACGCGCCGTTCCTGTCCCGGACCGTACGGGCCGTCGTGCGCGGCAGCCACGTCTACCTCGTGCCGCGCGAGAACGGTGAACTCGTCGTCGGCGCCACCAGCGAGGAACTCGGCTGGGACACCACCGTCACCGCGGGCGGGGTCTACGAACTCCTGCGCGACGCCCACGAACTGGTCCCCGGCATCACCGAACTCCCGCTCACCGAGACCCGGGCGGGACTGCGCCCCGGATCCCCCGACAACGCCCCGCTGCTCGGCCCGACCGACCTGCCGGGCCTGCACCTGGCCACCGGGCACTACCGCAACGGGGTACTGCTGACCCCGCTCACCGGCGAGGTCCTCGCCGAGCTGCTGGCCACCGGCGAACTGCCGGAGATCGCGCGCCCCTTCACCCCCCGCCGGTTCTCCGCCGCACGTCAGGAGTCGTACGCATGACCATCTCCGTCAACGGCGAGCCGCGCGAGGTCGCGGCCGGAGCCACCCTCGACACGGTGGTCGCCGCCCTGACCACGGCCCCCTCCGGGGTCGCCGCCGCGCTCAACGAGACCGTGGTCCCGCGCGGACAGTGGCCGGCCACCGTCGTGGGCGAGGGCGACCGGATCGAAATCCTGACCGCCGTACAGGGAGGCTGACCGGCATGGCGGACGACCTCTTCACCCTCGGCGGACGGACCTTCTCCTCCCGCCTGATCATGGGCACGGGCGGCGCCCCGAGCCTGGACGTCCTGGAACGCGCACTGGTCGCGTCCGGCACCGAGCTCACCACGGTCGCGATGCGGCGGCTGGACCCCACGGTCCAGGGCTCCGTCCTGTCCGTGCTGACCAAGCTGGGCATCTCGGTCCTCCCCAACACGGCGGGCTGCTTCACGGCGGGCGAGGCCGTCCTCACGGCCCGGCTGGCCCGGGAGGCGCTCGGCACGGACTGGATCAAGCTGGAGGTGGTCGCGGACGAACGGACCCTCCTGCCCGACGGCGTCGAACTGCTCGACGCCGCCGAGATCCTGGTGGACGAGGGCTTCACGGTCCTCCCGTACACCAACGACGACCCGGTGCTCGCCCGGAAGCTGGAGGACGTGGGCTGCGCGGCCATCATGCCGCTCGGGTCCCCCATCGGATCCGGCATGGGCATCCGCAACCCGCACAACTTCGAGCTGATCACGGAGCGCGCGTCGGTCCCGGTCATCCTGGACGCGGGCGCGGGCACGGCGTCCGACGCCGCGCTGGCGATGGAACTGGGCTGCGCGGCGGTGATGCTGGCCTCGGCGGTGACCCGCGCGCAGGAGCCGGTCCTCATGGCGTCGGCCATGCGGGACGCCGTCTCGGCGGGCCGCCTCGCCTTCCGTGCGGGCCGCATCCCCCAACGCCGCTTCGCGGAGGCCTCGTCCCCCACGGAGGGCCGCGCGACCCTGGACCCGGAGCGCCCGGCGTTCTGAGGGGGCGGGGCGAAGGCGAAGGGCGGGGCGGGAGAGCGGGGTCGGTCGGTGGGGCGGGCTTCGGGGGCGGCGGGAGCCGCTGGGGCGGTGGTCTGGGATGTGTATGGGGGTTTCCCGTCAGTCTCATCGTCTCTCCGGTTCGGGCCGGCCCCTCAAGGGCGCTCCTCCTTCGTCGTCGCGTCGCTGCGCGATGGCCTTCGGCCACCCTTGACCGACCGTCCCGCCCCGGACATACGAAGACTGCCGGGAAACCCCCAAAGGAACGGGCCGGGCATTCCTTTAAGGGGCGGGGCGGCCGGAGAAGCCCTGCCCGGTCGGGGGAAGGCACATCCCAGAGGCGGGGCCCATCCCGCACACCGGCCGGGACGGGGGTAGCGCAGCAAATCGCTACGCGCTCCTCATCCTTTAGCGTCTCCAGCCCGTCTTGGGCCGTACATAGGCCGCCCACGGACCTCGGTCCGTCTCACGAGATGCGTCCGACGACCGTCCGGGGCCGTTGAACGGGATTGACGGCTGATTCCCCGGCTATTTCGTCGTGGATCCGGGTCAGGGCAAAAGTGACATCGCACACCCATCATCAAACAGGGGCAATTGGGGCAAACCACCAGCCTTTTGGGTCGCCGACGCACGCTGACCCGACTCCACGACGGAATGGCCGCTGTCAGACGTCTTTCCACCCCGGACAGCCCTCGGACGCCCTCCATGAGGGGCACTGGGGACTCTTGGGCGGCCTATGACCAGCTCCAGACGGTCGCCGGACGCATCTCGTGAGACGAACCGAGGGCGTGGGCGGCCTATGTCCAGCCCCGGACGGTCGTCGGACGCTGAGACGTGCGGAGCGCGTAGCGATGGGAGGCGCTACCCCCGACCCGGCCGGTATTGCGCATGGGCCCCGCCTCGGGGAAGTGCCCCTTCCTCCGACCGGGCAGGGCATCTCCGACCGCCCCGTCCCTGTCTTGATGGCCCGGCCCGTTCCTTTGGGGGTTTCCCGGCAGTCTTCGTATGTCCGGGGCGGGACGGGCGGTCAAGGGTGGAGCGCAGCGACATCGCGTAGCGACGCGACCGTAGGGAGCGCCCTTGAGGGGCCGGCCCGACACGGAGAGACGATGGGACTGACGGGAAACCCCCATACGCATCTCCGATGCCGGTCGATGAGATCCCGCACACAGAAGCCGCCCCGCCCCTGTCCGGCCCCGCCCTCCGCCACCCCCGCCGCCGAAGCCGCCCCGCGTCCGTCCGGCCCCGGCCCACCAGGGCCCGCCTTCCAGAACCACCCCTCGCCCGGCACCCCGCCCCCACGTCACAGCTGCGCTGCAAGCCGCCCCGCCCAGGACGGCGCCTGCGGCGCGGCTCGTAGAATCGGCGGGTGGATACGACCCTGGATGACCCCCTCGTCGGGCGCGTGCTCGACGGCCGCTACCGCATCGACGCCCGCATCGCGGCCGGCGGCATGGCCACGGTCTACCGGGCCGTCGACACGCGCCTCGACCGGGTGCTCGCCCTGAAGGTGATGCACCCTGCCCTCGCCGCCGATGGCGCCTTCGTCGACCGGTTCATCCGGGAGGCGAAGTCCGTGGCCCGGCTCGCGCACCCCAATGTGGTCGCCGTCTTCGACCAGGGCACGGACGGGCCTTACGTCTACCTCGCCATGGAGTACGTCTCGGGCTGCACCCTGCGCGACGTGCTCCGCGAGCGCGGCGCGCTCCAGCCCCGCGCGGCCCTCGACATCCTCGAACCGGTCCTCGCCGCCCTCGGCGGCGCCCACCGGGCCGGCTTCGTCCACCGCGACATGAAGCCCGAGAACGTCCTGATCGGGGACGACGGCCGGGTGAAGGTCGCCGACTTCGGGCTGGTCCGGTCGGTCGACTCGGTCACCAACACCACGGGCTCCGTCCTCGGCACCGTCTCCTACCTGGCCCCCGAGCAGATCGAGAACGGCACCACCGACACCCGCGTGGACGTCTACGCCTGCGGTGTCGTGCTCTACGAGATGCTCACCGGCTCCAAGCCCCACCTCGGCGGCACCGCCGCGCAGGTGCTCTACCAGCACCTGAACGAGGACGTGCCGCCCCCGTCCGCGGTGGTCCCCGGGCTCCCGGTCGGGCTCGACGAGCTCGTCGCGCACGCCACGGCCCGCAATCCCGAGCTGCGCCCCTACGACGCGGCCGCCCTGCTGGGTCTGGCCCGTGAGGCCCGTGCGCTGCTCAGCGACGCCGAGCTGGACGCCGTACCGCCGCAGGCGCGCGCCGAGGAGCGGTCCTCCGCCGAGGACCGGACCGGTGTGATCCCGCGTCCGGTGGCCGCCGCGCAGCAGCCGGTGCAGCACACTTCCCGCCTGGAGATGCCGCCCGCCCCGCCCGCGCCCCCCGCCCACCGGTCGGCCGCCGCCGCGCGGCGGCCCCGCCGCGGGGTGCTGCTCGTCGTCGCGGGCGTGCTGCTCGCGCTCGGGCTCGGTGTGGGCGTCTGGTACATCAACTCCGGCCAGTTCACCAAGGTCCCGAACCTGCTCGGCAAGACCGAGGAGCAGGCCCGTTCGCAGCTGTCGGCGGCCGGGCTCGGTGTGAAGGGGGTGGACCGGAAGTTCAGCGAGTCATTCGACCGCGGGACGGTGATGAACACCGATCCCCCGGGCGGCCGGCGGATCCGCGGCAACGGCGCGGTGACCATCACCATCTCCCGCGGCCCCGAGGTCGTGGCCGTGCCCAACCTGAAGGGCCGGCCCCTGGAGGAGGCCAATGCCGAGCTGACCCGGTCCGGGCTGGCGCCCGGCATGGTCACGCAGGCCTTCAGCCAGGACATCGCCCAGGGTTCGGTGATCAGCACCAATCCGGCGGGCGGCGAGAAGCGGGCGCCCGACACGGCCGTCTCGCTCGTCGTCAGCAAGGGCCGCCCGGTGCCGGTGCCGAGCGTGACCGGGCTCCCCGTCGACCAGGCGAAGGCCGCCCTGGAGGCTCTGGGCCTCAAGGTCGCGACGGCCCCCGAGCAGGTCAACGCCCCCACCGCCGCCGGTACGGTCGCCAACCAGTCGGTCGGCGCCGGCACCCAGGCCGCGGCCGGGGACACGGTCACGCTGACCGTGTCCAAGGGCCCCCGCCAGCTTCCGGTCCCGAACGTGACCGGTCAGGACGTGGACGCGGCCCGCAAGGCGCTGGAGGCCGCCGGCTTCAAGGTGAAGGTCGACCGGCCGCTGATCTCCTTCAGCAACACGGTGGACACCCAGTCGGTGCCGGCCGGACAGAGCGCCCCCGAGGGCAGCACGATCACCATCAAGACCAAGGGGCTGTAACTCGTGGTGCTGCGCAATCCAGTGGGCGGGCACGTCCCCGTGGCCGGTGGGCTCGCCTCGGTCGGGCTGCCCTACGCCCGGGAGATGGGCGCGGAGGCCGTCCAGGTCTTCGTCGCCAATCCGCGCGGCTGGGCCACCCCGGTCGGCAGTCCCGCGCAGGACGAACGGTTCCGGGCGGAGTGCGCGGCCGAGTCGATCCCGGCGTACGTGCACGCCCCGTACCTGATCAACTTCGGCTCGCACACCGAGGCGACCGTGGAGAAGTCGGTGGAGTCCCTGCGCCACTCGCTGCGCCGCGGGCGTGAGATCGGTGCGCTCGGGGTGGTCGTGCACACCGGGTCGGCGACCGGGGGCCGGCCGCGGGAGGTGGCGTACGCGCAGATCAGGGAGCACCTGCTGCCGCTGCTGGACGAGCTGACGCACGACGACGACCCGTTCCTGCTGCTGGAGTCGACGGCCGGGCAGGGCTCCTCGCTGTGCTCGCACGCCGAGGACTTCGGCCCGTACTTCGACGCGCTCGACCGCCATCCGAAGCTGGGCATCTGCCTGGACACCTGCCACATCTTCGCGGCGGGTCACGACCTGGCGGAGCCGGGCGGGACGAAGCTGATGCTGGACCTGCTGGTGGACACGGTGGGCGAGGGCCGGCTGAAGCTGGTCCACGCGAACGACTCCAAGGAGGGCGTCGGCGCCCACAAGGACCGGCACGCGAACATCGGCCAGGGGCACATCGGCAGGGACGCCTTCGCCGAGCTGATCACGCATCCCGCGATGGACGGCGTACCCCTGATCATCGAGACGCCGGGGGGCAAGGAAGGGCATGCGGCGGACGTGGCGCTGCTGAAGGAGCTGCGCAGCTCGCAGTGATCCACTGACTCCTTGAGGAATACCCCAGGGGGGTATACGGTTCGGTCATAACGACGGACCGCTACCCGGCGTTCCCACGAGGGGGTTGTCATGGAGCAGAAGCACGAGGGCCACGAAGGTCACGAGGGCCACCAGCACCACGGGCACGAGCAGCACGGGCACGAGCAGCACCAGGTACACGGCCACGCACACGGCGCCGGCGGACCGGTCAGCTGGGGCATGGCCGCCCGGGCCACCCTCCACTGCCTCACCGGATGCGCCATCGGCGAGGTGCTCGGCATGGTCATCGGTACCGCGCTGGGCTGGGGGAACGTCCAGACGATGATCCTGGCGATCATCCTCGCGTTCTTCTTCGGCTACGCGCTCACCCTGCGGGGGGTCCTCGCCGCAGGTGTTGACCTGCGTACGGCCATCCGGGTGGCTCTGGCCGCCGACACCCTCTCGATCGCCGTCATGGAGCTGATCGACAACGGGGTGATCGCCCTGTGGCCCGGCGCGATGGACGCACACCTGTCGGATCCGCTGTTCTGGATCGTCCTGGCGATCGCGCTCGCGGCCGCCTTCGTGATCACGACCCCGGTCAACAAGTGGATGATCGGCCGCGGCAAGGGGCACGCGGTCGTGCACCAGTACCACCACTGAGCGGCCACCACCGGGCGGCCGTCGGGTGAGCGCCGGGGCGCCCCCTACAGTTCGGGGCCCTCCCCGGGCTCCTCCTGGTACGAGTAGCGCTGCTCGCGCCACGGGTCGCCGATGTTGTGGTAGCCGCGCTCCTCCCAGAAGCCCCGGCGGTCGGCGGTCATGTACTCGATGCCGCGGACCCACTTGGGGCCCTTCCAGGCGTACAGGTGCGGAACCACCAGCCGCACCGGGAAACCGTGTTCGGCGGTGAGCAGTTCACCGCCCTCATGGGTGGCGAAAACGGTCCGCTCGGAGGCGAAGTCGGCCAGCCGGAGGTTGGAGCTGAAGCCGTACTCGGCCCACACCATCACGTGCGTGACCTGCGGTGCGGGCGGCGCCAGGGCGAGGACCTCACGGGCGAGCACACCGCCCCATTCGGCGCCCTGCATGCTGAACTTCGTGACGCAGTGCAGATCTGCCACGACGGAGTCGAACGGCAGGGCCGTGAACTCCTCGTGGTTCCAGCAGTGCTTGTCCCCGTCGGCCGTCGCGCCGAAGACGCGGAACTCCCAGCGGTCCGGCTTGAACTTGGGTACGGGCCCGTAATGGGTGACCGGCCAGCCCCTCTGCAACCGCTGCCCCGGTGGAAGCTCCAGCTGCTCTGCTCCCGGAGATTCCCGGCTTTCCGGCTGACCCATGAGTCCATGGTGACAGACTGGGCAGGGTGGTCATGACCAGGTCTGGGCCGATTCGGGCAAGTCACGGCAACTCCCACTAAGGAGGCACTTACTGGACGGCCCTCAGTGGCGGTGCAAGGATGCGCGCACATCCCCCAGTTACGGCTGGGAGGTGCCCCCAGCCCCGTCATTGATGACATTGCCTGGAAGGAGCCTCTGCGATGCAGGGCGACCCCGAGGTCCTTGAGTTTCTGAACGAGCAGCTGACCGGCGAGCTGACGGCCATCAACCAGTACTGGCTGCACTACCGCATCCAGGACAACAAGGGCTGGACCAAGCTCGCCAAGTACACGCGTGAAGAGTCCATCGATGAGATGAAGCACGCGGACAAGATCACCGAGCGCATCCTGATGCTCGACGGCCTCCCGAACTACCAGCGCCTCTTCCACGTGCGCGTCGGGCAGACGCTCACGGAGATGTTCCAGGCGGACCGCCAGGTCGAGGTCGAGGCCATCGACCGGCTCAAGCGGGGCATCGAGGTCATGCGCGGCAAGGGCGACATCACCTCGGCCCGGCTCTTCGAGGAGATCCTGGAGGACGAGGAGCACCACATCGACTACCTCGACACCCAGCTGGAGCTCATTGAGTCCATGGGCGAGCCGCTCTACATCTCACAGCTGATCGAGCAGCCGAGCTGACCCCTCAGGGCTTCCGGGCCTCGGAACCTCTAGGCCGCTTCCGCCAGCTCCGCCGAACGGCTCGAACCCGGGTCCGCGGCGAGCACGGCCGCCGCCTCGCCCTTCTCCAGCAGCTCCCGGCGCGGGCACGCCCCACGGCCGAGGATGCCCTGGATGGTGCGTACGCACGAACCGCAGTCGGTGCCGGCCTTCGTGGCCGAGGCGATCTGGCGCGGGGTGCAGGCCCCGGCAGCCGCGTGCTCCTTGACCTGCTTGTCGGTGATCCCGAAGCAAGAGCAGACGTACACGCGGTTCACCTCCCAGGGCGGAATGGTTCTGCGGTTCGGCGAGCCATCCCCATTTCGGTGAGGCTTACCTAACCGTACCCAAAGTTAGGGTGACCTAAAAGCCCTGGATACGACAGTGGGGCGCGGATCACATCGATCCGCGCCCCACTGTCGTACGAAGGTACTGACTGATCCCTACTGGTCGCGGTACATCTCGGCGACCAGGAACGCCAGGTCCAGGGACTGGCTGCGGTTGAGCCGCGGGTCGCAGGCCGTCTCGTAGCGCTGGTGCAGGTCGTCGACGAAGATCTCGTCGCCGCCGCCCACGCACTCGGTGACGTCGTCACCGGTGAGCTCGACGTGGATGCCGCCCGGGTGGGTGCCCAGCGCCTTGTGGACCTCGAAGAAGCCCTTGACCTCGTCGAGCACGTCGTCGAAACGGCGCGTCTTGTGGCCGGAGGCCGCCTCGAAGGTGTTGCCGTGCATCGGGTCGGTGACCCAGGCGACGGTCGCACCGGACGCGGTGACCTTCTCGACCAGCTCGGGGAGCTTGTCGCGGACCTTGTCGGCGCCCATGCGGACGACGAAGGTCAGCCGGCCCGGCTCGCGCTCGGGGTCCAGGCGGTCGATGTAGGTCAGCGCCTCGTCCACCGAGGTGGTGGGGCCGAGCTTGATGCCGATCGGGTTGGCGATCTGCGAGCAGAACTCGATGTGCGCGTGGTCCAGCTGACGGGTGCGCTCACCGACCCAGACCATGTGGCCGGAGGTGTCGTACAGCTTGCCGGTACGCGAGTCGGTGCGGGTCAGCGCGCCTTCGTAGTCGAGCAGCAGCGCCTCGTGGGAGGCGTAGAACTCGACGGCCTTGAACTCGGCCGGGTCGGTGCCGCACGCCTTCATGAAGTTCAGGGCGTTGTCGATCTCCCGGGCGAGCTGCTCGTAGCGCTGGCCGGAGGGGCTCGACTTCACGAAGTCCTGGTTCCAGGCGTGCACCTGGCGCAGGTCGGCGTAACCACCGGTGGTGAAGGCGCGCACCAGGTTGAGGGTCGAGGCGGACGCGTTGTACATCCGCTTCAGCCGCTCGGGGTCCGGGATCCGGGCCTCTTCGGTGAAGGCGAAGCCGTTGACGGAGTCGCCGCGGTAGGTCGGCAGGGTGACGCCGTCGCGGGTCTCGGTGTCCTTGGAGCGCGGCTTGGAGTACTGGCCCGCGATACGGCCGACCTTGACGACGGGCACGGAGGCGGCGTAGGTCAGGACGGCGCTCATCTGGAGCAGCGTCTTCAGCTTGGCGCGGATGTGGTCGGCGGAGACGCCGTCGAAGGCCTCGGCACAGTCGCCGCCCTGAAGGAGGAACGCCTCGCCCTTGGCGACGGCTCCCAGACGGGCGCGCAGCTGGTCGCATTCACCCGCGAAAACGAGCGGGGGATACGACTCGAGGTCCGCGACGACAGCGCGCAGGGCCTCGGCATCGGGGTACGAAGGCTGCTGCGCCGCGGGAAGGTCTCGCCAGGTCGCCTTGGCGGCGGGGGCTTGGGTTTCAGCGTTCACGGTCACCTCGTACACATTACGGCGTCACAGGCCGCGTTCGGCCCCCCGCCCACAACGTGAGACGAACCGGCTCAAAGGTTCCGGGCGCCCAGCGGAACGGAATCCATGGTTCAGCCCACGCCGTGAGACGGATCCTGCGCCGCGGGACCGCCCTGGGCTAAGGTGGCGGCCATGTACGCGCTCTCGCACCAGAACTGGTGGTGGCCCGCTCCCGGCGGTCCACTTCTCGCGCGTACCTGAAGACACGCACGACGCGAAGGCCGCCCCGAGGGGCGGCCTTCCGCGTTTCCGACTGCGATGTCGGATCCCGGGCGGCGGCTCCTCCCCCCGGAAGGACGCTCCGCCCATGGCAACCAGCCCGCTCAGCCCTCTGAGCCGACTGCTCGACCCCTCCTGCCCGCCGTTCGCCCTGCTGCGCCGGCGGACCCCCGGCCGCGACCACGACACCGTCGAGGTGCTGATCGGGCAGGTCGGCGAGGTCGAGCGGCTCGCCGACCTGCCCGTCGGCGAGCTGCCCACCCTCGCCCTCGTCCCCTTCCGGCAGATCCGCGAGCGCGGCTTCGACGTGCGCGACGACGGGACGCCGCTGAGCGTGCTGGCCGCCGAGGAGGCGTACGAGATCCCGCTCGCCGAGGCGCTGGCCGCGCTGCCGCGGCACCCCGTGCGGGTCGACGGCGGGGGCTTCGACGTCCCCGACGAGGAGTACGCGGCCACCGTCCGCCGGGTGATCGAGGACGAGATCGGCCGCGGCGAGGGCGCGAACTTCGTCATCCGGCGCACCTACGAGGGCCGCATCGACGGCTTCGGCCGGGCGGACGCACTCGCGCTGTTCCGGCGTCTGCTGGAGGGCGAGCGGGGGGCGTACTGGACGTACGTCGTGCACACCGGGGAGCGGACGCTGGTCGGGGCCAGCCCCGAGGTGCACGTACGGATGTCCGGCGGGACGGTCGTGATGAACCCGATCAGCGGCACGTACCGCTATCCCGCCGGGGGGCCGACGGCCGAGTCCCTCCTCGATTTCCTCGGCGACCGCAAGGAGACCGAGGAACTGTCGATGGTCGTCGACGAGGAACTGAAGATGATGTGCACGGTCGGCGACATGGGCGGGGTCGTCGTCGGACCGCGGCTGAAGGAGATGTCCCACCTCGCGCACACCGAGTACGAGCTGCGCGGCCGGTCCTCGCTGGACGTGCGGGAGGTGCTGCGCGAAACCATGTTCGCGGCGACGGTGACCGGGTCGCCGGTGCAGAACGCCTGCCGGGTGATCGAGCGGTACGAGACGGGCGGGCGCGGCTACTACGCGGGTGCGCTGGCCCTGCTGGGCCTGGACTCCGCCGGGGCGCAGACCCTCGACTCCCCCATCCTGATCCGTACCGCCGACATCGCGGCGGACGGCGCGCTGCGGGTGCCGGTGGGCGCCACGCTGGTGCGCCACTCCGACCCGGCGGGCGAGGTGGCGGAGACCCACGCGAAGGCGGCGGGGGTGCTGGCGGCGCTCGGGGCACGGCCGGCCGCGCCGCGCCCGGCGTTCGAGGGTGCCGCCCTGGCGGACGACCCCCGGGTCCGGGCGGCCCTGGCGGCGCGCCGCCAGGACCTGGCGCCGTTCTGGCTCCGGATGCAGGAGCGGCCGCCGTCGGTGACCGGGCGCGCGCTGGTGGTGGACGGTGAGGACACCTTCACGGCCATGCTGTCCCACGTCCTGCGGGTCGCCGGGCTGGAGGTGACCGTACGCCGCTACGACGATCCGGGGCTGCGGGCCGCGGCCCTGGCCTGGGAGGGCCCGGTCGTCCTGGGCCCCGGCCCGGGCAATCCGGCCGATGCGGCGGACCCCAGGATGCGGATGCTGCGCGCGCTGGCGGCCGACCTGCTGGCCGGGCACCGCCACGGTCTGGTCGGGGTCTGCCTGGGTCACGAGCTGCTGGCGGCCGAGCTGGGCCTGCCGCTGATCCGCAAGGCGGAACCGGCGCAGGGGGCGCAGACCCGGATCGATCTGTTCGGGGCCGAGGAGGTGGCCGGCTTCTACAACACGTACACCGCGCACTGCGACGACGCCCGTGCCGCCCGGCTGGCCGCGGAGGGGGTGGAGGTCGCGCGGGACCCCGCCACGGGCGAGGTCCACGCGCTGCGCTCCCCGGTCCGGGGCTTCGCGGGGGTCCAGTTCCACCCCGAGTCGGTGCTCACCCTGCGGGGCGCGGACCTGCTGCGCGAGCTGCTGACCGGCATCCGGGCGGTGGCCCCGGCCTGAGGCGTGGCGTGCCGGGCGGGCGGGCCGGGCCCCTGGGGTGGTCAGCTCGTCCGGCGCTCGATGCCTTGGGAACCGCCGGAGCGGAGGTGGCGCGCCAGCTGCCAGGTCAGGACCGGCCCCAGCACGGCCAGCCCGCACAGGAGGGCGGTGACGTTGCCGGTCGCCATCGCCACCGACACCGCGGCGCCGACCAGGTGATCGGCGAAGGTCAGCCACGGGTCCACCCGCCGGCCCGGCTCGGCGCGGAGGGCGGGCCGCAGGGCCCGGACGGCGTAAACGAGCTGGATGGCGGCGAAGGCCGGCATGATCCAGCGGAACACGGTAGGGACGTCCACGTGGCCGAATCTAAGCCCCGCCCCGGCCCGCCGGTAATGACCGTATGCCGAAGTCCGGGTGAACTCGCGGATCCGGGAGCCTATGCGGACGGGACGAGGGTGTTCCCGGAGCGGCGGCCGGCGAGGTAGTCCGCCACGTTGGCGACGGTGGTGTCGATGATCTGGCCCACCGCGTCCGTCGTGTAGTAGGCCTGGTGGGAGGTCACGACGACGTTCGGGAAGGTGACCAGCCGGGCCAGGGTGTCGTCCCCGACCGCCTCCAGGGACTTGTCCTGGAAGAAGACGCCGGCCTCCGCCTCGTACACGTCCAGGCCGACGCCCGTGAAGCGGCCCTCCCGGAGCTCGTCGACCAGCGCCTCGGTGTCGATCAGCCCGCCGCGGCTGGTGTTCACCAGGATCGCGTCGTCCCGCATGCGCCGCAGCGCCGCCGCGTCGATGATGCGCCGGGTGGACTCGAGCAGCGGCACGTGCAGGCTGACCAGGTCGCTGGAGGCGAGCAGCTCGTCCATGTCCACGTACGTCATGCCGAGCTCCACGCAGGCCGGGTTCTGCACCGCGTCCCAGCCCAGCAGGCGCATGCCGAATCCGTGCGCGATCCGGGTGAACGCCTCCCCGATCTTGCCGGTGCCCAGTACGCCGGCCGTGCGGCCGTGGAAGTCCCGGCCCATCAGCCCGTTCAGCCGGAAGTCGAAGTCCCGGGTGCGGTTCGACGCCCGGACGATCCGCCGGTTCACTGTCATCGCGAGGGCCCAGGCGAACTCGGCGACCGAGTAGGGCGAGTAGTACGCGACCCGGCTGATCGTCATGCCGAGGCGCCGGGCCTCGTCCAGGTCGATGTTGTTGAAGCCGGTGGAGCGCTGGGCGATCAGTTTCGTGCCGCCCGCCGCCAGGACCCGCAGCACGCGGCCGTTCAGATCGGCGTTCACGCTGGAGGAGACGATCTCGTACCCGGCGGCGATCGGTGCGGTGTCCTCGCCCAGGAAGACGTCCAGGCAGCGGACCTCGTGCTGCCCCGCGAAGGCCCGCTCCAGGAGCGGCTTCTCGTCGGCGGTCACACCGAACGCAAGGATCTCCACGCTTGCTCCCGCACCTCGAACCATGGGCCGTTTGTCACCATACGGCCCATGGTGTCGGGTCGCCGCTCAGCCGAAGAAGACCCCGGCCTCCGTGTAGAGCGCGGGATCGACCGTCTTCAGCTTCGACGTGGCCTCCGCGATCGGCACCCGGACGATGTCCGTCCCCTTGAGCGCGACCATCTTCCCGAAGTCCCCGTCGCGCACCGCGTCGATCGCGTGCAGCCCGAACCGGGTCGCCAGCCACCGGTCGAAGGCGCTCGGCGTGCCGCCCCGCTGGATGTGGCCGAGGACCGTCGTGCGGGCCTCCTTGCCGGTCCGCGCCTCGATCTCCTTGGCCAGCCACTCGCCCACGCCGGAGAGCCGGACGTGACCGAAGGAGTCGAGGGTGCCGTCCTTCAGCACCATCTCCCCGTCCTTGGGCATCGCGCCCTCCGCGACCACCACGATCGGCGCGTAGCTCGCCCGGAACCGGGAGGTCACCCAGGCGCAGACCTCGTCCACGTCGAAGCGCTGCTCCGGGATGAGGATGACGTTGGCGCCGCCGGCGAGTCCCGAGTGCAGGGCGATCCAGCCGGCGTGCCGGCCCATGACCTCGACGACCAGGACCCGCATGTGGGACTCGGCGGTGGTGTGCAGCCGGTCGATGGCCTCGGTCGCGATGCCGACCGCCGTGTCGAAGCCGAAGGTGTAGTCGGTGGCGGACAGGTCGTTGTCGATGGTCTTCGGCACGCCGACGCAGGGGATGCCGTACTCCTCGTACAGCCGGGCCGCGACCCCGAGGGTGTCCTCGCCGCCGATCGCGATGAGCGCGTCCACCTCGTACTTCGCGAGGTTGTCCTTGATGTCCCGCACGCCGTTCTCCGTCTTGAACGGATTGGTGCGCGACGAGCCGAGGATGGTGCCGCCGCGGGGCAGGATGCCGCGGACGGCGGGGATGTCGAGGGGGACGGTCCGTCCCTCGATCGCACCCCGCCAGCCGTCCTTGAACCCGACGAACCCGCAGCCGTACTCCTGCTCGCCCTTGCGGACGACCGCCCTGATCACCGCGTTGAGCCCGGGGCAGTCGCCGCCGCCGGTCAGCACTCCGACCTTCATGGAATCTCCAATCGCCATGACGGTCACGCTAGTGGTGACCCACGTCACATCAAGGGTGCTGGAGAGGGCAATTCCGGTGGAATCGTGAGGCGTTGCGTACGCCCGTTCACTCGTACGAGGACGTAAGTACGATCGTCGGGCGGTGCGGACCCCCGAACAGGGCTGCGCGTCGGCTAGGTCGTCTCTTTCGGATCTTGCCGGGCCCGCGTCGACCGACAAGATCCGAAAGAGACGACCTAGGCGTCGTCGAGGCCGCGCTCTATGGCGTACCGGACGAGCTCCACCCGGTTGTGCAACTGCAGCTTGCCCAGGGTGTTCTGGACATGGTTCTGCACGGTGCGGTGGGAGATGACGAGCCGCTCGGCGATCTGCTTGTACGACAGCCCCTTGGCCACCAGCCGCAGCACCTCGGTCTCGCGGTCGGTGAGTTGGGGCGCCTTCGGCTCGTCGGAGGTGGTCGGCAGCGGGTCGGTGGCCAGGCGCCGGTACTCGCCGAGCACCAGCCCGGCCAGGCCCGGGGTGAAGACCGGGTCGCCGGCCGCGGTGCGGCGCACGGCGTCGATCAGCTCCTGGGCGCCGGCGGACTTCAACAGGTAGCCGGTCGCACCGGACTTCACCGCTTCCAGGACGTCCGCGTGCTCACCGCTGGCCGACAGGACCAGGACCCGCAGGGCCGGGTTGGCGCCGACCAGCTCCTTGCAGACCTGCACGCCCGGCATCCCGGGGAGGTTGAGGTCGAGGACCAGCACGTCGGGCGTGACGGCGTGGGCCCGGCGGACCGCCTCGGGGCCGTCGCCGGCGGTGGCGACGACGTCGAAGCCGGCAGCGGCCAGGTCGCGGGCGACCGCGTCCCGCCACATCGGGTGGTCGTCGACGACCATCACCCTGATCTCGTGCAGCTCGTTCGGCCTGTTCGGGTCGTTCACGTCGGTGCGCTCGCTCATCTCTTGTCCGTCCTCCCCCTGGGTACCTTCAGTTCCACTTCGGTGCCCTGCCCGGGAACGGACACCAGATCGGCACTGCCGCCGAGATCGCGCAGCCGGCCGCGGATGGACAGGGCCACCCCCATCCGGCCCTCGCCCGCCGCCTGGTCGAGCCGGCCCGCGGGGATGCCGGGGCCGTCGTCGCGAACCGTCACGATCACTTCGTCGCCCCAGTCCTCGACCAGGATCCAGGCCCGTGCCCCGTCCCCGGCGTGCTTGCGCACGTTGTCCAGGGCGGCGCCGACCGCCGCGGCCAGTTCCTTCGCGGCGGGCGCGGGCAGCGGCACCGGGGTGCCCGGCTCGGCGAAGCTCACGCGGGACCCGGCGTGCGGGGCGAGGAGCGTGCGCAGATCCAGCTCGGCGTCGTCGCCGCCCGGCTCCTCCACCTCGTACGTGTCCACCAGCGCGCCCCGCGATTCGTCGCGGGAGACCCGGGAGGGCTGTGTCAGCCCGCTGGACACCAGCGTGCGCAGCGCCACCTCCTGCTCCCCCGCCATCCGGCCGAGCTCCTCGGCCTCGCCGCCCAGCTCGCTGCCGCGCCGCTGGACCATGGCGAGGACCTGGAGGACCCCGTCGTGGATGTCGCGGGCGAGGCGCTCGCGTTCGCGGGTGGCGGCCTCGATCTCCAGGGCGCGGGCGAGGGTGTTCTCACTGGCCCGGGCGACCTCGACCACGTAGCCGATGGCGACCGAGGCGACCCAGACGAGCAGGACGTTGTGCAGGGTGTCCCGGGTGGGCTGGCCGGTGTGGATGGCCAGGTTGGCGGCCGCGACGAAGGTGGAGGCGAAGCAGGCCCAGCGCCAGCCGCCCTTGATGGCGAAGGCGAGGACCGCCCCCGCCGTCCAGATGGTGGGGAGGGTGCTGCCGCCCTCGGTGATCCGCTCCTGGGTGTCGGCGACCGGCGTGAGCACGATGCCCACGATCGCGACGGTGAGGTCGGCGACGAGGAAGCCCTTGGTGCAGCTGGCGGCGTTCGCCACCTTGCGGGAGGTCGCGAAGGTCCAGATCGCCAGGAAGGCGAGGTAGCCGACCGCGACCCCGGGGCGGGGGAACTCCTTGTACGCGGCGGCGAACAGCAGCACCGCGTAGACCATGGTCAGCAGCCGGTACGCCGTCAGGGCACGCCAGAGCGGCTGCTCGACCGACATGCGTACGACGCGTTCGCGTTTCGCCATCTCCCCCACCCCTCGCGGGCCGTGCCGCCCGCGCCCGGCTAGACCGACGTACCGTCGGCCTTCCCGGTGTTGTCCGGCTTCTCCGCCTTCTCGGCCTTTTCCGCCTTCTCGGCCTTGGCGGCCTTCTCGGCGTCGGCGATCTGGCGCTTGGCCGCCGTCGCGTAGATGTCGACGTACTCCTGGCCGGAGAGCTTCATGATCTCGTACATGACCTCGTCGGTCACCGAGCGGAGGATGAAGCGGTCGTTGTCCATGCCGTGGTAGCGGCTGAAGTCGAGCGGCTTGCCGATCCGGATGCCCGGGCGCATCAGCTTGGGGACCACCTTGCCGGGCGGCTGGATCTTCTCCGTGTCGATCATCGCGACGGGGATCACGGGCGCACCGGTGGCCAGGGCCACGCGGGCCAGGCCGCCCGGCTTGCCGCGGTAGAGGCGTCCGTCGGGTGAACGCGTGCCCTCGGGGTAAATACCGAACAGCTCCCCGCGTTCGATGACGTCGATGCCGCTCTGGATCGCGGCCTCGCCGGCCCCGCGGGCGCCGGAGCGGTCCACCGGGAGCTGGCCGACGCCCTTGAAGAAGGCGGCGGTCAGCTTGCCCTTGACCCCCGGGGAGGTGAAGTACTCCGCCTTCGCGATGAAGGTGACCTTCCGGTCCAGCACCGCCGGCAGGAAGAAGGAGTCGGAGAAGGACAGGTGGTTGCTCGCGAGGATCGCCGGCCCCTCCGCGGGAATGTTCTCGAGGCCCTCCACCCACGGCCTGAAAGCGAGCTTCAGTGAACCGCCGATCGAGAACTTCATTGCGCCGTAGATCAACTCGAAAGCCTTCCTGTGTCTGTCGAACAGACCATATCCCGTGCCTACACCGGCAGCGGCCCGACGACCCTGGCCGGTGCCACCCCGGTCGCGTACGGTGAAGTCACACAGAGCAACGCACCCACCCGACGTACATCATGATCAAGGAGACCCTGGTGCCCGTCCTCCCTGGAGCCGAGCCGTTCCGCCACGAGGGCGGAGAGGTCGGCGTCCTCCTCTGCCACGGCTTCACCGGTTCCCCGCAGTCGCTGCGCCCCTGGGCCGAGTATCTCGCCGGGCGGGGCCTCACGGTGTCGCTCCCGCTGCTGCCCGGACACGGCACGCGCTGGCAGGACATGCAGCTCACGGGCTGGCAGGACTGGTACGCCGAGGTCGACCGCGCCCTGCGGGAGCTGCTGGACCGGTGCGAGCAGGTGTTCGTCTTCGGGCTGTCCATGGGCGGGGCGCTGACCCTGCGGCTGGCGGCCAAGCACGGCGACGCCATCAGCGGCATCGTGCTCGTCAACCCGGCCAACAAGGTGCACGACCCGCTGGCCGTGACCCTGCCGGTGACCAAGCACTTCATCCGGTCCACCCCGGGCATCGCCAGCGACATCGCGAAGCCGGGCTCGGAGGAGGTCGGCTACGACCGGGTCCCGACCCGTGCCGCGCACTCGCTGAAGAAGTTCCTGCAGCTCGTGGACGCCGAGCTGCCGCAGGTGACGCAGCCGTTGCTGCTGCTGCACAGCCCGCAGGACCATGTCGTGCCGCCTGTCGACTCCGCACGGGTACTGGCCCGGGTCTCCTCGACGGATGTCACCGAGACCCTGCTGGAACAGAGCTACCACGTCGCGACGTTGGACCATGACGCGGAGCGGATCTTCGCGGACAGCTATGCGTTCGTCGGCCGCCTGGCGGAGAGCGTGGGCAGGGAGGGGGCGGAGGCCGGTGGCTGAGCACGAGGAGCAGTCGGGCGGGGTGCCGCCGCTGGACGAGGAAGCGGCGTGGGCGGCGATCGTCGCCGGGTACGGGCAGGAGCCGCCGGACCCGCCGGGGGCCCGGCCGTTCAAGCCGATCGAGAACCTCCTCCTGCCGGAGGAGGACGTCAAGCCGCTGCCCGCGGAATCCGGACCGGAGCAGAAGCCGGGCGCGGAGCCCGGCCCGAAGCCGGACGGAAAGTCCGACGCGAAGCCGGACGCGAAGCCCGGGCCGGACGCGGACCCGGAGCCTCCGGCGGCGCTGGGCAGCTCCGTGGTCTTCGCCCCGGGCGTGGGCATGGCGGGCCCCCGGGACCACTCGCTGTCGGAGCCGAAGGACGACGACCTGACTCCGGCGGAGGAGGGTCACTTCGTTCCCCCGGAGCCGGAGCTCCCGGAGGCGGACACGACGTCGAAGTTCGCGTGGCTGGCGGTGGTCGGCGGCCCGGTGCTGCTGCTGCTGGCGGTGCTCCTGCAGTGGGAGATGACCTGGTGGCTGACGACGCTGGGCATCGGCGGCTTCCTCGGCGGCTTCGCGACGCTGGTGGCGCGCATGGCGCACGGCGACGAGGACGATGACGACGATCCGGGCCGCGGCGCGGTCGTCTGACCCCGCCGCCTCCCGGGCAGTCGGCGGCGGCGCCGGTTTCGGCTGATACCGGTCGCCCTGCTCCTCGCAGCCCCGCCGGCGATCGAGGTACGAAGGTCCGGGGGCAGCGCCCCCGGCCACGTCGCCGCACCCGGACCCCTGGACCGCCGGTCTACGGCGCAGCCGCGAGGCGCAGGACCGCCAGCACCGGCAGGTGGTCCGTCGCCGCCCGGAGGTCCCCGGACGAGACGCCCGGCAGGCCCTCCGGGACCCCGCAGGCCAGTACCTCCACCCCCTTTGTGGCGAAGACGGCGTCGATCCGGCGGTCCGGCGCCTCCGCCGGGAAGGTCGCTCCGCCGCCCCACGGGGCCACCTCCCGGCAGTCCTGCAGCTCGGCGGCCAGCCGCCCGTACGCCGGCCCGTCCGGGCCCTCGTTCAGGTCGCCCCCGACGATCGTGTACGGCACGTCCAGCCCGGCGAGGCGCTCCAGCAGCCTCTCCGCGTGGTCCCTGCGCTCCTCGGGCTGGAGCGACAGGTGTACGGAGGCCAGGCCCACCCGGACGCCCCCGACCCGGATCACCGCCGTGGCGAAGCCCCTGCGGTGCAGTCCCGGCGAGCGCGGCAGCAGGACGTCCTCCGTGCGCTCCACGAAGACCCGGAGCGAGCACAGCAGCAGCGGCCCGGCCGCCGTCGCGCCCCCGCCCAGCACCACCAGGTCGCACTTGGCGGCGAGGCGCGCGGCGTGTTTGCGCCACCGGAAGAACCGCGGGGCCTCCTGCACGAGGACGAGGTCGGGCTCGCACGCCCGGATGACCCGGGCCAGCGCCTCCTCGTCGTCGCGCAGCGAGCGGATGTTGTAGCTGAGTACCCGGATCACGGCAGAACCGTCGGGCTCCGTACGGGACTTCGGCAGCTGGTCCATGCTTCGCAAGATACGCAGCCGCCCGCCGCTCCCCCAAGGGGCGCGGCGGGCGGTGAGCGTGGAAAGAAGGGTGAAAGCGATCAGCCCTGGCGGGCGAGGTCGGCCGCGCCGACGAGCCCGGCCTTGCCGCCGAGCTGCGCTGCGAGCACCTGTGCGTGCGGGCGCCAGGCGCCGCCGACCAGCCAGCGCTTGAAGGACTTGCGGATCGGGTCGAGGACGAGGTCGCCCTCGTCCGAGACGCCGCCGCCGACGATGAAGGCGGAGGGGTCGAACAGCGAGGCCAGGTCGGCCAGTCCCGCTCCGGCCCAGCGGGCCAGTTCGCGGAAGGCGTCGATGGCCACGAGGTCGCCCTGCCGGGCGGCCTCGCTGATGTGCTTGCCCTCGATGCCCTCGGCGGTGCCGTCGCCGAGAGCGAGCAGGATGGCCGCGTTCTCGGGGGTGGCGTTGGCTCGCTGCTTCGCGTACCGGACGAGCGCGCGCCCGGAGGCGTACTGCTCCCAGCAGCCCTGGCTTCCGCAGCCGCACAGCAGTCCGTCCGGGACGACCCGGATGTGCCCGAACTCGGCGGCGACGCCGAAGCGTCCGCGGCGCAGCTTGTTGCCGATGATGATGCCGCCGCCCAGGCCGGTGCCGAGCGTGATGCAGATGACGTCCTCGTGGCCCTGGCCGGCGCCGAAGCGGTATTCGCCCCAGGCCGCGCAGTTCGCGTCGTTCTCGACGACGACGGGCAGGCCGATGCGCTGCTCGACCTTGTCCTTGAGCGGCTCGTGCCGCCAGTTGATGTTGGGCGCGAACAGCACGGTCGCGCGCTTGTCGTCCACGTATCCGGCGGCGCCGATGCCGACGGCCTCGATGGTGTGGTTGCTGCTGACCTCGGATACGGCGGCGCAGATGGCCTCCGTCACTCCGTCCGCGGTCGGCGGGGTGGGCACCTTGTACGTCTCAAGGATGGTGCCCTCTTCGTCGACCACGCCGGCCGCGATCTTCGTGCCGCCGATGTCGACGCCGATGGTGAGTCCCATTAGTCCCTCGGTTTCCGGTCAAACCCCGCCACGGCCAACCGTACCCGAGGGGCCGGGGGTGTCCGGTGGATCAGTCGAGATCGATCCGCTCGGGCGGGCCGTCGTCGGGGCCCTCGTCGCGGGGGTCGCGGTCGTGGGACGCCTGCCGGGGGGCGGGGGGTTCGTCGCCCCGCGTCCAGCGGCGTTCGTGGCCCTCGACGGCCGAGCGGTAGGCGGCGAGCAGTTCCGAGCCGGCGGCCGCGAGGTGGTCGAAGACCTCCGGGTTGCGCTCGATGACGGGCTTGGCGGCGGTCTTGGCCTGGTCGACGATCTGGCGCACCGCGCCCTGTGCTGCCACGCCGAACAGCGGGTTGTTCAGTCCGGAGACCTTGTCGGCGACGGCTTCGAAGAGCTTGAACAGCTCCTCGGCGGCGGTGCCGGTGGCGCCGGCTCCGCTCTCGCCCGCTCCGCGCAGGCGCTCCTTCTCCGCGGCGAGGTCCTCGGCGCAGGCCCTGGCCCAGGCGTCGTCGTCGGTGGGACGGTCGGTGGCCTCGCTCATGGCGGACTCTCTCCTGCGGCGGCGGCTGGGCGTGCGGTACTGGCTACCTTCGACGGTACCCGAACGGGGGTACGCGGTTCATCGCGTACGGGGCCACAGCCCCGGGTCGGGGGTGAAGCGGATGCGGAGCTCCCCCTGGGCGAGGGCGGCGCCGGAGACGGTGCAGCGGCGCAGCGCCGAAGGGAGCGGAACGATCCTGCGGTACGGGCCCGCCGTGAGCAGCAGCTCGTCGCCGCGGCGGACGAGGTCGAGGTCGCTCTTGGTGGCGCCGGGCAGCGGTACCACCCAGACGAGCACCCCGTCCTCGGCGAGCCGGTCCTCGACGGCCCAGGCCCGGCGGGGTGCGGGCGCCCCGGGTACGAGCCCGCGGGCGGCGGCGAGCCGTTCCAGGTCGTGCGGGCCCCGCGGGTCGTGGCCGAGGTGGGTGAGGGCCACCACCGGGAGCTCCTCGGCCCACTCGGCGGCGTACTTCTCGTGCTGGGCGGCGAGCCCGGCGAGCCACGGGTCGGCGGAGCCCTGCGGGGCCATGCGGTTGGCGACGACGGCGGAGACGGGCAGCTGCTGGAGGGCGAGCCCGAGCCGGCCGAGGCGCAGCGCGTCGGCGGCGGCGGGGCCGGGTTGGGCGACGAGCCGCAGCTCGGTGGTGTCGGCCTCGACGACGGCCTGGACGGCGGCCAGCTCCTCGTCCCAGCGGGCGGCGGTCTCGTAGAGCCACTGCGCGGGCATGGGTACGCCGGCCAGCTGGGCCAGTACGGGCCTCAGGGCGCGGGCGGCCTGCTTCTCCGCGGGGAGCAGCCGGGCGAGGTAGCGGCGCAGCTGGGCGGGGAGGGCGAGGACGGCGAGGGTCCGGTGCAGCGGCGGCATGTCGACGACGACGAGGTCGGTGCCGGGTGCGGCGGCGGCCCGCCGCAGGGCGCGGAGCAGGGCGAACTCTTCGGCGCCGGGCAGTTCGGTGATCTCCTCGGCGCCCAGGGGCCGGGCCCCGACCATGCCGAGCAGGGCGGATCCGCGCTGCTGGAGGGCGACGAGTTCCTCGCGGAACTCCTCGCCGGAGTCGACCCGGGCCACCCGCAGCCCGGGGACGGCGGTGTCGCCGGCCGGGTCGCCGGCCAGGGCGGCGAGCGGGTCGCCGATGTCGCCGGAGAGCAGCAGCACCCGCCGCCCTTCGCGGGCCGCCGCGAGGGCGGTGGCCGCCGCCACGGTGGTCCGCCCGGCCCCGCCGGGGCCGGTGATCAGCAAGGTGTGCATGTGCGGGTGCTCCGGTGTGCGGGAAGCGGGCTCAGACGGCTTCGACGCGCTTCTTCAGGCCCGCGAGCGCCCGGTCGATGATGACCTTCTCGGCCTTGCGCTTGATCATGCCGAGCATGGGGATCTTGACGTCCACGGTCAGCTGGTAGGTGACCTCGGTGCGCTTGCCTCCGTCGACCGCGGTGAGGCGGTAGGAGCCGTCCAGCTGGCGAAGCATCTGGGACTTGTCCAGGGTCCAGCTGACCTCGTCCGTGCCCTTCCAGGTGTAGGCGAGGGTGTGGTCGTCCTTGATCGCGCCCGCGTCGAGCAGCAGGCGGACCTTCTCGGCGCGCCCGTCGGCGTCGGTGGCCAGCACCTCGGCCTCCTTCACCTCGCCGGTCCACTCGGGGTACCGGGCGAAGTCGGCGATCACGGCCATCACGTCGGTGGGCGCAGCCTCGATCGTGATGCTTGAGCTGGTGTGTTCCGCCATCGCGGTCGCTCCTCCGGGCTGGGGGTACCTCCCAGCGGCAGCTGGGGTGGTTCGAGGATGTGTGCGGCCTGGGGCCGCCGCGTGAAGGCTACCGCGCGTGCGGACGTCGCCACTCCAGTGCCTCCCGGACCCTGCCGGGGCCCGCCGTGATGCGGCTTGATCCCTACCATTCGAGAGCCCAGGGGCGGCCGGTGGCCGCGAAGTGGCCGACGTTCACGCACTCGGTGGCGCCGATGCGCATCCGCCGGGCGAGCGGCTGGTGGACGTGTCCGAAGAGGGCGTAGCGGGGCCGGGTGCGGCGGATCGCGGCGAGCAGGGCCTCGCTGCCGCGTTCGAACCGGCGGGCGACGGTGTCGTAGCAGAGCTCGGGCACTTCCGGCGGGATGTGCGAGCACAGGACGTCGACCTCGCCGAGGGCCTCGACCTTGGCGGCGTACTCCTCCACGTCCACTTCGTAGGGGGTGCGCATGGGCGAGGGCAGTCCGCCGCCGACGAAGCCGAAGACGCGGCCGGCGATCTCGACGCGCTGTCCGTCGAGCACGGTGAGGCCGTGGCGGTCGGCGTACTCCGGCCACAGGCCCGGAATGTCGACGTTGCCGTAGGTGGCGTACGTGGGGGTGGGGAAGGCGGCGAACATCTGCGCGTACTGGCGGCGCACGGCGCCCTCGATCAGGGACTCCCGGTCCAGTCCGGCCCACAGCTGCCGGCCGAAGGCGTGGGCCTCCTCGAAGCGGCGCGCGGTGCGCAGCTCGACGATCCGGTCGGCGTTCTCGACGCCGAACAGGTCGGGGAAGATCCCGCGCGAGTGGTCGGCGTAGTCGAGGAAGAGCACGAGGTCGCCGAGGCAGATGAGGGCGTCGGCGCCCTCCCCCGCCCGGGCGAGGGCCTCGGTGTTGCCGTGCACGTCGCTCACGACGTGGACCCGTGTTCGGCTCGATCCGCTCGTGCCGCCGCCGTTCTCGCCCCGCTTCGTGCCAGCCATGCGGACAACCCTAGGGGGACTCGTGAGGGCCGGGTAGTGGGAGTGTGAAAGGTCGGCCTACCTGCGGTTACTTCCGAGTCGCCAGAGGGGTCGACTACTGTCGGCACGTTGGAGCCGGGCTGTGTGAGTGCAGAATGTGACGCACGGAACATCTGGCCGGTTCCCTCTATCGGGAACCCACTACCGGTGGGTAACGTCCGGTCGGTCCACATGGTGGCGATGGCGCCCAGAGGAGCAGCAGTCTTGCGCGAGTTCAGCCTTCCGGCCCTGTACGAGGTCCCGTCGGACGGGAACCTGACGGATCTCATCCGCCGCAACGCCGCTCAGCACCCAGACACCGCCGTCATGAGCCGCAAGGCCGACGGCCGGTGGCAGGACGTGACGGCGACCGAGTTCCTTGCCGAGGTCCGTGCCACGGCCAAGGGCCTGATCGCGGCCGGCGTCCGTCCCGGCGACCGTGTCGCCCTGATCTCCCGCACCCGCTACGAGTGGGTACTGATCGACTTCGCGATCTGGAGCGCGGGCGGCGTCACCGTCCCCGTGTACGAGACCAGCTCCCCCGAGCAGATCCAGTGGATCCTCGGCGACTCCGGCGCCGTCGCGGTCGTCGTGGAGAGCGCCGGGCACGGCAAGGCCGTGGCCTCGCTGCGCGACCGCCTGCCGGAGCTGCGCGAGGTCTGGGAGATCGAGCAGGGGGCGGTGGAGGCGCTGAAGGCCGCGGGCGCGGCCGTCACCGACGCCGAGGTCGAGGAGCGCAGCAGCCTCGCGAACGCCGACGACCCGGCCACCATCGTCTACACCTCGGGCACCACCGGCCGCCCCAAGGGCTGTGTGCTGACCCACCGCAACTTCTTCGCGGAGTGCGGCAACGCGGTGGAGCGCCTGAGCCCGCTGTTCAAGACCGGCGAGTGCTCGGTGCTGCTGTTCCTGCCGGCCGCGCACGTCTTCGGGCGCCTGGTGGAGGTGGCGGCCGTGCTGGCGCCGATCCGCCTGGGCTGCGTACCGGACATCAAGAACCTCACCGACGAGCTGCAGTCCTTCCGTCCCACGCTGATCCTCGGCGTCCCCCGGGTCTTCGAGAAGGTCTACAACTCGGCGCGCGCCAAGGCGCAGGCCGAGGGCAAGGGGAAGATCTTCGACGCGGCGGCCGACACGGCCATCGCCTACAGCCGTGCGCTGGACACCCCGCGCGGCCCGTCGTTCGGGCTGAAGCTCAAGCACAAGATCTTCTCGAAGCTGGTCTACAGCAAGCTGCACGCGGTCCTCGGCGGGCGCGGCGAGTACGCGATCTCCGGCGGCGCGCCGCTGGGCGAGCGGCTCGGGCACTTCTTCCGCGGCATCGGCTTCACGGTCCTGGAGGGCTACGGCCTGACCGAGTCCTGTGCCGCGACCACCTTCAACCCGTGGGACAAGCAGAAGATCGGTACGGTCGGCCAGCCCATGCCGGGCTCCGTGGTGCGCATCGCCGACGACGGCGAGGTGCTGCTGCACGGCGAGCAGATCTTCACGGGGTACTGGAACAACGAGGCGGCGACCGCCGAGGCGCTGACCGACGGCTGGTTCCACACCGGCGACGTCGGCACCCTCGACGAGGACGGCTACCTCACGATCACGGGCCGCAAGAAGGAGCTCATCGTCACGGCGGGCGGCAAGAACGTGGCCCCCGCGGTGATCGAGGACCGGATCCGGGCGCACGCGCTGGTCGCGGAGTGCATGGTGGTCGGCGACGCGAGGCCGTTCGTGGCCGCGCTGGTCACGATCGACGAGGAGTTCCTCGGCCGCTGGGCCGCGGAGAACGGCAAGCCGGCCGGGGTCACGGCGGCGGAGCTGCGCGAGGACTCGGACCTCATCGCCGCCGTCCAGAAGGCGATCGACGACGGCAATGCGGCGGTCTCCAAGGCGGAATCGGTGCGGAAATTCCGCATTCTGCCCTCCCAGTTCACGGAGGAGTCGGGCCACATCACGCCGTCGCTGAAGCTCAAGCGCAACGTGGTGGCGAAGGACTACGCGGACGAGATCGAGGCGCTCTACCGCGGCTAGTCCGCGGCCGGCCTCGCGCTAGCGGGGGTCCTCGGCGAGGATCCGTGCCATGTTCCGCTCCGCGAGGGCGGTGACGGTCACGAACGGGTTCACGCCGAGCGATCCGGGGATCAGGGAGCTGTCGACCACGTACAGCCCCTGATATCCCTTGGCCCGCCCGTACACGTCGGTGGCGTCCCCGAGGACGCAGCCGCCGAGCGGGTGGTAGGTGAAGTTGTCGGCGAAGGCCCTGTTCCCGCCGAAGAGGTCGTAGCGGTAGATGGTGAAGTTCCGCCGGTTGATGCGGTCGAAGAGGTTCTTCGCCGCGTTGACCGAGGGCGTGTTCTGGTCCCGCCGCCAGTTGAGCCGCGCCGAGTCGGTGGCGGCGTCGTAGGTGAAGTGCCCGCGCTCCCGGTTCTTGGTGATGGCCAGGTACATCGAGATCCAGTGCTCGATGCCCATGGGGAGCGGGGCGATCTCGGCGAAGACCGGATTCGCGGCGTTGTCCCAGTCGTCGATGCCCATCGCGGGCATGGTGGCCTGGTTGCAGCCGACCGTGTCCCACAGGTGGTTGGCGCGGGCCGTCATGATGTTGCCGTTGGGGCCCCAGCCGAGCCCGACCCTGTCGCTGAGCGCGGGCAGGGTTCCGCTCTCGCGGGCCCGCAGCAGGATCTCGGTGGTGCCGAGGCTCCCGGCCCCGAGGAAGAGCTGCCTGCAGCCGAGTTCGCGGACCTGGGTGACCCGTCCGGTGACATCGCTGGTCCGCACCGTCAGGACGTACCCGCCGGCCGGATCGGGCCGTACGCCGACCACGCGCTGCATGGTCTCGATGGTGACGTTCCCGGTGCCCAGGGCTGCGGCGAGGTAGGTCTTGTCGACGCTCTTCTTGCCGTGGTTGTTGCCGTAGATGACCTCGCCGGCCAGTGCCGAGCGGGGGGCGGTGCCGGCCGCCTCGCGCTTCATGTGCTCGAAGTCGTAGACGTTGGGGACGAAGACGGTCTTCAGGCCGGTGTTCTGGGCGTGCTTGCGGGAGATCCGGGCGAAGCGGTACCACTCGGTGGACTCGAACCAGGCCGGGTCGATGTCGTTCACCCCGAGCATGGCGCGGGCGCGGGGGTAGTACGTGCCGTACATCTCGTCGGCGTCGACCTGGGGCAGCACCTCGGAGAAGTACGAGCGCCGGGGCGTCGGGGCCATCCCGCCGTTGACGAGCGATCCGCCCCCGACCCCGCGCCCCACGTACACGGACATGTCGCCGTAGTTCACGCGGTCGAGGACGCCGGGGTACGGGCTGATGTCGCGGTTGACCACGTCGAGCCAGAGGAACTGGGCGAGCGGGGCCTCGGTGCGGTTGCGGAACCACATGGAGCGCTGGTCGGGCGCGGAGGTGGAGGGGAAGACCTTGCCGTCGGGTCCGGGAGTGTCCCAGAGCCGGCCCATCTCCAGCACGACGGTACGTACGCCCGCCTGCCCGAGGCGCAGGGCGGCGACGGCGGATCCGTAGCCGGAGCCGACGACGATGGCGGGGGCGTACTGGGCGGCGGCGGGCTCCACGGCCGCGGCGGAGGCCGCCCCGATCCTGGTGAAGCCGAGTGCGGCGGCGGTCGAGAGGGCGCCGAGTCCCAACAGATGACGGCGCGTCAGATTGGATGTCATGGCCGCATCATGGGCGGAATCCAGCCTTCCGCCCAGCCGCGGTATTGACAGACATCTGAGGAACAGTCAGACGTGGCTGCGCAGATGCTTACCGGCGGCTCCGCCGTCGGGGCTCCGCCCCGAACCCCGCTCCTCAAACGCCGGAGGGGCCGGATACTGCCGGCGCGGGCTGACAGTTTCAGCCCGCGCCAGGCGAACGGCAGCAGCCGAATCCAGCCCCGCCGGCGTTTGAGGCGCGGGGGTCCGGGGGCAGGGCCCCCGGCAGCGGCGCCGCACCCGGCGATCAGAGCAGCTCGCGAAGCCGTTCGGCCAGAAGGTCCCAGCGCCAGCGGTCCTCGACCCATGCACGGCCGGCAGCGCCCATACGCGCCCGTAGCTCCGGATCCTGCAGCAGGGTGACGATCCGGTCCGCCGCCTCCTCGGGGGATCCGCCCCGAACGACCCAGCCCGTCTCACCGTCCAGCACCGCGTCCGGCGCCCCGCCCGAGTCGCCCGCGATCACCGGCAGACCCGTCGCCGAGGCCTCCAGGTAGACGATGCCGAGCCCCTCCACGTCCAGTCCGCCCCGCCGGGTCCGGCACGGCATGGCGAAGACGTCACCCGCGCCGTAGTGGGCCGGGAGCTGCGACCACGGGACGGCTCCGGTGAAGACGACCGAGTCCGCGACCCCCGTCCGGACGGCCAGCTCCCGCAGGTCCGCCTCGTAGGGCCCGCCGCCCACGATCAGCAGCACCGCGTCGGGCACCGCCGCCAGGATCCGCGGCATCGCCTCGATCAGCGTGTCCTGCCCCTTGCGCGGCACCAGCCGGGAGACGCAGACGACCACCGGCCGCTCCGTCAGCCCGAGGCGGGCCCGCACCTCCGCTCCGCCCGATCCCGGGTGGAAGGTCTTCTCGTCCACGCCCGGCGGGAGTTGGACCATCCGGGCCGCCGCCCGGTCCGTCACCGCGGAGGCGATCCGCGAGCGCGTGTACTCCCCCAGGTAGGTCAGCGTGTCGGTGCCCTCGCCGATCCGCCGCAGCAGCTGCCGCGCGGCCGGCAGCTGGGCCCAGCCCGCCTCGTGCCCGTGCGTGGTCGCCACGATCCGCCGCGCACCCGCCCGCCGCAGCGCCGGGCCCATCAGCCCGAGCGGGGCCGCCGCCCCGAACCACACCGACTCGCAGCCGTGTTCGCGCAGCAGTCCCACCGCCCGCCGCGTCACGCGCGGGGTCGGCAGCAGCATCGTCGTACGGTCGCGGACCACCTGGAACGGCTGCTCCGCGTCGAAGGCCGCGGTGGCCTCGCGGCCCTCCGCGCTGTGCTTCCAGGTGGAGGCGTAGACGACGATCCGGTCGGGATCCAGCCGTAGCGCCATGTTGTGCAGGAAGGCCTGGATGCCGCCGGGTCGCGGCGGGAAGTCGTTGGTCACGATCAGCGTCTTGTGCATCGCTGCCAACGTACCGGACGCCCTCAGCGGAACTCCTCCCGCAGGGCTTGGCGCCAGTCCTCCGTCAGCGCCGCCGGATCCACGCCGAGGGCCCCCCGCACCGCCACCGGCCACGGCTCGCGCCCCGCCCTCCCGTACAGGTCCACCAGCGCCGCCTCGCCCCATCGCTCCGCGATCATCCGGCAGGCCAGCCAGGACCCCTCGTAGGCCCGCGCCAGCGCCTCCGGGTCGCCGCCGAAGGCGAAGTCCCGCGCCCCGGGCAGCTCGCCCGGCACGTCGCCCCGCCGCACGGCCCTGGCCAGCGCGGGGGCGGCCTGCTCCGGCGTGGCGGGGCCCGCGCGGTACGCCGCCCAGTCCGCGAAGCCCTCGGAGAGCCACAGCGGGGTGGTCGCGGTGGTCGCCGCCCGGGTGGCCACATGGGTGACCTCGTGGGTCAGGACGACCGCGCGGCCCGCCGGGCTGAGCTCCGCCCACCCCTCCGGGTTGACGACGACGCGGTCGGCGGGGGCCGCAGCCGCACCCACCCGGCCGGTCGTGACGGCCCCCATGCCCCGGTACTCGGCGGCCGGGCGGCCCAGCAGCTGCGCCATCCGGTCCACCGAACCGGGCACCAGGACCACCGCCCGCCCCGCCCAGGGCCCAGGCCAGGCCTTGCTCACCGCCGGCACCGCCCGGTCGGCCTCCGCCGCGATCGCGGACAGCGTCCCGGCGTCCTGCCCGACGCCCAGCACCAGCGAGTGCGCCCCGCGGACCACCGCCACCGGGCCCTGGTCCCACAGCTGCGGCAGCGCGCCCGGCGCGGCCCGGTCGCCGGTGACCCGCCACCGCCCGCCGTCCCGGGTGAGGCGCACCTCGCGCGCCGAGGCGGCCGCGGCCGCGTCGTAGCCGGCCAGCCGGTAGCGCAGCTCGGCCCGGGCGGTGGCCCCCGCGCCGTCTCGCCCGACCGCGGAGACCTCGTACTCCCATCCCTCCAGCGGGATCCCGGCGAGCTGCGCGGGCGGCGTCCGCGACCAGTCGGCGACGGCCTCCCGGATGTCCCGCTCGGCGCCGTCCCGCGGTGCGGGCGCCCCGCACCCGGCGAGCAGCGCGCTCAGCAGGAGCGGCAGCACGCGTACGAGGGACCGTCGGACGGGGGACATCCGACGATCGTACGCACGGGTGCGGTCAGGGGCGGGTCACCGAAGAGACGGGCATCATCCCGACGGGGTCGTAGCGCACCCGGGCCCCGGGGTACGGCGCGTGCACCACCTGGCCGTTGCCCACGTACATGCCGACGTGGCTGGCGTCCGAGCGGTACGTCACCAGGTCGCCCGGACGGGCCTGCGACAGCGGCACCTGCCGCCCGGCGTGCCGCTGGGCCTGCGAGGTGCGCGGCAGGGAGACCCCCGCCTGCCGGTACGACCAGACCATCAGCCCGGAGCAGTCGAAGCCGGAGGGGCCGGTGGAGCCCCACACGTAAGGCCGGCCGACCGCGGCCCGGGCCGCCATCACGGCGGTCGCGGCGCGCCCCGAGGAGGCGCCGAGGGAGGGGAGGTCGGGCAGCCCCTCGGGGCGGCCCCCGGAGCGCGAGGCGCGCTCGTAGTCGGCCCGCTCCTCGGAGGGCATGGCGTTGAGCAGCCGCCGGGCGGCCGCGAGCTTCGCGGTGACGGAGCGCTTGTGCCGGGCCACGTCGGAGCGCAGGGCGTCGAGTTCGGCGAGCTTGCGGGAGGCCTCCTGGCGCTCCTGGCCCAGTTCGCGCTGCTCCTCGCGGAGTTCGTCGAGCTGCCGGGCCTGGCGGCCGGTCAGCCGGTCGAGGGCGGCGGCCTGCTCCAGGTACGCGTCGGGGTTCTCGGCCAGCATCAGCCCGACGGCGGGGTCGATGCCGCCGCTGCGGTACTGGGCCCCGGCGAAGGTGCCGAGGACGCCCCGCATGGTGTTGATGCGTTCCTGGCCGCGGGCCACCGCGTCCTGGGCCCGGTTGACCTCTGCGCGGAGCCGGTCGGCCTTCTCGCCGGCCTCGTTGAAGCGTTCGGTGGCCTGCTCGGCCTCCTCGAAGAGCCGGTCGACCTGGGCGCTGATGCCGGTTCTCGCCCCGCCGCCGGGTTCGTGCGGGAGTCCGGGGGCCGCACTTGCGGGTACTCCCGTCATGGCGACCGCGGCCGTGGCCGCGGCGGCGGTGAGGACGGTGACCTTCGTGTTCCGGTCGAGGCTGCCGAGCCCGGGCCGGCGATGGGACGCCACGTGAAACCGCTCCCTTCCGCTGTGCGGGGCCCGGGTCCGCCCCCCGTGGACGGCCGTGTGCCGGGTTCCGCGCTGGCAGACAGTAGCGGCGCCACCACACACCGGCCAACGACCGCCGGAGGGCGCACATGCCGACGCCCCGCAGGAGACGCAGGTCACCGGCGGGGCGTGTGGTCAGACGCGGGCCCGGGAATTCGCCCGGATGGGCGGCGTACGGCGCGTCCCGGACCGCGGGGCGGAGCGGATCAGCCGATCCGGACGCCGAACTGGAACGGCATGTTGTCCATGGACTCGTACTTGATGCCGCTGCGCGGGTTCGAGGCGTGCAGCGTCATGTTGTTGCCGGCGTAGAGGCCGACGTGGTGCAGGTCCCCGTAGAAGAAGACGAGGTCACCGGGCTGGAGCTGGCTGCGGCTGATGCGCGTGCCGTCGTTCACCTGGGTGAAGGTGGTGCGGCTGATGTTGACGCCGGCCTGCTTGTACGCCCACTGGGTCAGGCCCGAGCAGTCGTAGACGTTGGGGCCGGTGCCGCCGGACTGGTAGGTGAAGCCCAGCTTGGTCTTGGCGGCGGCGAGGGCGGCTCCGGCGCGGCCGGAGGCCTTCACGTTGCCGAGGTCGACGCGGGAGCTGTCGGCGCGGCTCGCGCGCGTCTCCTCGTCCTTGAGCGCGGAACGCTCCTGCGCGGTAAGGGTGTTGAGCAGGGCCTGGGCCGCGGCGAGCTTCTCCGTCGAGACCTTCTTCTTCTCGGCGAGTTCCTTGCGGGTCGCGTCGAGGTCGGCGAGCTTGCCGGAGGCCTCCTGACGCTGCTGCGCGAGGGTGCGCTGCTTCGCCTGGATCTTCTGGACCGCTTCGACCTGCTTGCCGCTCAAGTGCTCCAGGGTGGAGGCCTTGTCGAGGTAGCTGTCGGGGTCCTCGGAGAGGAGGAGGGCGAGGGAGGGGTCTATGCCTCCGTTGCGGTACTGAGCGCTGGCCATCGAACCGAGCGTGCTGCGCAGGTCGTTGAGGTCGCCCTGCCCGCGCGCCACCTGGTCCTGGAGCTGCCCGATCTCCTTCTCCAGCTTGTCCTGGCGTTCCTGGGCCCCGTTGTACTTCTCGGTGGCCTGCTCCGCCTCTTCGTAGAGGGCGTCGACCTGGGTCTTGACCTCGTCCTTGCTCGGCTTGGCCGGAGCGGCGGAGGCACCCTGGGCGGAGAGGGCGACGGCCGCGGCCGCGACCGAGGTGAGCACGGTCACACGAGCGCGGGTCGGCTGCTTGGGTCGACGGTGGGACGCCACGAAGGCGAGCTCCTTCTTCCTCGAGCCGCCGAAGAACGCAACTCGGCAGCACCTTCGCCGCCACTCCGAATGAGTGATCTACCGCACGAAGGTTTGACCAGACCCTAGTGACCCATCTGTGATCAGTTCAAATCCTGCCGGGAAAAAATTCGGTCCCTCACCAGGTTCTTTACCTACAGCGCACGCTCTGTGCAGGGCACTTGACGGTGCGTCCTCCACAGGACCCATCAATTCCGGCATTCGGCACGGGAGTTAGGAAACGCGCGAAAGCCGCTTCAGCAACAAAGCGGACGTTACGGGCCTCGCTCCCGCCTTGGCCACCCCGTCGGCGACCTCCCGGTCCGTGGAGACCACGACCACCGGCCGGCCGGGCGGCTCCGCACGCACCAGCTGGCGGATCAGCTCGTCCGCCGTCACCCCGGCCTTGGAGAACAGCACCCGCACCCCGCGCGGCGGCGCGAGCAGCACCGGGGCCGCCAGCTCCGCCCCGTCGAAGACACAGGTCATCTCCGCGCCCGTCTGCGCGGCCAGCATCGACAGCCCGCCCAGCAGCCGCAGCCGCTGCTTCTCCAGCGGCATCGTCGGATAGCCGGTCTTCGTCACGTTGTAGCCGTCGACCACCAGATGGGCCTGGGGCAACGCCAACAGCTGGTCCAGCAACGCCGGATCCGTCTCCGACAGGGCCCGCGCCGCGATGTCCTTCGGAGTCATCCGGCCCGGCTCCACCGCCTCCACGGTGTCCGCCGGCCGCGTCGACAGGGGCGGCAGCGCAAGCTCCCGGCGCAGCCCCTGGGCCGCGTCCAGCACGGTGTCCAGCAGCAGCCGCAGCCGCATGTCCTCGATGCTGCGCCCCTCGCGCGTGGCCCGGCGCGAGGTCTCCAGCGCCGTCTCCACCTCCGCGAGACGCGACTTGACCCGACGGGACTCGCTCTCGGCGGCGGCCACCCGGGCGGCCGCGTCGCCGCGGATCCCGTCGATCTCCGCATTCACCTTGCGCAGGGCCGCTTCACCCCGCTTGACGTCGCTCAGGGCGCTGCGCAGCTTGCGCTGAAGCGATTCCGCTTCCTTGCGGGCCGCGTCCAGCTCGGCCCGCACCTGATCGCCGCCCGTGCGCTGCAGTTCCCGTACGTGGGCCAGCTCCTCGCGCAGGCGCTCCAGCTCGCGCCGGGTCTCTTCGCCGACCCGCTCGGCGTCGGCGCGCTGCGCCTCCTCGCCCGCGGCGGCCACCAGCTTGACCCAGCCGGCCGGCCGCAGGACGAAGGCGGCGGCCGCGACGTCCAGAGGATCCGCGGCCGCCGGCGGCGCGCCCGCCTCCAGCGCGGCGGCCAGATCGGCCTGCGCCTCGCGCACCTTGTCCGCGACCCTGCTCCGGAACACGGCGTCGGACTCGACCGCCGCGGCCATGGCGTTGCCCGCGAACTTGGCGCGCCGGGTCGGGGTGAACCGGGCATACTGGCGCAGCTGCGCCGGGAGGTCCGCGACCGTCAGTCCGCCGAAGGCGTCCGAGACGAGCGCGACGACCCGGCGCCGCACGCCTTCCGGCAGCGGGTGGTCGAGCGCCTCGGCGGCGTCGCCGGCCGCGTCGGCCGGCTCAGCGCCGCTTGCTGGCTCCACAATCCGTCACCCCTACCGTGATCTTCCTGTGGGTGCGCCTCCGTCAGGAGTCCGCGCCCGGCCTGTCCACGAGCTCGATCTGGTCCACCGCGTTGCACCAGCGGCAGCGGACCGACTCGATGGTCTCATTGACCACCTCGCGTTCCTCGACCTTGGGCTCCCCGGCGAGGTCCAGGTGGACGTACTCCACGACCTTCGACGATCGGGTGACGTCGAAGCGCGTGAGGTTGCCGCACAGGGTGCAGCGCCACCGGGTGGTGTCGGTCGGCAGGGGAACCGTCATCAGGCCGCTCTCTCCTTCGTAGCTGATTCAATTAAAGCTGCCCGCGCCGCCGTATGCGTCGTCCTGCGGACCGCAGCTCGTAACCCTACGGCCTGCCACCGCTTCAGGTGGGTCCCCTTGCGTCATGCTCTGTCACATGATCGTAAGGTGGCGGGCCGTTCGCGAGGCCGCCCGGGGACCGGTGGTCACCCATGCGCTGATGGCGGGCTGCGCCGTGGTGTTCGTCCTCGGTCCGGCCTCGGGACTCAATCCGGTCTACGGGACGGGCGACGAGCTGCTGTCCGCCGGGGCCGCGTACTTCCGGCGCTGGGGCGTCGTCCCGGACGAGCTCTTCACGGGCACCCCGCGCGCCTGGCTGACCCCGCTGACCGCATTGTTCGTCCACGGCAGCTGGCTGCACCTGCTCGGGAACATGCTCTTCCTGCACGTCTTCGGCGCGATGGCGGAGGAACGGATGGGCCGCCCGGCCTTCATCGTCTTCTACCTCTGTACGGGCTACCTGGCGATGGCGGCGTACGCGGCGGCCAACGCGGGGTCCCCGCAGACGCTGGTCGGTGCGTCCGGTGCCATCTCGGCCGTACTGGGCGCCTTCCTCTTCCTGCTCCCGCGGGCGAGGGTGACGAGCCTGTTCCCCTTCCTCTTCTTCCTGCCGCTGCGGTTCCCCGCGTGGATGGTGCTGCTCTTCTGGTTCGCCCTGCAATGGGTGGCGGCGCAGCGGGCCGGCAGCGGGCCGGGGGTCGCCTATCTGGCCCATCTGGTGGGCTTCTCCCTCGGCTTCCTGTACGCGTGGGCCCGCTATCGGGGTGCGACTAGAGTGAGGCGACCAGCGACGGCCACCGAGGGAGACAGCCAGCCGTGATCACCGCGATCGTGCTCATCAAGACCAGCGTGGACCGGATCCCCGAGATCGCCGAGTCCATCGCCGCCCTCGAGAACGTCAGCGAGGTCTACTCCGTCACGGGGACGTACGACCTGATCGCGCTGGTCCGCGTGGCCCGCCACGAGAACCTGGCGGACATCATCCCCGGCCGCATCAGCAAGATCCCGGGCGTCGAGGCGACGGACACGCACGTGGCCTTCCGCACGTACTCGCAGCACGACTTGGAGGCGGCGTTCGCGATCGGCCTGGACGCGTAGCACCCTGCGGGCTGCTCGGCGGTGTGCCCTGCGGTGTGCGGCTCGGCCGCGTCGTGCCTCGGGCCGCGCCTCAATCGCCGGCGGGGCTGGGGTGTGCGGGGTTGTCGGCTGGCACGGCCGGAGTCCTGCCGTGGGGTGGGGACACGCAGGAGGGTCCCCGGAGGACGAGCGCGCGACCGCGGCCGCCCGGCCGTGACGGGCCCGCGCGCGCCGAGCCGAGGAGACTCTCGTGCGGGGCACCGCCCCACACCACCCAGCCCCGCCGGCGTTTGAGGCGCCCCCCGGGCCGTGACAGGCCCGAGCAGACGGGCACCGCCGAGCCGCCCGGCACGGGCACCGCCGAGCCGCCCGCAGGGCACCCGGCACCGCGCTACGGTCACCGCAGGGTCAGAGCCGCGGCAGGCGGTCCGACGGACCCGCCGGGCGGCCTTCCGTCAGGTGGAAGACGTAGCCGCGCAGGTACTCCTCCAGGCCGTCGTCGATGTACGCCACGTACGCCCCGGCCCCGCCCGCCGCCTCGCGTTCGTCCGGCCGCGTCGACACCGACCAGCTCCGCTCCAGGCCCACGGCCCACTCGCGGACGCGGCCCCGGTCCCGCCACCACTCCCGCACCAGCTCCGGCGTCCACCGCTCGTCCCCGTCGCTCGCGAATCCGGCCATCGGGTCCTGCCAGGCCGCGGCCATGACCCGGTACGTCTCCTCGGGCGTGCGCGGCTGGCGGTAGACGAACTCCTGGCCGGACTCGTCGTCGTAAAGGATGTGGTCCGGCGCGACCTCGCGGCCCACCCAGCAGGTGTCCGTCACGGCTCCGTAGAACGGCCCCGGCACGTTCCGCCAGTTGCGGTCCGACCACGCGTCGGGCCAGGCGTCCCACAAGAGGGTGTCGTACACGGGCACCCACTCGGCCAGGCCCGGCAGGGGCTGGCCCTCCACGCAGGCGCGGAGGGTCGGTATCGGATCCCAGTAGCTCATGATCCGTACGGTGTCACACGGCCGGGACGCAGCGGCCTTCCTCCGTGCGGTACTGCCACTTGGCACCGTCCGCGACGAGTTCCTTCACCGCGCGGACGAAGCGGTCCACGTGCTCGTCGGGGGTGCCCGCACCGAAGCTGACGCGGATCGCGTTCAGGGAGCGCTCCCCCGGGGCTGCCTCCGGGGCACCGCATTCGCCCTGGGCCTGCGGCTCGCTGCCGAGCAGGGTGCGGACCAGCGGGTGGGCGCAGAACAGGCCGTCGCGGACGCCGATCCCGTACTCCGCGGACAGGGCCGCCGCGAAGTGGGAGCTGTTCCAGCCGTCCACCACGAAGGAGATGACGCCGACCCGCGGGGCGTCGTCGCCGAAGAGGGAGAGGATCCGCACCGCCGGGACCTCCGCCAGGCCGCTGCGGACCTTCGCGACGAGGTGCTGCTCGCGGGCGACGAGGTTCTCGAAGCCCGCCTCGGTCAGGGCCTTGCAGGCCGAGGCGATGGAGTAGACGCCGATGACGTTCGGGGAGCCGGCCTCGTGGCGGGCGGCCGTGGTGTGCCACTCGACGTCCACGCCGCCGTCCTCGCGCCGGGCGACCTTGCGGGAGGCCCCGCCGCCGGCCAGGTACGGCTGGGCCTGCTGCAGCCAGTCCGCGCGGCCGGCGAGCACGCCCGAGCCGAAGGGCGCGTAGAGCTTGTGCCCGGAGAAGGCGACCCAGTCGACGTCGAGCTCCTGGACGGAGACGGGGTGGTGCGGGGCCAGTTGGGCGGCGTCCAGCACGATGCGCGCGCCGTGGGCGTGCGCGGCGGCGGCGAGTTCCTTGACGGGCCACAGCTCGCCGGTGACGTTGGAGGCGCCGGTGACGCAGACGAGGGCGGGACCGTAGGGGTCGCGGTCGGCGAGGGCCCGCTCCAGAGTGGCGACGGCCTCGGCCGGGGTGCGCGGCGCGTTGAGGTAGGTGACCTGCGCGTCCACCCACGGCAGCAGGGAGGCGTGGTGTTCGGTCTCGAAGACGAACACCTGGCAGTCGGCGGGGAGTACGGCGGCGAGCAGGTTCAGCGAGTCGGTGGTGGACCGGGTGAAGACGACCTGGTCGGTGGGGCGGCAGTCGAGGAACTCGGCGACGGTGACGCGGCTCTGCTCGAAGAGGTCGGTGGAGAGCTGCGAGAGGTACCCGGCGCCGCGGTGCACGCTGCCGTAGTACGGGGCGTACGCGGCCACGTCGTCCCAGACGCGCTGCAGGGCGGGGGCGCTGGCCGCGTAGTCGAGGGCCGCGTAGGTGACCTCGCCGCCGGTGACGAGGGGGACGGTGACGTCCCGGCCGAGGACCGCGAGCGGCTCGGCACAGGCGGGGTCCACGGCGGTGGCGACGGCGACGGCGGGGGCAGCAGTGTTCAGGGATGCGGACATGGCGATATCTCCCGGCAGGCAGGGCTGAATGGCTTCGGTGTGCCCGTACGCACGTGGGTACGGGAAGATCCCCGGAAGGTGAGGAGGCCGCACGGAAGCAGCCCTGGTCCGAGGGTGAAGTGGGGGCGGAGTCGCCCTATCGCATTCGCTTGCTCACGGAAAACGCTCCTCGAGAGACCAGGACCCCTGGTGTCGAGGGATCCGCGCTTGCCGTAGGCCTTGCTGCCTACGACCTGGTCATCACCCGGGGCACCCCGCCACGGAAGGAGGGTTGCCGGACAGCAAGCCGGGGCCTAAACGCTGTCACTCGTGACCTGTTCAGCATCCTGCCACAAGATCACGCGAACGCAAGACCCCGGTCCGCATGGTGGACCGGGGTCATCGCTTTCACGCCGTTCCGGCGCCGCTACGCGTTGCTGGCCGCCACCCAGCGCTCCAGGGCGGCCCGCGCCGCACCCGAGTCGATCGATTCGGCCGCACGGGTGATGCCGGCCGCGATCTGCTCCTCCAGGGTGCCCGTGCCGGGGTCCAGGGCCACCAGGGCCGCCGCCGAGTTCAGCAGCACGGCGTCACGGACCGGGCCGGTCTCGCCGGCCAGCAGGCGGCGGGCCACGTCCGCGTTGTAGGAGGGGTCCCCGCCGGCGAGCGCGGAGACGTCGACCAGGGAGATGCCCACGTCGCGCGGGTCGAAGGTCTGCTCGGTGACCTTGCCGTCGCGGACCCACCAGATCCGCGAGGTCGACGCCGTGGTCAGTTCGTCCAGGCCGTCGTCGCCGCGGAAGACCAGCGCGGAGGAGCCCCGCTCGGCGAGGACGCCCGCCACGATCGGAGCCATCCGGGGGTCGGCCACGCCCGAGGCCTGGGCCCGCACCCGGGCCGGGTTCGTCAGCGGGCCGAGGATGTTGAAGGTGGTGCGGATGCCGAGTTCCTTGCGGGCCGCCGCCACGTGGCGCAGGGCCGGGTGGAACTTCACCGCGAAGCAGAAGGTGATGCCCGCCTCCTCGGCGACCTCGACGACCCGGGCGGTGCTGAGGTTGAGGTTGACCCCGAGCTTCTCCAGCACGTCCGAGGAGCCGCTGGCGGAGGACGCGGCCCGGTTGCCGTGCTTGACGACCTTGGCGCCGGTGCCGGCCACCACGATCGCGGACATCGTGGAGATGTTCACCGTTTTGGCCCCGTCGCCGCCGGTGCCGACGATGTCGACCGTGCGGCCCGGGACCTCGATCAGGTTGGCGTGCTCGTACATCGCCCGTACGAGGCCGTTGATCTCCGCGACCGTCTCGCCCTTGGCCCGCAGCGCGACGGTGAAGCCGGCGATCTGGGCGTCGGTGGCCTCCCCGCGCATGATCCGGTCCATCGCCCAGGCGGTGTCCTCGGCGCGCAGGTCCTGGCCGGTCAGCAGAGCGTCGAGAACGCCCGGCCACCCACGGGCCGCCACGCTGTCGCCGCCTGCCGGGGTCGCAACGTTCATGGTCCGCTCCTGCTGTTGGTGGGCCGTCCCCATATTCTGCCGCCCACGTCGAATCGGTCGGGTTCAGCCTATCCAGCCCCGGTTACGGCAAAGAGCCCCGTCCAGACACTGGACGGGGCTCTCGCCGTGGCGACACCAGGACTGACCGAAATCAGTCCCTCATGCGTTCATGCGGGGATCAGTGGTGGCCGTGGCCGGACTGGATCTCCTTGTATTCCTCCACCGTGGGCTTCGGAATCTGGTTGTTCTCGCCGTAGAAGCCCTTGCTGAGCTTCGCGCGCAGCTTCTCGGTGGCCTTCACCTTGCGCTCGACACCGTTCTCGTCGACCGTCGGGCCGATCTCGATCGGCTTGTACTGCTCGTGCGTGGTGAGAGTGTGCAGCTTGCCCTGCGACAGCGGCTCGTGGACCTCGACGAACTCACCGTGCGGCAGACGCTTGATGATGCCGGTCTCGCGACCGTGCAGCACCTTGTCGTGGTCCCGGCGCTGGAGGCCGAGGCAGATCCGCTTGGTGACGATGAAGGCGAGGACCGGGACGACGAAGAAGCCGATCCGGACGAACCAGGTGATCGAGTTGATCGAGAGGTGGAAGTACTGCGCAAACATGTCGTTTCCACCGCCGATCAGGAGCACGATGTACTCCGCGATCCAGGCGACACCGAAGGCGGTGCGGGTCGGGACGTTGCGCGGGCGGTCCAGGATGTGGTGCTCGCGCTTGTCCCCGGTGACCCAGGACTCGATGAAGGGCCAGACGGCGATCGCGCCCAGGACCAGCGGGAAGAGCAGCAGCGGGATGAACACGCCCAGGACGAGCGTGTGGCCCCACAGGTTGATCTCCCAGCCGGGCATGGCCCGGATCAGGCCTTCCGGCATACCCATGTACCAGTCGGGCTGCGCACCGGTGGACACGTGGTCCGGGCGGTACGGGCCGAGCGCCCAGATCGGGTTGATCGTGGCGATGGCCGCGACGGCCGAGATGACACCGAAGACCAGGAAGAAGAAGCCTCCGGCCTTGGCCATGTAGACCGGCAGCAGCGGCATGCCGACGACGTTGTTGTTCGTCTTGCCGGGGCCCGCGAACTGGGTGTGCTTGTGGTAGAAGACCAGGATCAGGTGGGCCACGAGCAGGCCCATCATGATGCCGGGCAGCAGCAGGATGTGCACCGAGTAGAACCGTGCGACGAAGTCGCCGCCCGGGAACTCCCCGCCGAACAGGAACATCGACAGGTACGTGCCGACGACCGGGACGGACAGGATGGCGCCCTGCATGAATCGGACACCGGTACCCGACAGCAGGTCGTCCGGCAGCGAGTAACCGGTGAAGCCGGTGAACATGCCGAGGACCAGCAGCAGGAAGCCGAAGATCCAGTTGACCTCACGGGGCTTGCGGAACGCGCCGGTGAAGAAGACGCGCATCATGTGCACGATCATCGCCGCGACGAAGATCAGCGCCGCCCAGTGGTGGATCTGGCGGATCAGCAGGCCACCGCGGACGTCGAAGCTGATGTCCAGCGTCGAGGCGAAGGCCTCGGACATCATGACGCCCTGCATCGGCACGTACGAGCCGTGGTACACGACCTCGTTCATGCTCGGGTGGAAGAACAGCGTCAGGTACACACCCGTGAGGATGATGATGATGAAGCTGTAGAGGCAGATCTCACCCAGCATGAAGGACCAGTGGTCCGGGAAGATCTTGCGCATGTTGGCCTTGGCGAGGCCGTAGATGCCCAGGCGGCCGTCCGCCCAGTCGGCTACTCGCTCGCCGGCGGGCGCCTTGCGCGCCTTGCCGGCCGGTGACTTGGTAGAGGCAGTGCTCATCCGCGCTCCCAGAATGCAGGACCGACGGGCTCTTCGAAGTCGCCGAGCGCTTCGAGGAAGCCTTCGTCATTCACACCGATCCGCAGCTGCGGAAGCGCGTGACCGGCCGGGCCGAAGATGACACGGGCGCCGTCGGAAAGGTCGAAGGTGGACTGGTGGCACGGGCAGAGCACGTGGTGCGTCTGCTGCTCGTACAGGCTGATCGGGCAGCCGACGTGGGTGCAGATCTTGGAGTAGGCCACGATCCCGTCGTGGGACCACTCCAGTTCCTTCTTGTCCTTGATGTCGTCCGGCTGAATGCGGACGATCATCAGGGCGGCCTTGGCGATCTGGACCTGGAAGTCGTGCTGCTCCTCCTCCAGGCCTTCCGGCCTGGCGAAGGTCAGCGACCCGACGAGCACGTCCTCGGGACGCAGCGGCTCGTTCGTGTTGTCGTTGATGAGCAGCTTGCCCTTGGCCCACAGGGTCTTGCGCAGCTTCTGCTCGGGCAGCGGGCCCAGGTCGCGCAGCAGCATGACACCGGCGAGCGGCACCATGGCCATCGCACCGAGCAGCGTGTTGCGGATCAGGGGACGCCGGCCGATGCCGGACTCGTTGGCGCCGTCGGCGAAGTCCTGCAGGACCTGCGCCTTGACCTCCGGCGGAGCGGCGATCTCGTGGCGCTCGGCGGCGACCTCGACGTCGGACATCAGGGTGCGGGCCCAGTGGACCGCGCCCGCGCCGATGCAGAAGAGGGCCACGCCCAGGGTCATGCCCAGGGAGAAGTTGAGCGCGCTGATCTTCCCGATGGGGAAGATGTAGACGATCTTGTCGACCGGGAAGATCACGTAGGACGCGATGAAGCCGATCGTCGCCAGCATCGACAGCGTGAAGAGCATCGCGACGGTGCGCTCGGAGCGCTTCGCCGCCCGCTCGTCGATGTCCTGGATGCGGGGCTTGTGGACCGGCAGGCCCGGGTCGGCGAACGGGTCGTCCGCGACCGCGACGCCACCGTGGTGGGCGTCTCCCTGCTCGGTCGGCAGGTGCTTCTCTTCGGGAATCTCTTGGTTACTCATGACTTCTTGGCCTTAGCGGTGTGGGCCGCGACCCAGACGGCGACAGCGATCAGCGCACCCAGGGCGAAGATCCAGCCGAACAGACCCTCGGAGACGGGGCCGAGGCCACCGAGCTTCAGGCCACCGGGGCTGGTCGACTTCTCGCCGTTGACGTTCTCGAGGTACGCGATGATGTCCTTCTTCTGCTTCTCCGGCATGGTGCTGTCGGGGAAGGAGGGCATGTTCTGCGGGCCGGTCTGCATGGCCTCGTAGATGTGCTTCGGCGAGACGTCCTCAAGGTTGGGGGCGTACTTGCCGTTCGTCAGCGCGCCGCCTTCGCCGGTGAAGTTGTGGCACTGCGCGCAGTTGTTGCGGAACAGCTCACCACCGTTGGCGATGTCGGCACCCGCCGGGTCGTACTGCTTCTCGGTCGGCGTGATCGGACCGGCGCCGAGCGACGCGATGTACGCGGCCAGCTGGTCGATCTGCGCCTGGTCGTAGATGACGGGCTTCTTCGGCACCTGGGCGCCGGGCTGCTGGGCGGGCATGCGGCCCGTGCTCACCTGGAAGTCGACGGCCGCGGAGCCGACGCCGACCAGGCTCGGGCCGTCAGAGGAACCCTGACCGCCGGTTCCGTGGCAGCTTGCGCAACCCACGGCGTAGAGCTTCTTGCCCTCCTCGATGGCGAGGGACTGGGCGGTTTCATCGGCCTGCGCCTTGCCCGCGGGGGCGAAGGCGGCGTACAGCCCCCCAGTGGCCGCCAGCGCGAGGAGTAGAACGACGACCGCCGCCAGCGGATGGCGTCGTCGTGCGGAGAGCTTTTTCACGGATTACCCCGGTGTCAGGATCTTCTGCGTCGGTGTGTCTGGATGGAGTGCCGGGTCTTGCCCGGTGACGTGTTCGCTACTTGATCAGGTAGATCGTCGCGAAGAGGCCGATCCAGACGACGTCGACGAAGTGCCAGTAGTAGGACACGACGATGGCCGACGTGGCCTGTTCGTGGGTGAACCTCTTGGCCGCGTACGTCCGGCCGAGGACCAGCAGGAAGGCGATGAGACCGCCCGTCACGTGCAGACCGTGGAAACCGGTGGTCAGGTAGAAGACCGAGCCGTACGGACCGGACGAGAGGCTCATGCCCTCGTGCTTGACCAGCTCGGTGTACTCGAACACCTGGCCGCCAATGAAGATCGCACCCATGACGAACGTGATGATGAACCACGTCCGGAGCTTCTTCACGTCACCGCGCTCGGCTGCGAATACGCCGAGCTGGCAGGTGAGCGAGGAAAGCACCAGGATCGTCGTGTTCGTCGCCGAGAAGGGCAGATTCAAGGCCGAGGCCTGCTCTGTCCAGTACTCGGGTCCTGTCACGGATCGCAGGGTGAAGTACATCGCGAAGAGGGCCGCGAAGAACATCAGCTCGGAACTCAACCAGATGATGGTTCCGACGCTGACGAGGTTCGGCCGGTTGACCGTCGGGTGCGCGTGCCCGGTATCTACTGTCGTTGCTGTCGCCACGACCGACATTATGTCGGTCGCTTATCCCGCCCTCACCCCGGGGGGTGCCGTTCGGAGTGTCAGGGGCGTGTGCAAGGCCCGAACGGCCCATCAGATGACCTCTGCGGGATGCCCCGTGCTTCCCTCGGCGAACCGATGTTGGCCGTCCACCGGGAGGAGTAGCATCCCGCGCAACATCAACGTGATTCACGGGCACACGTGGAGGAACGAAATGCGGGCGACTGCGCGGGTTCTGGTCTACAGCGACGACGCGGGCACCCGGGAGCAGGTGCGGCTGGCGGCAGGACGCAGGCCGGCGGCGGATCTGCCGCCGGTGGAGTTCCTGGAGTGCGCGACGCTTCCGGCGGTCCTCTCGGAGCTGGACGCGGGCGGCATCGACGTGTGCGTGCTGGACGGCGAGGCGGTTCCGGCCGGGGGCATGGGGGTGTGCCGGCAGATCAAGGACGAGATCTTCCGGTGTCCGCCGGTGCTGCTGCTGATGGGGCGCCCCCAGGACGCCTGGCTGGCCACGTGGAGCCGCGCCGACGCCGCGGTCACCCTTCCGGTCGACCCGGTGGAGTTCGCGGAGGCCCTGGCGGGCCTCCTGAGGACCCGTCTGTCCCTGGACGCCTAATACGTCCCGCCGGGCCGCATGCGCCCCGCGTACGGCCGTACGAGTGATTGAGCCGGTGTTTCTCCCCCCGGACGGGGTCCGGGGGGGAGGAGACGGCCTCCGGAGCACCTAGACGGTGGGGCGCAGGCGGGCCTGGTCGACGGCGCTCCGGCCTTCCTGGGTGCCCTTGAGGAGGGCGCTGCCCTGGCGCCAGTCCTTCCAGTCCATGTTCCAGTCGCCGAAGCCGTTGCCGAAGATGTCCATGTCGTCGCCGATGCTGTTGATCACCTGGACGATGTCGCCCTCGGTGATGTTCTCGTAGAACCAGGCGGCGTTGCCGGTGCTCATGCCCGTGCAGCCGTGGCTGACGTTCGCGTAGCCCTGGGAGCCGACGGACCACGGCGCGGCGTGGACGTATTCACCACTCCAGGTGACGCGAGTGGCGTAGTAGACGGGCAGGTTGTAGTACTCGCTGCCGCCGATGCCGACGGTGTCGCCGCGCATCTGTACGAAGTACTGCTTGCCCAGCACCACCTTGATGCCGTTGCGGGTGGAGAAGCCGGGCTTTCCGGTGGTCACCGGAATGGTGTTGATCACTTCTCCGTTGCGCTTGAACGTCAGGTAGTGCGAGGAGGCGTCGGTGGTGACCTCGACCCGGTCCCCGATCTCCAGCTTCAGCGGCTTGGCCGCGGCCCCGTGGAGCTCGTCGGTGATCCTGACGCCCTCCAGGTTGCTCCGTACGGAGACGGCGGAGTTGGCGGGCCAGTAGTCCTTGGGCCGGTAGTGGAGGGTCTTGTCGTCCACCCAGTGCCAGGCGCCCTCGACTCCGGGCGGGGCGTCGACCAGGAGGCCCCGTTCCACGACCGCGCGGGCGGCCTTGTCCTTGACGGGCTCGTTGAGTTCGGCGGTGATGGGCTGCCCGACGCCGTACTTGCCCTCGTCCGGGCCGAATTCCACCTTGAGGATCCCCTTGGACGGGGTGGTGTCGAAGGTGAGCGTGCGCTGCCCGGGCGCGCCCCGCTCGTCCTCGGTGCTCACGGTGACCGTGTAGCGGACGCCTGCGGCCATCGGGACCGTGCTGTGCCAGCGGTCCCCCTTGGCGCTGAGTTCGCCCGCGAGGCGACGGCCGTGGGTGTCCACGGCCAGCACGTCGGTGATCCGGCCGCCGCTGTTCTTGGCGGTGATCTCGAGGGGCCGGTCGGGGTCCACGGGGCGCCTGCCGGCGCTCTGGTTGAAGGCGACCTGCTCGCCCGCGTCGTACGGGCGGGCTGACAGCGGGTTCTTGTCGCCGGACCCGCATGCGGTGGCGCCGGCCCCGAGGGACGCGACCAGCAGGGAGCAGCTGAGTACCGTCCAAAGACGCGGTGAGTGCTTCATGGAGCCAACGCTATGAAGATATGACAATTACGGCGCGCGGGATGACTGCAAACGAGGGGCCCGGGCTCCTCCCAAAGAGGTGCCCGGGCCCCAAGTGCCGCGCGGCGAGGCCGCGAGGGTGCTGCTACTGGTTCTGGTTCTCACCGCGGTAGTACTCGTACACCCAGCCCCACAGACCGATGAGGATCAGCGGAGTGGAGAAGTACATGAGCCACCAGCCGAAGATGACGCCCATGAAGGCGAAGGCGCCACCGATCGCCAGCGAGAGCGGCTGCCAGCTGTGCGGGGAGAAGAACCCCAGCTCGCCCGCCTCGTCGGCGACGTCGGCCTCCAGGTTGTCCTGGGCCATCTCGTCGACACGCTTGGCCGTGAAGGCCAGGTAGTAGCCGATCATGACGCTCAGGCCGAAGGCCAGGAAGAGCGCGGTGGTGCCGACGGGCTCCTTCGACCACACGCCGTACACGACGGCCATGATCAGGATGAAGAAGGAGAGCCAGAGGAACATCTTGCCCTGGATCTTCACTTGCCGGCCTCCTTGCCACCAGTGACGGCCTTGGCGGCGACGCTGTGGTCCTCGAGGTGGTCGAGGGCCGCGATCTCAGGGTGGTGCAGGTCGAACGCCGGGGATTCGGAACGGATCCTCGGCAGGGTGAGGAAGTTGTGCCGCGGCGGCGGGCAGGACGTCGCCCACTCCAGCGAGCGGCCGTAACCCCACGGGTCGTCGACCTCGATCTTCTCGCCGTACTTGGCCGTCTTCCAGACGTTGTACATGAACGGCAGCATCGACAGGCCGAGCACGAACGAGCTGATCGTCGAGATCGTGTTCAGCGCGGTGAAGCCGTCGGCGGCGAGGTAGTCCGCGTAACGACGCGGCATGCCCTCGGCACCGAGCCAGTGCTGCACCAGGAAGGTGCCGTGGAAGCCGATGAACAGCGTCCAGAACGTCATCTTGCCGAGGCGCTCGTCCAGCATCTTGCCCGTGAACTTCGGCCACCAGAAGTGGAAGCCGGCGAACATCGCGAACACCACGGTGCCGAAGACGACGTAGTGGAAGTGCGCGACGACGAAGTACGAGTCGGAGACGTGGAAGTCCATCGGGGGCGAAGCCAGGATGACGCCGGTCAGACCACCGAAGGTGAAGGTGACCAGGAAGCCGATCGTCCAGAGCATCGGGGTCTCGAAGGACAGCGAGCCCTTCCACATGGTGCCGATCCAGTTGAAGAACTTCACACCGGTCGGTACCGCGATCAGGAAGGTCATGAAGGAGAAGAACGGCAACAGCACACCACCGGTGACGTACATGTGGTGGGCCCACACGGTCACCGAGAGGCCGGCGATCGCGATCGTCGCGGCGATCAGGCCGATGTAGCCGAACATCGGCTTGCGGCTGAAGACCGGGATGATCTCGGAGACGATGCCGAAGAACGGCAGGGCGATGATGTACACCTCTGGGTGCCCGAAGAACCAGAAGAGGTGTTGCCACAGCAATGCGCCACCGTTGGCGGCATCGAACACATGCGAACCGAACTTGCGGTCCGCCTCCAGCGCGAAGAGCGCGGCGGCCAGCACCGGGAAGGCGAGCAGGACCAGAACACCGGTCAGCAGCACGTTCCAGGTGAAGATCGGCATGCGGAACATCGTCATGCCGGGTGCGCGCATGCAGATGATCGTGGTGATGAAGTTGACCGAGCCGAGGATGGTGCCGAAGCCGGAGAAGGCCAGACCCATGATCCACATGTCGGCGCCGATGCCCGGCGAACGGACCGCGTCCGACAGCGGGGAGTAGGCGAACCAGCCGAAGTCGGCGGCGCCGTTCGGCGTCACGAAGCCGGCCACCGCGATGGTCGAGCCGAAGAGGTACAGCCAGTACGCGAACATGTTCAGCCGCGGGAACGCCACGTCGGGCGCGCCGATCTGCAGCGGCATGATCCAGTTGGCGAAGCCCGCGAAGAGCGGGGTGGCGAACATCAGCAGCATGATCGTGCCATGCATGGTGAACGCCTGGTTGAACTGCTCGTTCGACATGATCTGCGTGCCCGGACGGGCCAGCTCGGCGCGCATGAAGAGCGCCAGCAGGCCGCCGATGATGAAGAACACGAACGACGTGACCAGGTACATCGTGCCGATGGTCTTGTGGTCGGTCGTGGTCATCCACTTCACGACCACATTGCCCGGCTGCTTGCGCCGTACCGGCAGCTCGTTCTCGTACGAGTCGGCGGCGGCACCCTGGGATTCGTTGAGGATGCTCACAGTTTGTTCACTTCCGCATTCCGGGCCGGGTCGGTCTGCTTGATGCCGGCCGGGAGGTAGCCGGTCTGACCCTTCTCCGCGAGGTCCTTCAGGTACGCCCGGTACTCCTCGGGGGAGACCACCTTGACGTTGAAGAGCATCCGGGAGTGGTCAACGCCGCAGAGTTCGGCGCACTTGCCCATGAAGGTGCCGTTTTGGGACGGGGTGACCTCGAAGACGTTGGTGTGGCCCGGGATGACGTCCTGCTTGAAGAGGAACGGGACCACCCAGAAGGAGTGGATCACGTCGTTCGACGACAGGATGAAACGGACCTTCTCGCCCTTGGGGAGAACCAGGGTCGGACCCGGGTTGCCCGTCTGCGGGTTCCGGTCGCCGGGGACGCCCTTCTGGTAGACGCCCTCGGCGCCCGCCGGGAAGTCCTTGGTGAAGCGGTCCGGGATGGAGGCCAGCTCCTTGGGAACCGCACCCGCCTTCGGGGTCGCCGGGTCGCCGTCGACGTCCTCGATGTAGTTGAAGCCCCAGCTCCACTGGAAGCCGATCACGTTGATCGTGTGCGTCGGCTTCGAGAGGGCGAGCAGCTTCGACTCGTCACGAGCGGTGAAGTAGAAGAGCACCGAGACGATGATGAGCGGGACCACGGTGTACAGCGCCTCGATGGGCATGTTGTACCGGGTCTGCGCGGGGACCTCGATCTTCGTCCGGCTGCGCCGGTGGAAGATGACGCTCCAGATGATCAGGCCCCATACGAGGATGCCCGTGACGAGCGCGGCCGCCCAGGATCCCTGCCACAGGGAGAGGATGCGCGGCGCCTCCTCGGTTACCGGAGTCGGCATTCCGAGGCGGGGGAAGTCTTTCCATGTATACGAGCAACCAGTGGCGGTCGCCAGGACCACGCCCGCAGTCAGCGCCTGCAGCAGCTTCCGCCGCATCGGGCGCCGCGGCGAGCGGTCGGAGCCGTAGGGACTCACGTAGCGCCTTCCCGAGAGTCTCGGCCCGCGCGGCCGGCCGCGGCCGTGTTCGGGTCGGTCGCCGGCCCTGACGCAGGCAGGGGTTTGGATGTTTATGCGGACCAAACCCTACTGGACGCTATTTGGGGTCGCGCGGGGAGGGTGCCCAACGCGCCGCTACTGCCCCCGAAGGGATGGATCCGCCGTCCGGGGGACGGCGCGAATGGCCCTGAATGGCGGGCTCCGGAGCACATCTGACGCCCCCTGACCTCGAACGCCGCGGGGCCCGGGTTAGCGTGACCGGATGCCGTACTTCGACAGCGCGTCCGCCGCTCCCCTGCACCCCGTGGCCCGGCAGGCGTTGCAGGCTTCCCTGGACGAGGGCTGGGCCGATCCGGCCCGGCTGTACCGGGAGGGCAGGCGGGCCCGGCTGTTGCTGGACGCGGCGCGGGAGGCCGCCGCGGAGGCGGTGGGATGCCGCGGCGACGAGCTCGTGTTCACTCCTTCGGGGACGCACGCGGTTCACACCGGGGTGGCGGGGGTCCTCGCGGGGCGCCGGCGCGTCGGAAACCATCTGGTCGTATCGGCGGTCGAACACAGTTCTGTATTGCACGCGGCCGAGGTGCACGAGGCACACTGCGGAACCTCGACGCAGGTCCCGGTCGACCGGTGGGGCGCGGTGACGCCCGCCGGGTACGCGGACGCGCTGGCCACCGGGACCGCCCTGGCCTGCCTCCAGTCGGCCAACCACGAGGTGGGCACGGTCCAGCCGGTCGCGGAGGTGGCCGAGGTCTGCGCGGCGGCCGGGGTGCCGCTGCTGGTGGACGCGGCCCAGTCGCTGGGCTGGGGCCCGGTGGAGGGCGCCTGGTCCGTCCTGGCCGCGAGCGCGCACAAATGGGGCGGCCCGCCCGGGGTCGGACTGCTGGCGGTCCGCAAGGGCGTGCGCTTCTCCCCCCAAGGCCCGGCGGACGAAAGGGAGTCGGGGCGCTCCCCCGGCTTCGTCAACCTGCCCGCGATCGTGGCGGCGGCGGCGTCCCTGCGGGCCGTACGGGCCGAGGCGGACGCGGAGGCGGCCCGGCTGCGGGTCCTGGTGGACCGTATCCGGCGGCGGGTGGTGCGGCTGGTCCCGGACGTGGAGGTGGTGGGCGATCCGGAGCGGCGGCTGCCGCACCTGGTCACCTTCTCCTGCCTGTACGTCGACGGGGAGACGCTGCTGCACGAGCTGGACCGGGCCGGCTTCTCGGTCTCCTCGGGCTCCTCGTGCACGAGCTCCACGCTGACCCCCAGTCACGTGCTGCGGGCGATGGGCGTGCTGTCGGAGGGGAACGTACGGGTGTCCCTGCCACCGGGGACCCCGGCGGAGGAGGTCAACGCGTTCCTGGAGGTGCTGCCGCGCGCGGTGGCCGGCGTACGGGAACGGCTCGGCGTGTCCGAACCCCCGGCGGTGGCTCCGGTGGCGGACTCCCTGGAACTCGACGCGCTGGGGCTGCGCTGCCCGCAGCCGGTGATCGAACTGGCCCGGGCGATCGTGACCGTCCCGGTGGGCGGCACCGTCACGGTCGTTTCCGACGACGAGGTGGCCCGGCTGGACATCCCGGCGTGGTGCGCGATGCGGGGGCACGCGTATGTGGGCGAAGCCCCGCGCGAGGCCGGCACCGCCTACACGGTCCGCCGCGCGATCTGATCCCTCCGGCAAATCCGGCCTCGCCGGCGTTTGAGGCGCGGGTCCGGGCGGAGCCCGGTGCCCGGCGGAGCCGGGTTTCCCGGGGCGCCGCCCCGGACCCTGCTCCTCAAACGCCGGAGGGCTGGGATTGCCCGGCCGAGGCCCGGTGGCGGCGGGGGCGGGCCCCCGCCGCCAGGGCGAAGCGGTGGCTACGCCAGGTGGGCGCGGACCTCGGACGCCGCGTCCTCGCCGTAGGCCTTGGTGAAGCGCTCCATGAAGTGGGCGCGGGCCAGGGTGTACTCCTGGGTGCCCAGCGTCTCGATGACCAGGGTCGCGAGCATGCAGCCCAGCTGCGCCGAGCGCTCCAGGCCGACGCCCCAGCCCAGACCGGTCAGGAACCCGGCGCGGAACGCGTCGCCGACGCCCGTCGGGTCGACCTTGGCGGTCTCCTCGGGGCAGCCGACGACGATCGGGGCCTCGCCGACTCGCTCGATCTTGACGCCGTTGGAGCCCAGCGTGGTGACGCGGGTGCCGACCTTGGCCAGGATCTCCTCGTCGGTCCAGCCGGACTTCGACTCGATGAGGCCCTTCTCGTACTCGTTCGAGAAGAGGAAGGTCGCGCCCTCCATCAGGGTGCGGATGTTCTCGCCGTCCATGCGGGCGATCTGCTGCGAGAAGTCGGCGGCGAAGGGGATCCCGCGCGTGCGGCACTCCTCCGTGTGGCGCAGCATCGCCTCCGGGTCGTCCGCGCCGATCAGGACGAGGTCGAGCCCGCCGACCCGGTCGGCGACGGACTTCAGCTCGATCAGCCGGGCTTCGCTCATCGCGCCGGTGTAGAAGGAGCCGATCTGGTTGTGGTCGGCGTCCGTGGTGCACACGAAGCGCGCGGTGTGCAGCACCTCGGAGATCCGGACGGACTCGGTGTCGACTCCGTGCCGGTCGAGCCAGGCGCGGTACTCGTCGAAGTCGGAGCCGGCGGCTCCGACGAGGATCGGGCGGGTGCCGAGCTGCCCCATGCCGAAGCAGATGTTCGGGCCGACCCCTCCCCGACGTACGTCGAGGTTGTCGACGAGGAAGGAGAGGGAGACCGTGTGCAGCTGGTCGGCGACCAGCTGGTCGGCGAAACGGCCGGGGAAGGTCATGAGGTGGTCGGTGGCGATGGAGCCGGTGACTGCGATGCGCACGGCGAGGACGCTCCTGCTGAGGACGGCAAGGGACAGTCAAAACTACCCGGTCGGCGGCCCCAGGCCGAACCCCAGAAACTACCCCTTAGTAGGTCTTTCTTCGCGTGAGCTCCGATGCCTACGGTGCCTCCATGACCTATACCGACGGTTTCGGCTACTCCGAGTACACCGCCGACAGGCGCGCCGTGGAAGCCCCCCGGCAGCCCGGCTTCGCCCGTCTGCTGGGTGACTGCGCGCGGATGGCCCCGCACTGGGCCGTCCCGGCGGGTCCCCGGCCGGTCCGCGTGGCCCCTTCGCAGATCCACGGGATCAGCGTTCCGCCCGCCTCGGCGCGGCTGATCGCGGCCACGTCCGTGTACGGGGACCAGTAGGAGGGAACCGGTTTCGCTCCTGCTCCGTCACACCCGCATCAGGTACGACGGACCGGAGAAGGAGCGATGCGGTGACCAGCGAACAACCCGACACATCACGCGGCACACGGCGGCGGCCCGCCTGGGCCGTCGGCTCGATCGCAGCTGCCGTCCTGCTCGCGGGCGGCGGCACCGCGTACTGGGCCTCGACCGCGCACGGCGACGGCGGGTCGGGCCACCGTACGGGCGACAGCGCGGCCTCCGCGCCCCGTGAGGCGGGAGACCCCTCGGGGCCGGGCATCGCGCCCGGGGAGCCCGACCCGTCCGGCGGCGGGGTGGTCTACCGGGCCGATGTGAAGCTTCCGGAGGCTCCGGCCACCGCGCCGGCCTTCGCGCTGTCCGGTGAGGTCACCTCGGCGGAGGTGGCCCGGCTCGCGGCGGCTCTCGGCCTGCCGGGCGAGCCGCGCCTGAGCGGGGACGTCTGGCAGGCCGGGGAGGCCGCCGACGGCTCGGGGCCCCGGCTCACGGTGAGCCGTACGGCGCCGGGGACGTGGAACTTCGCCCGGTTCCAGGCGCCGGGCAGCGGCACCGGGAGCGGCGGGGACGACTGCGTGCGCGGCAAGGACACCTGCGGCCCGGCCACCCTCCCGCGGGACGCGAGCGGGGCCGAGGCGGGCGGTGGGGCGCCTGCGGGCAAGCCGGTGTCCGAGGATGCCGCCAGGGCGGCGGCGGCGCCCGTGCTGGCCGCCGCGGGGATCGAGGGGGCCAAGCCGGACGCCAGGCTCACGCAGGGTTCGGTCCGGGTGGTCTCGGCCGACCCGGCGGTCGGCGGGCTGCCCACGCAGGGCTGGTCGACGAAGGTGAGCATCGGCGGCGACGGCTCGGTCGTGGGGGGCAACGGGGAGCTGAAGCAGCCCGTACGGGCTGCGGAGCAGCCGGTGGTCGGGGCCGTGGAGGCATTGGCCAGGCTGAACGCGAAGTCGGGCGGGCGGGAGGGGAACCCGGAGCCCAGCGGCTGCGCGAGCGCGGTCCCGCTGGCCGGGGACAACGCGGTGGCGGCGGGCACGGACACGGTGCCCTGCAACCCGGAGCCGCGGCCCATGAAGCCCCCGCGGACCGAGACGGTGAAGGGTGCGGTGCTCGGGCTGACTCCCGGCACGGTGAATGGGGCGCAGGGGCTGGTTCCGGCCTGGCTCTTCGAGGTGGCGGGCCGGGACGGCGGGTCCGGCCACACGGTGGCCCAGCCGGCCGCGGCCGAGCAGAGCACTCCCGGCCCGAAGGACGGTCGTACCGTGCCCGGGTTCTCCTACGCGGAGGCGGACCGGAAGCTGACCGTGAACTTCTGGGGCAGCCCCTGCAGCACCTACGCCGTGGAGGCGCGGGAGCAGGCGGAATCGGTCATGGTGAAGATCACTGACACCCCGAAGAAGCCGGGTCAGGCCTGCATCATGGTGGCCGAGGAGATGTCCTCGACGGTGACGCTGCAGCAGCCGCTGGGCGACCGGAAGGTGCTCGACGCCACGACGGGCAAGCCGATCCCCCGGCAGTAGCCAGCGGGCGCCCCGGCGCCCTGGCACCTCTTGGGTCATGCGCGAGGGCCCGCCTCCCGGTCGGATTCGACCGGAGGCGGGCCCTCGCGTCATGCCGTGCTGTGCGTCGTCCGGACCGAGCCGGTGCGGGCTTAGCTGAACGAGTCGCCGCAGGCGCAGGAGCCCGTGGCGTTGGGGTTGTCGATCGTGAAGCCCTGCTTCTCGATGGTGTCGACGAAGTCGATCGAGGCACCGTGGAGGTACGGGGAGCTCATCCGGTCCGTGACGACCTTCACACCGTCGAAGTCCTTCACGACGTCGCCGTCGAGGGAGCGCTCGTCGAAGAAGAGCTGGTAGCGCAGGCCGGAGCAGCCACCGGGCTGGACGGCGACGCGGAGCGCCAGGTCATCGCGGCCTTCCTGCTCCAGCAGGGTCCTGACCTTCTCGGCGGCGGCGTCGGACAGGAGGATGCCGTCGCTCACAGTGGTCTTGTCGTCCTGTACGGACATCTGCATTCACTCCCGAAGTGGGCGGCTCCCCGCCGGGGGCGGGGAAACGTCGGACTCTTGCCGTCGGTGGCAACGAGCGGGACCGCGGATTCATTCCGGGACCCGACGCTTGTTTCAGATATTCCATGCTCGCACACCGCGCGCGGGGGTGGGCCCGATGAATCGTGGGCTGATGCGTCACATTGACACTATCGGCATCGTCAAACTGACGTGAAGCGGTTATGATAGATAACGTCAAGTAGACGAGAAGTCGAAGCGATGATCCAGAAGTCCCTAGTCGCAGAACAGAAAGGGTGCGTGTCGTGACCACCGCCCAGCCTTTGGACGTCCAGCCGACGCCCCTTGCCCTGCTGCTGCTCGGCCGTGAGGCCGACCCCAAGAGCGAGCGCGGGGTGGAGTGCCCCGGCGACCTGCCCTCGCCGTCGGACCCGAACCTCGTGGAGCGTGCCCGCGCGGCCAAGGAGAAGCTCGGGGACAAGGTCTTCATCCTGGGCCACCACTACCAGCGTGACGAGGTCATCGAGTTCGCGGACGTCACCGGCGACTCCTTCAAGCTGGCCAAGGACGCGGCCGCCAAGCCGGAGGCCGAGTACATCGTCTTCTGCGGCGTGCACTTCATGGCCGAGTCCGCGGACATCCTGACCTCGGACGACCAGAAGGTGGTCCTGCCGGACCTGGCCGCCGGCTGCTCGATGGCCGACATGGCCACCGCCGAGCAGGTCGCGGAGTGCTGGGACGTACTGACCGAGGCCGGCATCGCCGACGCCACGGTGCCCGTCTCGTACATGAACTCCTCCGCCGACATCAAGGCCTTCACCGGCAAGCACGGCGGCACGATCTGTACGTCGTCCAACGCGAAGAAGGCCCTGGAGTGGGCGTTCGAGCAGGGCGAGAAGATCCTCTTCCTCCCGGACCAGCACCTGGGCCGCAACACCGCCGTCCGCGACATGGGCATGTCCCTGGACGACTGCGTGCTCTACAACCCGCACAAGCCGAACGGCGGCCTGACCGTCGAGCAGCTGCGGAACGCCAAGATGATCCTGTGGCGCGGGCACTGCTCGGTGCACGGCCGGTTCTCGGTCGACTCGGTCAACGACGTCCGCGCCCGGATCCCCGGCGTGAACGTCCTCGTCCACCCCGAGTGCAAGCACGAGGTCGTGGCGGCCGCGGACTACGTCGGTTCGACGGAGTACATCATCAAGGCGCTGGAGGCGGCCCCGGCCGGCTCCAAGTGGGCGATCGGCACCGAGCTGAACCTCGTCCGCCGACTGGCGAACCGTTTCGCCGCGGAGGACAAGGAGGTCGTCTTCCTCGACAAGACGGTCTGCTTCTGCTCGACGATGAACCGCATCGACCTCCCGCACCTGGTGTGGACGCTGGAGTCGCTGGCCGAGGGCAACCTCGTCAACCAGATCCAGGTCGACAAGGAGACGGAGAGCTTCGCGAAGCTCGCGCTGGAGCGGATGCTGGCGCTCCCGTAGCCGCCGCCCCCGGTACGCGCGAAGGGCCGCCCCTCGATACGAGGGGCGGCCCTTCGGCCTTGGTGCGAGGGGTCAGACCGTGGCCGGGGACTCCTCGTCCTCCGCCGCCGAGGGAGCCGGGACCACCGTCAGGCGGGCCGTCTTCTTCGCACGGCGGCGCTCCTTGCGGAGCTCCACCATCGTGTAGAGGGTCGGCACCAGCAGCAGCGTCAGCAGGGTCGAGCTGACCAGGCCGCCGATCACCACGACCGCGAGCGGCTGCGAGATGAAGCCGCCCTCGCCGGTGACGCCCAGCGCCATCGGGAGCAGCGCGAAGATCGTCGCCAGGGCCGTCATCAGGATCGGGCGCAGCCGGTGCCGGCCGCCCTCGATGACCGCCTCGACGACGCCCAGGCCCTGGGCGCGGTACTGGTTGACCAGGTCGATCAGGACGATCGCGTTGGTCACCACGATGCCGATGAGCATCAGCATGCCGATCATCGCCGGGACACCCATCGGGGTGCCGGTGATCAGCAGCAGGCCGAGTGCGCCGGTCGCCGCGAACGGGATCGAGACCAGCAGGATCAGCGGCTGGATCAGCGAGCGGAAGGTCGAGACCAGCAGCATGAACACGATCGCGATGGCCGCGAGCATGGCCAGGCCGAGCGAGCCGAAGGCCTCGTCCTGGTCCTCGGAGACGCCGCCGATGGAGGCCGAGGCGCCGTCCGGCAGGTCCAGGGCCTTGAGCTTGGTCTGGAGCTCGGCGCTGACCGCGCCGGTGTTGTCGCCGAGCGGCCGTGCGGTGACGGTGGCGGCGCGGGCGCCGTCGATCCGGGTCATCGCGACCGGGCCGGGGACCTCCTTGACCTCGGCGATGTCACCGAGCCTGACCGGGCCGACCGGGAGCGCCTGCAGTTCGGCCAGGGTGGTGGCCGGCTGCGCGGACTTGATGACGATGTCCCGCTCGGTGTCGTCGAGGACGGCCTTGCCCGCCGGGTTGCCCCGGACGGCCTGCGCGACGATGACGCCGAGCGTGGCCTGGTCGAGGCCCGCGTCCGCCGCCTTGGCGGTGGCGGTCACGGAGATGCGGGGCACGGACTGGGACAGGTCGCTCTGCACGTCGGCGACGTTCTCGAGCTTCGCCACCTCCGCGCGGACCTGCTCGGCGGCCTCGCCGAGGACCTTGGCGTCACCGGCCTTGACGACCACGCTGAGGTTCTGGCTGCCGAAGCCGTCGCCGGCCACGATGCGGGTCTCGCCGATGCCGTCGAGCGCGGCCAGCTTCTCCTCGATCCGCTTCTTGACGGCGTCGCCCTCGCCCGCGTCCTTCAGGGAGACCTGGTACGAGGCCTGGTTGGAGCCCGTACCGCCGCCGAAGGCCGCGAGGAAGCCGGAGGAGCCGACGGTGACCTGGTAGCTCTTGACGCCCTCGACCGAGGACAGCACCTTCTCGACCTTGCGGCTCGCCTCGTCGGAGGCGGCCAGCGAGGTGCCCGGGGCGAGCTCCTGCTTGACCGTCAGGACTTCCTGCTCGCCGGCGTCGAAGAAGTTGGTCTTCAGCATCGGAGTCATGCCGAGGGTGCCGATGAGGACGACCACGGCGATGGCCACGCTGGTCAGCCGGCGCCGGGTGGCGAAGCCGAGCACGCGCACGTAGATGAGCTGGAGGCGGCTGCGCGCCTCCTTCTCCTCGGCCTCGCGGCGGGCCTTCGCGGCGCTCTCGGCGTTCCCGGGCTCAACGCCCTTGGGCGCGCTGAGGAACCAGTACGAGAGCACCGGCACGACCGTCAGGGAGACGAGCAGCGAGGCCAGCAGCGCCGCGGTGACGGTGAGCGAGAACGAGCCGAAGAGCTCGCCGATCATGCCGCCGGTGAGACCGATCGGCAGGAAGACGGCGACGGTGGTGAGCGTGGACGCGGTGACCGCGCCGGCGACCTCCTTGACCGCGGCGATGATCGCGGCCTCGCGCTCCTCGCCGTAGCCGAGGTGGCGCTTGATGTTCTCCAGGACCACGATCGAGTCGTCGACGACACGGCCGATGGCGATGGTGAGGGCGCCCAGGGTCAGCATGTTGAGCGACAGGTCGCGGGTCCACAGCACGATGAGCGCGAGGACGACGGACAGCGGGATGGAGACCGCGGTGACCAGCGTCGAGCGCAGCGAGGCCAGGAAGACCAGGATCACGATCACCGCGAAGAGCAGGCCCAGCAGGCCCTCGGTGGTGAGGCTGGAAATGGACTTGGCGACGGCCGGGCCCTGATCGCTGACGACGGTCAGGTCGGCGCCGGCGCCGAGCGTGGAGCGCAGCTCGGGGAGCTTGTCCTTGACCGCGTCGGAGATGGCGACGGCGCTGCCGTCCTTGTCCATGGTGAGGACGAGGGCGAGGCTCGGCTTTCCGTTCGTCCGGGTGAGGGAGACGGCCTTGGCCGGCTCCTGCTTCACGGCGGCGACGTCGCCGAGGCGGACGGCCGGCTTGCCTGCACCGGGGCTCAGGCGCAGCTCCTCCAGCTGGGAGAGGGAGGTGAAGCCGGAGCCCACGCGCACGGTGCGGTTCTTGCCCGCCTCGTCGAAGGAGCCGGCGGGGACGGCCGCGCCGCCCGCCTGGAGGCCCTTGGCGAGGGCGCCGCCGTCGAGGCCGGCGGCCGCGAGCTTGGCGTTGTCGGGGGTGATGGTGACCTGGAGGTCCTGGACGCCGTCGACGGTGACCTGGCCGACGCCCTCGATGTCCGACAGGACGGGGACGACGGAACGTTCCAGCTGGTCGGCCAGCGCCTGCTGGTCCTTGTCGGAGGTGACGGCGAGGATGACCGTCGGGATGTCGTCGGTGGAACCGGCCACCACCTGCGGGTCCACCTCGGCGGGCAGCCGGACGCGGGCCCGGTTGACGGCCTGCTGGACGTCGGCGACGAGCTGCTTGGTGCCGCTGTCGCCGTAGTCGAAGGTGGCCATGATGAGGGCGTTGCCCTCGCTGGCGGTGGAGGTGATGCCGGTGATGCCGTCGACGCCCTTGAGCATGGCCTCGATCGGTTCGACGACCTGCTTCTCCACCACGTCGGGCGAGGCGCCCTGGTACGGCGCGAGCACGGACACCATCGGCAGTTCGATGGAGGGCAGCAGCTGCTGCTTGAGCTGCGGGATGGCTATGGCGCCGAAGAGGAGCGCGACGATCGACACGAGGCCGACCAGAGCCCTTTGGGCAAGGCTGAAGCGGGACAGCCAGGACATGGGTATGGGATCTCTCTGCAGTGACGAACGCGAGGGCAGTCCCACCCTGTCCCATCGCCGTGGCGCATTTCGTCGCTCGCAGGTGCCGTCCTTATGTGCGGCATACCGCGTCCGCAGTACGCGTACTGCTCCGTCGCTACTCCGCCCGCGGTCGGACAAGTCCCGATTCGTAGGCGATGACCACCAATTGCGCACGGTCGCGGGCGCCGAGCTTGGCCATGGCCCGGTTCACATGGGTCTTGACGGTCAGCGGGCTGACCTCCAGCCGTCCCGCGATCCCGTCGTTGGACAGCCCCGCCGCCACGTGTACGAGGACCTCGCGCTCCCGGACGGTCAGCGCGGCGAGCCGCTGCGCGTGCGCCCCGGCCGAGGCCCCGGCTGCGGGGTCGGCGCCGCCGCCCTGGGCGAGGAAGGTGGCGATGAGGCCTTTGGTGGCGGCCGGGGAGAGCAGCGCCTCGCCGGCCGCGGCGACGCGGATGGCGTTGAGCAGTTCGTCGGGCTCGGCGCCCTTGCCGAGGAAGCCGGAGGCGCCGGCCCGAAGGGCCGAGACCACGTACTCGTCGACCTCGAAGGTGGTCAGCATGACCACGCGCACGGCGGCGAGTTCCGGGTCCGCGCTGATCATGCGGGTGGCGGCGAGTCCGTCGGTACCGGGCATCCGGATGTCCATCAGGACGACGTCGGGCCGTGTCCGGCGGGCGAGTTCGACGGCCTGCGCCCCGTCGGAGGCCTCCCCGACGACTTCCATGTCGGGTTCGGAGTCCACGAGCACCTTGAAGGCGCTGCGCAGGAGCGCCTGGTCGTCGGCGAGCAGCACCCTGACGGGCGCGGCGGAGGGCTGGTCCGTCGCAGTGTGATCCACGGTGCGAGGGTACGCGGGCCCGTGGGCCGCGCGCTCAGCCCAGGGCGAGGACGATCAGGGCGGTGGTCGCCGCGATCTCGGCCAGGGCGCCGAAGACATCGCCGGTGACCCCGTCGAAGCGGCGTACGCAGCGGCGCAGCAGCAGTTCCGCGGCGAGCAGGGCGGCCAGGACCGCCGCCGCGCTCCGGCCTGCGGCGGGCAGGCCCATCGGGAGGGCGGCGGCCGCGGCGGCCACGACCACCAGCGCGGTGACCGCGGCGGCGACGCGGCGCGGGACCACCCCGGCGACCGCGGCGCCGAGGCCTTCGGGCCGGGCGGCGGGGACGCCGTCGCGGGAGGCCAGGGTCATGGCGAGGCGGGCCGTCACAGCGGCGACGACGGCGGCGAGGGCGCCGCGGATCCAGCTGTCGGCGTAGATCTCGGACAGGGCGGCCACCTGCACCAGCAGTACGAGCACCAGGGTCACGACGCCGAAGGGGCCGATGTCGGACTGCTTCATGATGCGCAGCGCCTCGCCGGCGGGTTTGGCGCTGCCGAGGCCGTCCGCGGTGTCGGCGAGCCCGTCCAGGTGCAGTCCCCGGGTCAGCGCCGCCGGTACGGCGACGGTGAGGGCCGCGGCGAGCAGCGGGCCCGCACCGAGCAGCAGCAGGAGCACTCCGGGGACGGCCGCGAGCAGGCCCACGGCGAGCCCGGCGAGCGGGGCGCAGGCCATTCCGGTGCGGGCGGCGGGGCGGTCCCAGCGGGTGATGCGGGCGGGCAGCACGGTGAGGGTGCCGAACGCGAAGCGGACGCCGTCGGGGAACGAGGCGCGTTCTGGGGGCGGCGTCTGGGGCGGGCTGTCGAACGAATCTGTCATCGGCGGGAACGGTACCCGCTCGGCGCGGACGGTAAATTACCCATTACGTTCCAAATAGGGAGTCAGTGGGATGGGTCACTGGTGGTATCGGAACATCGTCGAACCGGGGAAGCTGCCCCTCCTGCTCGCCCTGCTCGCCTTCGTGATGTCCTTCCTGGTCACCCGCGTGATCACCAGGATGATCCGGGCCGGCCGGGGCCCCTTCAAGAACGTCACGCCGGGCGGTCTGCACATCCACCACGTGGTGCCGGGCGTGATCCTCGTGATCATCGGCGGGTTCGGCGCGGTCGGCAGCGGCCGGTACGGCTTCGGCGCGTGGGCCTCGGCCGTGATCTTCGGCCTCGGCGCGGGCCTGGTCCTGGACGAGTTCGCGCTGATCCTGCACCTCGACGACGTCTACTGGAGCGAGCAGGGCCGCAAGAGCGTGGAGCTCGTGGTCGTCACGGCCGCCGTCGTGGCCCTGGTCATCGGCGGGTTCGTGCCCTTCGGGGTGAACGACCTGTCCAGCGAGGAGCGCCAGAGCCGCGGCCTGGTCGTCATGAACGGGGCCACCAACTTCTTCCTGGCCCTGATCGCCCTGTGGAAGGGCAAGGCGCGCACCGCGCTCTTCGGCCTCGTCGTCCCCCTGGTGGCGCTGGTCGGCGCGATCCGGCTGGCCCGGCCCGGATCCCCGTACGCGAAGAAGTTCTACGCGAACCGTCCGCGCGCCCGGGCCAGGACCGAGCTGCGCGCCTTCCACCACGACCGGCGCTGGGCGAGCCCGCGGCGCAGGTTCGAGAACTTCATCGGCGGGACCCCCGACCCCGAGCACCCCGTGTCCCTGGAGAAACCTCCCCCGCACTGAGACACCAAGGCACGGCACGACAGCACGGAAACGACGGCGGGCCCTCCCCGGGAAGGGGAGGGCCCGCCGTCGTGTCGGTGCCGGAAGGGCCGCAGAAAAGGCGCGGGCGCCGGCGCAGAGGGTCGGGATCAGGCCGAATTCAGCCCGGGATCAGGCCGTCGTCGCTGAGCATCTCCCGGACCTCGTCGAGCGTCGCGTCGGGTGCCGGCAGGATCAGCTCGGACGGCTCCAGCGCGTCGTCGGGCAGCGGCTCGCCGAGCCGCCGCACGGCTTCGAGCAGTGCTCCCAGCGTGCGCCGGAAGCCCGCCTCGTCGCTGCCCTCGATCTCCGCGAGCAGTTCGTCGTCCAGCTTGTTGAGCTCGGTGAAGTGGCTGTCCGCCAGCTCCACCTGGCCTTCCCCCATGATGCGGACAATCATGACGGGCCCCGTCCTACTGCTTGTCGAACCGGTGCGGCGTCTGCGACTGCTGGCCGTTGCCCTGGGCGCCGCCCTCGATGGCCTGCTGCTGGGCGGACGAGCCACCCGCCAGCTCGGCCTTCATCCGCTGGAGCTCCAGCTCCACGTCCGTACCGCCCGAGAGGCGGTCCAGCTCGGCCTGGATGTCGTCCTTGGAGCCCAGCCCGCTCTGGTCGTCGAGCGCGCCGGAGGCCAGCAGCTCGTCGATCGCACCGGCGCGGGCCTGCAGCTGGGCGGTCTTGTCCTCGGCCCGCTGGATGGCCAGGCCGACGTCGCTCATCTCCTCGGAGATGCCGGAGAAGGACTCCGCGATCCGGGTCTGCGCCTGGGCCGCCGTGTAGGTGGCCTTGATGGTCTCCTTCTTCGTGCGGAAGGCGTCCACCTTGGCCTGCAGCCGCTGGGCGGCGAGCGTCAGCTTCTCCTCCTCGCCCTGCAGGGTCTGGTGCTGCACCTCCAGGTCGCTGACCTGCTGCTGGAGCGAGGCGCGGCGGGACAGGGCCTCACGGGCCAGGTCCTCGCGGCCGAGGGCGAGGGCCTTGCGCCCCTGGTCCTCCAGCTTGGCGGACTGCCCCTGGAGCTGGTTCAGCTGCAGCTCCAGGCGCTTGCGGGAGGTCGCGACGTCGGCGACTCCGCGGCGCACCTTCTGCAGCAGCTCCAGCTGCTTCTGGTACGAGTAGTCGAGGGTTTCGCGCGGGTCCTCGGCCCGGTCAAGGGCCTTGTTCGCCTTCGCGCGGAAGATCATCCCCATACGCTTCATGACACCGCTCATGGGCTTCGCGCGCCCCCTTCTAGACGGACTGTGCTCCAGGTCACCGACAGGACCCACAGTACGGGCCCTGTCTCCATTACCGCACTGTTCGAGTACGGATGCGCTCCTCCTCCAGGACGACTACGCCAGCGCCCCATCAGGCGTAAGGAGTAGGTGATCCCAGGAGAACGGGCCCACCGAACACACCGTGCAATGGGAAGACGCCCGCCGTTGCCGGATCGTTCCCCAGCAGGGTGGGGCCCATGCCCGCAACCACGTACGCTTGGGTTTTGTGTTTGGTAGCCGCTCCTCCAAGGAAGAGAAGGCCGCCGCCACCGACAAGGTGAGCGCCGACCTCTCGCAGCCCCGTGACCCGCAGGCCCCGAAGGGCCGCCCTACGCCGAAGCGTGCTGTGGCCCAGTCGCAGCGCAAGGCCGTGGTGGCCTCGACCGGCAACCGCAAGGAGGATGCCAAGCGAGCCCGTGAGCGTCGCCGTACCGAGATGGCCAAGCAGCGCGAGGCGCTGGCCAATGGCGACGAGCGTTATCTGCCCACCCGTGACAAGGGCCCCGTCCGCCGCTTCGTCCGCGACTACGTGGACTCCCGCTACTCGGTCGCCGAGATGTTCCTGCCCCTGGCAGTGATCATCCTGGTGCTCAGCATGGTGCGGCAGCCCGCGATCCAGAGCGTCGCGCTGATGCTGTGGCTCGGTGTGATCGCCCTGATCCTCCTCGACTCCATCGGCCTGGTCTTCCGCCTCCGCAAGACCCTCGTCGAGCGCTTCCCGAACGAGCCCCGCCGCGGCGCCATCGCCTACGGCCTCATGCGCACCCTCCAGATGCGCCGGCTCCGGCTGCCGAAGCCGCAGGTCAAGCGCGGGGAACGGCCCTGAGCCGAGCGACGCCCGGCGCGTCGGGGGAAGGCTTCGCGGAAGGCGCCCGGCTCTGGCTCGAAGGCCTGGGCGGGCTGCGCAACGCGGTCCGGCAGGAACTCGTGGGCCGTCAGGTCGACGAGCAGATCGCGCAGCGCTTCCCCGTCGGGCAGCGGCTGCGCGTCCTCGACGTCGGCATGGGCCAGGGCACGCAGGCACTGCGGCTCGCCCGCGCCGGGCACAAGGTGACGGGCTTGGAGCAGGACCCCGGCATGCTGGCCGTCGCCCGTGACGCGCTGGCCGCGGAACCCGCCGGGATCCGCGACCGGGTCAGCCTCATGGAGGGCGACGGCCGCGAGACCGGCGCCCACTTCCTGCCGGGCAGCTTCGACGTGGTCCTGTGCCACGGGGTGCTGATGTACGTGCCCGAGCCGGACGCCATGCTGGCCGGGCTCGCCCGGATGCTGGCCCCGGGCGGACTGCTGTCCCTGCTGGTGCGCAACGGCGACGCGCTCGCCATGCGGCCCGGCCTGGACGGCGACTGGAAGACGGCGCTCGCCGCGTTCGACTCCACCGAGTACACGAACCGGCTGGGCCTGGACGTCCGCGCGGACCGGCTGTCCGGGCTGACGGCCACCCTGTCGGGGATCGGCGCGCCACTGCAGTCCTGGTACGGCGTACGCGTCTTCACCGACGGCACCGAGGCGGGCGAGGTCCTGCCGCCCGACGAGGAGCTGGAGCGGCTGCTGGCCGCCGAGGACCGCGCGGGCCGGATCGACCCCTACCGGGGTGTGGCCGCGCTGCTGCACCTGTGCGGTGTGCGGGGCTGACCCGCTGCCCGGACGACGGAGCCGCCGGGTCGCTGCCGACCCGGCGGCCCGGTCGTTCCCGGGCCTACCGAAGCGCTACGCGTCCAGCGCGGCGCGCAGGCTCATCGTGTAGAGCTCGGTCCCGGCGTCGTCGGACAGCTTCACCTGCTCGACGCCCCCTTCCAGCAGGTCCTTCCAGTACTCGCCGACCCAGGACTCCGCGTCGCCCTGCGTGGTGAACTCCTCCGGCACCACCGACGGGCTCGTCTCGGTACCGTCGGCCGTCTCGAACCGCCACGTCCACGCCATGTCCGCCTCCGTTGCTCGCACGCTTCGTGTCCTGAGTCTGCCCGCAGAGTAACCGGGCGCGCAGCAGTCTCGGCGACGCGGGAGGATCATCCTGTGGAACTCACTCTGCTCGGCACCGGAACTCCCGAGGGCCTGCCCCGCCCCGGCTGCCCCTGCGCGGCCTGTGCGGTCTCCGTCGGCTCGCGCTCACGCGCCGCCACGGCCCTCCTCGTCGACGGGGCGCTGCTGCTGGACCTGACCCCCGGGGCGGTGCTGGCCGGTGCCCGGGCCGGGCATTCGCTGGCCGGTGTGCGGCAGGTGCTGCTGACCCACCCGCACGACGGGCCCGCGGTCGAGCTGCCGCCCGGGTTGCCGGCCGCCGGGCGGGTGCCGGACGGGCGGGAGCTCGCGGTGATCTCCGGGCACCGGGTGCGGGCCGTACCGATGGACGCGCCGGGCACCGGGTACGAGGTGACCGGCCCGGACGGCAGCAGGCTGCTGTACCTGCCCCCCGGCGGGGCCCCGGCCGGGGCCGCCGACCGGGCCGGGGGGCGCCCGTACGACATGGTCCTCGCCGATGTGCTGGGCCGGCCCGAGGCGCTGGCGCGGCTGCGGGCGAGCGGCGCCGTCGGCCCGGCCACGGACGTGATCGCCGTCCATCTGGACCACGACACCCCGCCGGGCCGGGAGCTGGACCGCCGGTGCGCGGCGGCCGGGGCCCGGGCGGTGCCGGACGGGACGACCGTGATCGTCGGCGACTACCGCGCGGTGCCGGACCTGCCGCGCCGGACCCTGGTGCTGGGCGGTGCCCGCTCCGGCAAGTCGGTGGAGGCGGAGCGGCGGCTGGAGTCCTTCCCCGAGGTGGTCTACGTGGCCACCGGCGGCACCCGCGACGGGGACGCGGAATGGGCGCAGCGCGTCGGCCTGCACCGGGAGCGCCGGCCCGGGGGCTGGCGGACGGTGGAGACGTGCGACCTGGTCCCGCTGCTGGCCGCCGAGGGTCCGCCGCTGTTGATCGACTGCCTGGCGCTGTGGCTGACGGACGCGATGGACGAGGCCGGGGCCTGGGACGACTCCGTGTGGGCGGGCGGCGGGCAGCACCGGCTCGGCAGGCGGACGGCCGAGCTGGCGGCGGCCGTGCGCGCAACGCGCCGTCCGGTGGTGCTGGTCAGCAACGAGGTCGGCTCGGGGGTCGTCCCTGCGACCGCCTCGGGCCGCCGCTTCCGCGACGAGCTGGGCCGGCTGAACGCGACGGTCGCGCGCGAGTGCGAGCAGGTGCTCCTCGTCGTCGCGGGCCTGGTGTCCGTACTCAAGGAGTAGCCCGGCCACGCCCGGCGACGAGGAGCTGACGGCCCGTCTTCCGGTGGCCGCCGCGCTCGCCTTGCGGGGGTCCGTACCGGTGCTCCGCGACCGGGCCGGAACCCTGCGCCCAAGGCCTGAGGGAGGGCCTCACCGGCTGTACTCTCTGGCAGATGAGCACGCTGAATCTCGACGACTTCTCCGATCTGATCGAGCGCCCCGACGGGGGCGTCCGGCGTGATGCCGAGGAACGCCGTGAGCGCCTCGCCGTCCCGCCCGGCGCGCTGGGCCGGCTCGACGAACTCGCCGAGTGGCTCGCCGCCGCGCAGGGTCGGGTTCCGGTCAAACCGATCGAGCGCCCCCGCGTGGTGCTGTTCGCCGCCGACCACGGGATCGCCGCCGAGGGCGTCTCCGCCCGGGCCGCGTCCACCGGCCACGAACTGGTGCGTGCCGTGCTCGACGGGACCAGCCCCGTGGCCATCCTCGCCGGCCGGCTCGGCGTCACCATACGGATCGTCGACGCCGGGCTCGACTGCGAACCCGGGCTGCTCCCCGCGGACGTGTCCGCGCACCGCGTCCGGCGCGGCAGCGGCCGGATCGACGTGGAGGACGCGCTGACGGCCGAGGAGGCCGAGGCCGCGGTGCGGCTCGGGATGCGCATCGCCGACGAGGAGGCGGACTCCGGAACGGACCTGGTCGTCCTCGGTGACCTCAGCGTCGGCGGGACGACCGTCGCCGCGACCCTCGTCGCCGCCCTGTGCGGAACCGACGCCTCGGTGGTCACCGGCCGCGGCGGAGTGCCGATCGACGACCTGGCCTGGATGCGCAAGTGCGCGGCGATCCGCGACGCGCTGCGCCGGGCCCGCCCGGTCCTGGGCGACCAGGTGGCGCTGCTGGCCGCGGTCGGCGGCGCGGACGTCGCCGCCATCACCGGATTCCTCCTCCAGTGCGCGGTGCGCCGTACTCCGGTCATCCTCGACGGTGTGGTTTCGGCCGCGTGCGGACTGGTGGCGCAGCGGGCGGCGTTCCGGGCTCCCGACTGGTGGCTGGCCGGTCAGGCCAGCGGCGAGCCGGGTCAGGCCAAGGCACTTGACCGAATGGCGCTCAACCCCGTGCTCGATCACGGCGTCACAGTAGGTGAAGGTACCGGGGCACTGCTGGCTCTCCCCCTCGTCCAGGCGGCCGCCGCACTCGCGGCGGAACTCCCGGAGCGGGCGGCGGAGGAGCCGACGGAATGAGCCGCCGGGGCCCCCGGTCCTGACCAGACCGTGGCCCCCGACCGCGCAATCACGGACAGCTGCGCCCCATATGATCGCTTTTTATGGGAGAGGTCCGTTTGACCAGCGCAGAGACCGACCGCACCGCCTCACCGGCGACCGGTCCGTCAGCCGGCAGGAAAGAGACCGGCGGCGACCCCGCCGGCAGGGCGGCGGGTGGCGGCCGGGAGACCGGCCGGGGGAGCACCCGCTCACGGCGCGGCGCCGCGTTCGCGGTGTGGTACCTGCGCGCCGTCACCTTCCTCAACTTCCTCAGCGCGGTGTGGGTTTCGCTCGGGCAGGACGTGCGGCGCCACAACACCGAGGACTTCTACACCCCGTACATGCTCACCGCGGGCTTCGCCTCCGGGCTGTTCACACTGCTGCTCGCCGTCACCCTCGGCCGCCGCAAGCGGGCCTCCTGGATCCTCAGCCTCGTCCTGAGCGGCCTCCTGGCCCTGCTGCTCGCCTACGCGCTCTCCACGCACGAGGAGATCCGCCAGCACCCGCAGAACTGGGTCTCCCTGGCCCTGACCGCCGCCTTCACCGGCGCCCTGCTGCTGGGCCGTCACGAGTTCTACGCCAGGGGCGACCGCTCCAACCCGGCGCTCGCCACCGCCGTGGCCGCCGTCGGCCTGCTGGTCACCTCGCTGGTCGCGGCCCTGCTCGTCGGCGCCACCAACACCTCCGCGCTCAGCTCCGAGGCCTCCTTCCCGGAACGCTGGAAGTACGGCGTGATGCGGCTGATCACCCTGGCCCCCGACGACCGGGCCTCCGAGGCGATCGCCCCGCCCGGCTGGGTGGACGTCTCCATCAACGTCATGTCGATGCTGCTGCTGCTCGCCGTGCTGTTCGCCGCCTTCCGCTCGCGCCGCGCCGTCGACCCGATCAGCGAGGAGGACGAGGAGCGGCTTCGGGCACTGCTCGCCAGGCAGGGCGACCGCGACTCGCTCGGCTACTTCGCACTGCGCCGCGAGAAGTCCGTCATCTGGTCCCCCACCGGCAAGGCCGCCGTCACCTACCGCGTCGTCGGCGGGGTCTCGCTGGCCTCCGGCGACCCCATCGGCGACCCCGAGGCCTGGCCCGGCGCCATCGACCCGTGGCTGGCCGAGGCCCGCGAGCACGGCTGGGTGCCGGCCGTGATGGGCGCGAGCGAGGAGGCCGGGCAGATCTACGCCCGGCACGGCCTGGACGCCCTCGAACTCGGTGACGAGGCGATCGTCGAGACCGCCGAGTTCACCCTGGAGGGCCGCGCCATGCGGACCGTCCGGCAGGCCTTCAACCGCGTCAAGCGGGCCGGGTACACCGTCCGCATCCGCCGCCACGCCGACATTCCGGCCGACGAGATGGCCGAGCTGGTGCGCCGGGCCGACGACTGGCGCGACGGCGCCACCGAGCGCGGGTTCTCCATGGCGCTGGGCCGGCTGGGTGATCCCTCCGACGGCCAGTGCGTGATGCTGGAGTGCACCGACGGCAACGGCGATCTGCGGGCCGTGCTGTCCTTCGTACCGTGGGGCCCCAAGGGCCTTTCGCTGGACCTGATGCGCCGTGACCGGGACTCCGAGAACGGCCTGATGGAGTTCATGGTCATCGAACTCCTGGAACGCTCCAAGGAGATCGGGGTGACCCAGGTCTCCCTCAACTTCGCGATGTTCCGGTCCGTCTTCGAGCGCGGGTCCCGGCTCGGCGCCGGTCCGGTGCTGCGGATGTGGCGCTCGCTGCTCAGCTTCTTCTCCCGCTGGTGGCAGATCGAGTCCCTCTACCGGGCCAACGCCAAATACCGGCCGATCTGGGAACCGCGGTTCATGCTCTTCGAGAAGAGTTCGGACCTGCTGCGGATCGGTGTCGCGGCCGGCCGGGCCGAGGGCTTCCTGGAGGCCCCCGGCCTTCCGAAGTGGCTGCACCGCAGACACCTGGAGACCCGCCGTTGACAGCGTGGAACGCCTCCTCACTCCGGCGGATCGCCCGCCGTGAGTGGGGACCCATGTTCTGGACCGTCCGGGACGCGCTCGTCCGCGACAAGTGGCGGGCGATCCCGATGACCGTCGGCGCGGTCTGCCTCACCTCGGTCTTCCAGATCGTGCAGAACACCTCCTGGGGCTTCCAGCCGGTCCAGGACCTCGGCTCGGTCAAGGCCGTCGACCCCTTCTGGCTGGCTCTCCTGCGCACCCCCCTGTCCCTGTTCGTCCCGGCCCTGGACCTGCCGGTGTGGGGGGCGCTCGCGCAGATCCTGCTCGTCTTCGGCATCGCCGAGATCTGCATCGGCTGGTGGCGCACATTGCTGGTCGGCTACGTCGCCACGCTCGCCGGGACCACGTTCGCGCGGATCGGGCTCGCGCTGGGACCCGACCATCCCCTCGGCCTGCCGGTGTCCGACCGGATCGTCAACGACACCGGGCCCTCGGCGGCGGTGGTCGGGCTCGCCATCTACGTCTGCTGGCGCTACCGGGCGTACCCGACCGCCGCCCTGGTGGTCCTGGCGATGATCGTCGAGGTGCTGATCAAGGACAATCTGGCGGGCAAGGAGCACCTCGCGGCCATCGCCGCGGTCATGGCGGTGTGCGTGGTGCGGGCGCAGTGGGGTGGCCGCGTGCGCTCCCGCGTGACGGTGGGGCACCAGCCGCCGTAGGGGACGCCGCCGGATCAGGCCGTACCGTATCCGGGTGACGACAGACCTCGGGCGGTTCGCCCCCACCCGGCAGTGGATGCGGGCCCATCCGCTCGCCACCGATGCCGTGCTGGCGTTCGGGGCGTTCGTGGCCATGGTCGTCGGCTCCTTCGCCGATCCGCACGGGCCCCACGGGCCCACCTTCGGGACCCGCACCCCCGAACCCTTCTCACTGCTGCTGATGCTGCTCGGCGCGGCCGCCCTGGTGTTCCGGCGCCGGCAGCCGCGCACCGTGCTCGCCGTGACCTGCGGACTGTCCCTTCTGGAGCTGACCACCGGGGAGCCCCGGGCGCCCGTCGCCATGTGCACGGTGATCGCCCTGTACACGGTGGCCGCCCACACCGACCGGCCGACGACCTGGCGGATCGGGCTGCTCACCATGGCGGGGCTGACGGGCGTGGCCATGCTCGCCGGGCCGCTGCCCTGGTACGCGCAGGAGAACCTCGGGATCTTCGCCTGGACCGGGATGGCCGCGGCCGCCGGGGACGCCGTGCGCAGCCGGCGGGCCTTCGTCGACGCCATCCGGGAACGGGCCGAGCGCGCCGAGCGGACCCGGGACGAGGAGGCCAGGCGGCGGGTCGCCGAGGAGCGGCTGCGGATCGCCCGGGACCTGCACGACGTGGTCGCCCATCACATCGCCCTGGTCAACGTGCAGGCGGGAGTCGCCGCGCACGTCATGGACAAGCGCCCGGACCAGGCGAAGGAGGCGCTGGCGCACGTACGGGACGCCAGCCGGTCGGCGCTGAACGAACTGCGGGCCACGGTCGGGCTGCTGCGGCAGTCCGGCGACCCGGAGGCGCCGACGGAGCCCGCGCCGGGGCTCGGTGTCCTGGGCGAGCTGGTGGACACCTTCCGGCACGCCGGGCTACCGGTGGAGGTCATCGTCCAGGTGGACGGGGAGCCGGGACCGCTGCCGGCGGCCGTGGACCTGGCTGCGTACCGGGTGATCCAGGAGGCGCTGACCAACGTACGCAAGCACGCGGGCCCGGGGGCGAAGGCCGAGGTCAGCGTGGTCCGGGTCGGGCCCTCGGTGGAGGTGACGGTCCTGGACGACGGCGGCCAGGCGGCCGACGGGGCGGCGGAGCCTGCCGATCCGGGGGGCGGGCACGGTCTCCTCGGCATGCGCGAACGCACGGGCGCCCTGGGCGGCTCCTGCTTCGCGGGCCCCCGCTACGGCGGCGGCTACCGCGTCCACGCCATCCTCCCCCTGGCCTAGCCACCGTCATGTTTCACCCCCGGCGGGGCTCAGAGGCGGCCGGGCTAGCGGCAGACCTGGCGCCAGGCGTCCAGGTCGTAGCGCTTCTGCAGGGAGCTGAGCTTCGCCTCGCGCGCCGCCGGGCACCACCGGCTCAGCCGGCCCTCGTACTCGACGTGGAAGACGGCCTTGCCCGCGTCGATGAACGGGGCGTACCGCTCGCACTCCTCGTACTCCATGCACTGCTCGTTCACCGCGAAGTCGAAGTCGGCCACCAGCTGCGGGATCTGGTCCAGGTCGTTCTTCAGCCCGACCGACATGCCCCGGTCGTGCGCGAGCCGGGCGACCAGACGGTTGTACTTCAGCTGGTCGTCGGCGGTCAGCGGGAAGCCGGACCGGTTGGCGTAGCCGTCCATATTGTCGGGCTCCACCGCGTCGAAGCCCTTCTCCCTGCACATGTCGAACCGTTTCCCCATCAGCGGTTCCAGCTCGGCGGCGCGCCGGATGTCGAGCCAGCGCTCGCCCTCCCAGCCGTTGCCCTCCCCCAGCAGCGCCTTCGGGAAGGCGTCGGCGTCCGGCCGGAAGTCCTCCCAGGCACCGGTGGAGATGTAGCAGATGGTCTTGCGGCCGGCCTTCTTCAGGGTGGCGATCTGTTCCTTGGTGGTGTTGAACCCGTCGACGTCGTACACGGCCGCCTTCACCGTGGTGTCGAGCTTCCCGGTGAGCTGCCACTGCCAGCCGACTCCCGGCTTCGGCTGCCACCGCTGACCCGGCGCCGGGTCGGACGACAGTTCGTCCCGTTCCGGTTCCGGCTGCGACGTACAGGCGGCGAGCAGCAGCAGGGGGACGGCCAGCAGGAGTCCGACCCTTCTCATCCCGCCGCCTCCAGCTCGTACGGGAGGGTGCCCCAGGGGTGCGCGCCGCTGCCGGGGACGGCGCAGTGCACCCCGGCCCCGCGTTCGGCGGCGAGTTCCTCGGCGAGCCGGGCGGCGAGCGCGCCCGGCGGGACGGCGTACACGAGGTGGCAGAACCGCTGGGCCGGGTGGTCCGCCGTCCAGGACGGCGCGGCGTCCGCGTTCCGGTAGGCGTCCCAGGGTCCCTCGAAGGTGACGAGGAGGTCGGCGAGTTCGGCGTAGCCGGGGTGCGGGTGGACCCCGTGGTTGAGGACGAGGGTGCGGGCGCCCGCGGCACGGGCGGCGACCGCCAGGCGCCCGTAGTGCGGGAGCAGCTCCGGGTCGGCGGAGGCCTGGTCGAGGAAGGCCCCGTCGGCGGCGTACCAGTCGCGGTGGCGCAGCAGGTCCTGCACCACCTCGGCGTGCGGGCGCCTCCCGTAGTCGGTGTCGGCGTACCCGAGGACGGGTACGCCGGCCTCGCGCAGCCGCTCGGCGACGAGGGCGAACCGCTCGTCGCGGGCGGCACCCGGCCCGCTGTCGGGGTTGAGCACCACCGAGTGCAGCCGGCCCGCGGAGCGGATGAGCCGCTCCCAGGCCTCCGGCCGGTCGGCGGGATGCTCGTACAGGGGCACCAGCAGCATGGGGTCCTTCTCCTCGGGCGTGGCGTACGGATCGTGCGTCATCGGTGGGCGGTCGCGCGGCCGAGGAGCAGGCAGACCAGGGCGGCCAGTACGGCGGCGGCCGCGCCCGCGACCACCAGCTGGACCGCCCGGGGCTGGCCCAGTCCGGTCAGCAGGGCCAGGCTCTGGGCGACGGCGGCGGAGGCGCAGACCACGGCCGCGGGCCGGACCGCCCCGAAGGACTGCAGGAGCAGCCCGGTCCACATGACGGCCCCGAGCAGCAGCAGGGTCGCGATGCGGACTCCGGTGAGGACGGGGGCGTCCGGCCAGAGCAGGGTGCCGGTCAGCCCGAGGGCCAGCAGGACCGTCAGGTAGAGGGCGAGGCACCGGCCGAGGGTGGCGAGCATCCGCCGCCGGAAGGCCCGGGGCGAGCGGGCCCCCTGGAGCCCGGAGAGGCTGCCGCTGCGGAACCGGTGGAGCAGCCATTCGGCAGGGCCCATGCTGAGGGTGAGGGCAACCGCGGAGGGGGCGGCGACCGCCTCGGCGGGTCCGCCGGCGAGCACCTCCCCGAGGGCGGCGTACAGCACGAGCAGTCCGGTGCCGAGGCCGAAGACCCCGTACGGGACCGAGTCCCCGAGCCGGGGCCCGCGGTGTGCGAACTCCTCCTCGGCTCCGCGCAGCATCTGCCAGCGCACGGGGCCGTCCTTGCCGGGCCGGCGGTCCGCCCAGCCGCGGATCCGGTGGGCGGCGGCCCGTAGCCCGTCGGCCAGCGGGAGCTGCCGTACGGCCATGGTGCAGGCGGCCAGCAGGGACACCACGAGGAGGGACACCCTTACGGGCACGGGCAGGTCGACGAAGAGCACGAGCAGCGCTCCGGCGGCCATCGGGGCGAGTGCGGCGAGCAGGACCCGTTCCCGGCCGAGGACGAGCAGGACGGTGGCGGCCCCGACGTAGAGGGCCTGTCCGGCGGCGAAGGCGTAGGAGAAGGGCGGCCCGCCGGGCACGGCCAGTGCGGCGGCGGTGCCCAGCAGGGATCCGACGGGCGCGCCGACGAGCAGGGTCCGCCCGGCGGCGCCGCGGTCGCCGAGGCCGAGCCAGGAGTAGGCCCGGTGGGAGAGGGTCTGGTCCCAGACCCAGCCGATGAGCGCACCGGCGAGCAGGGTGAGCGTTCCGGCGGGCAGGCCGAGGCGGTCCTGCGGGCCTTCGAGCAGGGGCGCGCCGAGCAGGTAGGCCAGGCCGGGCAGGGCGAAGATCACCCCGCGCAGGAGACAGGCGGTGAGGGAGACCTTCCAGGGGTCGGGGGCGGCGCCCGGCTCCGGGAAGGAGCGGGGCACCCGGGCGAAGAGTTCCTCGGCGAGTCCGAAGGAGTCGTGCCGGCCGTAGGTGAGCCGGATGTACTCGTCCGTCATGCCGTCGGACTCGAGGATGGCGGCGATCTCGTCGGGGTGGACGGCGGAGGCGATGAACGCGTCGAGGCGCTCGGCGAGTTCGTCCATCGGGTCGGCGGCGGTGGCGCCGGGGCCGTCGCGCCGCGGCCGGGGGATGGCCGGGAGCGTGTCGGCGGCGGGGCCGGTGCCCGTGCCCGGACCGGGCGGTTTCAGCCAGAGGGATCCGCTCACCACAGGCTCCCGTCGGCGGCGAGTTCGCGATACCAGGGATCGGCGAGCCGCTGGGTCCATTCGTCGCCCGCGTGGACGGGCAGGACGGGCTGGCCGGCGAGTTCGCGGTAGATGTGCCGGAAGCCGTCCACGGACTGGTGGAGGGTGAACTTCTCCACCACCCGCTTGCGGGACATCCGGCCCAGCTCGGCCCGGCGTTCGTCGTCGCGGAGCAGGGCGAGGGTGGCGCGGGCCATGGTCTCGGGCTCGCGCGGCGGTACGACGAGGCCGGTGTCGCCGACGGCCTCGCGGACTCCGCCGACGTCGGTGGAGACGGTGGTGCGGCCGCAGGACATGGCCTCGATGATGCTGAAGGGGAAGCCCTCGCTGATGGAGGAGAGCATGACGACGCTGCCGGCCGCGTAGGCCCGGGCCACCTGCTCGATGCGGCCCTCGTAGGTGATCCCGTCGCTCACGCCGAGTTCGGCGGCGAGCTTCTCCAGGCGGAGCTTGTACTCCTCGCAGCCGGGCGGGACGGGGCCGAAGAGGCGCAGCCTCAGGGCGGGCAGCTCCTCGCGCATGAAGGCGTAGGCCCGGATGAGGGTTTCGAGGTCCTTGATCGGGTCGACGCGGCCGCACCAGCTGAGGGTGGGCACGTCCGGTTCGGGGCCGGCCTCGGGGAAGGCGTGCGGGTCGACGCCGTTGTAGACGGTGCGGATACGTTCCGACTCGGCGCCTCCGCGCTCCTCCCAGCGGCGGTTGTACTGGTTGCAGGGGGTGATCAGGTCGGCCTGCCGGTAGCCCTCGGTGTTGAGCTCGCGGTAGAAGCCGAGCATGAGCGCCTTGACGGGCCAGCGCTGGGCGGCGCTGCGGTAGCCGAGGTAGCGCTCGCGGAGGTAGATGCCGTGCTCGGTGAGCAGGAAGGGAACCCCGTCGAGGTATTTGGCGGCGAGGGCCGGGAGGGTGGCCAGTCCGCTGCTGACGGCGTGCGCGACGCTGTCGGGCGGGATCCGGACGCTCAGCGGGCGCAGCGCGTGTTCCAGCAGGTCGGTGGCGGTGAGCGCGTCGTGGATGGTGGGCTCGGCCTCGGCGGTGGCGAGACCGGGGCGGGTCCATACGTTCATCAGCAGGCGCAGAACCGATTCGGAACGCAGGGCCGGTGCGAGTTTCCCGGCCCGGGCGAGGACGGTCAGTTCGCGCAGGGCCTCGGAGAAGGTGTGCCGGGCGGGATCGCCCGCGGGGTCGAGGAGGGAGAGCAGGAAGCTCTCGTAGACCTCGGTGAAGCGGCGCTGCGCCCTGCCGCGCAGGCCCGACCGGCGGATGCGCGAGGGGAGCGGTCCCCAGAGCGGGAAGGACGTGTGCCGGTAGACGTTGCGGGGCAGTTCCCAGGTGACCGGCTCGCGTCCGGAGCCGGTCAGGGCTATGACGTTGAAGTCGACCTCCGGCATGCCTCGTACCAGTTGGTCGCACCAGGTGCTGACGCCCCCGTGGACGTGCGGATAGGTGCCTTCGGTGAGCATGGTGACGTGACGCCCATGACTCATGCGGTGTGTCCCCCCAGGACGGAAAAGGGGCCGGCGCCCGTGGGTTCGCGGAGCGCCGGCGCTAGGTGGTACTGGTGTTGGCTTGCGGGTCGGTCAGCTGGGCAGCTTGAGCGTGACGGCGCTCTGGAGCAGCTCGGGACCAGTCCAGGTGGAGCGGTTGCCGGCGTACGCGGTGCCGAAGTCGGCGGTGCCGAGCAGCATTTGCTTCTTGGTGCCGTTGGGAGCGGTGACCGGGGCGACGACTCCGGAGGGCGCCTTGATGGTGACGTCGTTGCCGATGCGGTAGGCGGTGACCTTGCCGTCCGCGAGTGCCTTGTCCCAGGCGGCGCGGCGCTGGAACTCGACGCCGGTGTCCTTCATGCTCTGGTTGACGATCGGAGCGCTGGGGGCGTAGAGGGCGCGGTAGGTGTCGAGGACCTGGTTGAGCACGGGGTAGAGGGTGCGGTCCTCGGCGAGGTTGGACTGGTGGACGTAGTGCGGCCGCGGGTCGTTGGCCAGGACGTGGCGCAGGGCGGTGCGGGCCTCGGCCGGGACGATGGTGCTGAGGTAGCCGGTGTTGACGTCCAGCGGGGCCGGCAGGCAGGTGGAGGTGCCCGGGTTGTCCTCGCAGATGCCGCTGCCGCCGTGGGCGCGGCTGGTGTAGATCCAGTTGTACTCGTCGGCCATCTCGGCGTTGGTGCCCGTGTTGTAGTACACGTTCATCGGGTGCCGGGGGACCGTGAGGGCGGAGCCGACCGCTCGCTGCGCGGGTTCGCGGGAGTTGTCGCTGCCGGCCCACTTGACCCCGTTGTCGGCGAGGGCGCCGGCCAGGTTGGGGTTGTCCGCGGGCTGCTGCGGCCCGGTCTTGAGCCCGGAGTGCTCGCCGGTGACCAGCTCGGTCCGGTCGAGGGTGATCCCCTTGGACGCGGCCCAGTTGTTGTTGTCGCGGATCTGGGCGGAGATCTCGGCGCGGCTCATGTACTGGATCGCGCCGGCGGCGTTCTTCGTACAGGTCCACGGGGTGACGGCGGTGTTCTGGATGCAGCCGAGGAACGGGTGGGTGTAGGTGTGGTTCATCCAGCGGTACTTGGCGCGGTCGGCGACGAGCTGGGCGGTCATCGCGTCGACGCCGCCGTTCTCGGCCTTCCACTCCTCGCCGGCTCCGCCGTTGAAGAGCATGTCGAGCTTGAAGCTCTTGGAGGTCTGCCACTGCGCCGCGTACACGGCGTCGGCGGCGGACATCCGGATGGTGCTCTCCTTGCCCTCGCCGCCCGCGCAGGCGTAGTCGCCCGGCGTGCAGTTCAGGTCCTTGTTCCAGCGGGCGTCGGGGGCGAAGACGTCGTCGACGTGGACCGCGAAGTAGTTGCGGCTCTGGCCGAGGTGCACCCCCTGGGTCAGCCAGTCGACGATGCCGCGGGCGAGCAGCCGGAACTGCTGCTGGTACTGGTTGTAGCCGAAGGTGACGACCAGTTCGCTGCGTCCGTCGTGGGTGTACTCGCCGACGAGCGAGGCGCGTCCGGTACCGACCGGGGCGTCCAGGTAGCTGGTGTAGCCGGGCCGGGGCTTGCCCATGAACCCGAAGCTCTCGGGGACGAGCGCGGAGTTGTCCTCGAAGGTGACCTGGCCGCCGAGGTAGGCGAACGGGCCGGCCTTGCCCGCGGTGGTGACGGCGGCCTGGGTGCCGTCGAGCTGGCCGCTGTAGCCCCCGTTGTCGGTGTATTCCAGCCCGACTCCCGGGTGGGACCAGGTGTAGGCGTCGACCTGGCGGATCCCGTACGTCGTCTCGTAGGCGGCGAGCGCGGCCATCTCGGCCGAGCCCTCGCCGAACGGGTTCTCGTTCGGCAGGACGACACCCTGGTACTTGGCGCGCGGACGGCCGTCCACGGTGTCGCTGAGGAAGCCCGCGTTGATGACCGGGCGGCCGCTGCTGCCCAGCTGGACGCGGGTGTAGGGCACCCCCGTGTCGCGGAGTTCCGCGGTGATCGCCTCGACCGAGCTGCCGCCGTCGTCGACGACCAGCACCTTCAGGTCGATGCGCGGTGTCACGGCCGCCGTGGCGGTCGCGGCGGGTACTGCCACGGACACCAGGGCGGCTGCGGCCATCATCGCCGCGACCCTGTTCATCCGATTCTTGTTGACCATTTCGGCCTTTCCCCCCGCAGGCGTCCCTCGACTCGGCCCTGGCGGAGCGCCGGGCCTGGGAGGCTCTGTGGAAATCATGCAAAGGAACCCCGCGTCCCCTTGCGAGAGTGGACCGAGTCTCTCGGACCTCGTCAGGTCTACGAGGCAAACCTGGAGCAGAGTCCACAGATGGGTGAACCTGATGGCGTCTTGATCGAACAACTTGCCAAACCTTCGAGTGACGTACGGACGAGCGCGTGCGCGTAGGCTCATTTCTGGCGGCCGTCGGGCCCGAATACGATCGCTACGGATGGCCGTCCACCCACTCGGCCCACATACACAAACGGAAGCGAGACTTCACCACCGTGACTGCTCTGACTCTCAGCACTGCCGGCGCGGCGACGCTCCGCGCCGACGCCCTCGTCGTCGGCGTGGCGAAGGGCCCCAAGGGGCCGATCGTCGCCGCGGGCGCCGAGGCCGTGGACAAGGCTTACGACGGTAAGCTCGCCGGCGTCCTCGACGCGCTCGGCGCCTCGGGGGCCGAAGGCGAGATCACCAAGCTGCCGGCCCCGGCAGGCCTCAAGGTCCCGGTCGTGCTGGCGGTGGGGCTCGGCTCCGTCCCCGAGAAGGACGAGTCGTTCGACGAGGAGGTGCTGCGCCGCGCCGCCGGCGCCGCCGCCCGCGCGCTGCACGGCAGCAAGAAGGCCGCCTTCGCGCTCCCGCTCGAGGACGCCTCGGCCGTCACCGCCGTCGCCGAGGGCGCGCTGCTGGGCGCGTACGCCTTCACCGCCTACCAGGGCGGCGAGAACAAGGTCCGCAAGGAGGCCAAGGGCGCGGCCCCGAAGGCCCCGCTGGCCGAGGTGGCCCTGCTGGGCGCCAAGCCCCGCGACAAGGAGCACAAGGCCGCCGTCGAGCGCGCCGCGGTCGTGGCCACCGAGGTCAACATCGCCCGCGACCTGGTGAACACCCCGCCGAACGACCTGACCCCCGAGGCCTTCGCCGCGGTCGCCTCCGCGGCCGCGAAGGAGAACGGCATCAAGGTCCAGGTCCTGGACGAGAAGGCCCTGGTCAAGGGTGGCTTCGGCGGCATCATGGGCGTCGGCAAGGGCTCCGAGAACCCGCCGCGCCTGGTGAAGCTCACCTACACCCACCCCAAGGCGGAGAAGACCCTGGCCTTCGTCGGCAAGGGCATCACCTACGACTCGGGCGGCATCTCCCTGAAGCCGGCCGGCCACAACGAGACGATGAAGTGCGACATGGCCGGCGCCGCCGCCGTCTTCGCCTCCGTCGTCGCGGCCGCGAAGCTGGGCCTGCGGGTCAACGTCACCGGCTGGCTCGCGCTCGCCGAGAACATGCCGTCCGGCTCCGCCACCAAGCCCGGTGACGTGCTGCGCATGTACAGCGGCAAGACCGTCGAGGTCCTCAACACGGACGCCGAGGGCCGCCTGGTCCTCGGTGACGCCCTGACCAAGGCCTCCGAGGACAACCCGGACGCGATCGTCGACGTCGCGACCCTGACCGGCGCGATGGTGCTCGCCCTCGGCGACCGCACCTTCGGGATCATGGCGAACGACGACGCCTTCCGCACCTCGATCCACGAGATCGCCGAGGAGGTCGGCGAGTCCTCCTGGCCGATGCCGCTCCCCGCCGAGCTGCGCAAGACCATGGACTCCCCCACCGCCGACATCGCGAACATGGGTGTCCGCATGGGCGGCGGCCTGGTGGCCGGCCTCTTCCTGCAGGAGTTCGTCGGCGAGGGCATCACCTGGGCCCACCTCGACATCGCCGGCCCGGCCTTCCACGAGGGCGCGCCGCACGGCTACACCCCCAAGGGCGGCACCGGCTCCGCCGTGCGCACCCTGGTGCGGCTGGCCGAGCGCACGGCCACGGGCGACCTGGGCTGACGTACCACGAGTGATGTGACGTGACGCACCCCGGGCCGGGTCAGGGCCCGGGGTGCGTCCGTCCGTGTGCCGTGCGCGTCCGTCTCACGGCGAAACCTCAAGGAATCGGTAGGTATCTCCGTAGGTACCTACGCATCGGTAACCCTCGGTCCGGGTGGATCGCCCGATCACATCGTGGGCCCGGCGTCCCGCGTTCCCCCGACAAATGCGAAGATGGGTTCTCGGCAGGACAGGGCCCCCACCACAGGGCCGAAGAAACAAGCGGCCGATTACCAGCCGCCGCCCGGTCACAGAGGACCGGTGCCCGGCGCACATGCATGGAGGACGTGACGTGGCGAACGACGCCAGCACCGTTTTCGACCTAGTGATCCTCGGCGGTGGCAGTGGCGGTTACGCCGCGGCGCTGCGCGCATCCCAGCTGGGTCTGGACGTTGCCCTGATCGAGAAGAACAAGCTCGGCGGCACCTGCCTGCACAACGGCTGCATCCCCACGAAGGCTCTGCTGCACGCGGGCGAGATCGCGGACCAGGCTCGTGAAGCCGCCCAGTTCGGTGTCAAGACCTCTTTCGAGGGGATCGACATCGCGGGTGTCCACAAGTACAAGGACGAGGTCATCTCGGGCCTGTACAAGGGTCTGCAGGGCCTGGTCGCCTCCCGCAAGGTGACCTACATCGAGGGAGAGGGCCGCCTCTCCTCCCCGACTTCCGTCGACGTGAACGGCCGGAGCATCCAGGGCCGCCACATCCTGCTGGCGACCGGCTCCGTGCCGAAGTCGCTGCCGGGCCTGAACATCGACGGCAACCGCATCATCTCCTCGGACCACGCCCTGGTCCTGGACCGCGTCCCCGAGTCGGCGATCGTCCTGGGCGGCGGCGTCATCGGCGTCGAGTTCGCCTCGGCGTGGAAGTCCTTCGGCTCCGACATCACCGTCATCGAGGGCCTCAAGCACCTCGTGCCGGTCGAGGACGAGAACAGCTCGAAGCTGCTGGAGCGCGCGTTCCGCAAGCGCGGCATCAAGTTCAACCTGGGCACCTTCTTCGACAAGGCCGAGTACACCGAGAACGGCGTCCGCGTGACGCTGGTCGACGGCAAGACCTTCGAGGCCGAGGTGCTGCTGGTGGCCGTGGGCCGCGGCCCCGTCTCGCAGGGTCTGGGCTACGAGGAGCAGGGCGTCGCGATGGACCGCGGCTACGTCCTGGTCGACGAGTACATGCAGACCAACGTGCCGACCATCTCGGCCGTCGGTGACCTCGTCCCGACCCTCCAGCTCGCGCACGTCGGCTTCGCCGAGGGCATCCTGGTGGCGGAGCGTCTGGCCGGCCTCAAGGCCGTCCCGATCGACTACGACGGTGTCCCGCGCGTCACCTACTGCCACCCCGAGGTCGCTTCCGTCGGCATCACCGAGGCCAAGGCCAAGGAGATCTACGGCGCGGACAAGGTCGTGGCCCTGAAGTACAACCTGGCTGGCAACGGCAAGAGCAAGATCCTCAAGACCGCGGGCGAGATCAAGCTCGTCCAGGTCAAGGACGGTGCCGTGGTCGGCGTCCACATGGTCGGTGACCGGATGGGCGAGCAGGTCGGCGAGGCCCAGCTGATCTACAACTGGGAAGCTCTTCCGGCCGAGGTCGCGCAGCTCATCCACGCGCACCCGACCCAGAACGAAGCGATGGGCGAGGCCCACCTGGCCCTGGCCGGCAAGCCGCTTCACTCCCACGACTAATTCGTCACGGGCGCGACGACCACTTCCGCACTTTCGTTAGGAGCAACTGAAACCATGTCGGTTTCCGTAACCCTTCCGGCGCTCGGTGAGAGCGTCACCGAGGGCACTGTCACCCGCTGGCTGAAGGCCGAGGGCGAGCGCGTCGAGGCCGACGAGCCGCTGCTCGAGGTCTCGACCGACAAGGTCGACACCGAGATCCCCTCCCCCGTGTCGGGCATCCTGGCCTCCATCAAGGTCGCCGAGGACGAGACCGTCGAGGTCGGCGCCGAGCTGGCCGTCATCGACGACGGCTCCGGCGCTCCGGCCGCTGCCGCGGCTCCCGCCGCCGAGCCGGCCGCCGCCCCGGCCGCCGAGGCCGCTCCGGCTCCGGTCGCCGAGGCCCCCGCGGCCCCGGCTCCCGCTGCCGAGGCTCCCGCTGCCGCTCCGGCCGCGTCGGGCACCGATGTCGTGCTCCCCGCGCTGGGCGAGTCCGTCACCGAGGGCACCGTCACCCGCTGGCTGAAGCAGGTCGGCGAGTCCATCGAGGCCGACGAACCGCTGCTCGAGGTCTCCACGGACAAGGTCGACACCGAGATCCCCGCGCCGGTCTCCGGCACCCTGCTGGAGATCCGGATCAACGAGGACGAGACCGCCGAGGTCGGCACCGTCCTGGCCGTCATCGGCGCCGCCGGTGCCGCCCCGGCCGCCCCGGCTCCGGCTGCCGCCCCGGCCCCCGCGGCCGCTCCGGCTCCCGCCGCCCCCGTCGCCGCCCCGGCTCCGGTCCAGGCCGCCGCCCCGGTCGCCGCTCCGGCTCCGGTCGCCCCGGCCGCTCCGGTCGCCGCCCCGGCTCCGGTCCAGGCCGCCGCCCCGGTGGCCGCTCCGGCTCCGGTCACCCCCGCTGCCCCGGCTCCGGCCGCCGCCCCGGCGTCCGCCGGTGACGAGGCCGCGTACGTGACCCCGCTGGTGCGCAAGCTCGCCTCGGAGTCCGGCGTCAACCTGTCCACGGTCTCGGGCACCGGTGTCGGTGGCCGTATCCGCAAGCAGGACGTCCTGGCCGCCGCCGAGGCCGCCAAGGCCGCTGCCGCCGCCCCGGCTCCGGCCGCCGCTCCGGCCGCGAAGGCTCCGGCCGCCGCGGTCTCCGAGCTGCGCGGTCAGACGGTCAAGATGACCCGCATGCGCAAGGTCATCGGCGACAACATGATGAAGGCCCTGCACTCGCAGGCTCAGCTCAGCTCCGTGGTCGAGGTGGACATCACCAAGATCATGAAGCTGCGCGAGAAGGCCAAGGGCGCGTTCCTGGCCCGTGAGGGCGTCAAGCTCTCGCCGATGCCGTTCTTCGTCAAGGCCGCGGCCCAGGCGCTGAAGGCCCACGCGGTCGTCAACGCCCGGATCAACGAGGACGAGGGCACCATCACCTACTTCGACTCGGAGAACATCGGCATCGCCGTGGACTCCGAGAAGGGCCTGATGACCCCGGTCATCAAGGGTGCCGGTGACCTCAACCTGGCGGGCATCTCCAAGGCGACCGCCGACCTGGCCGCCAAGGTCCGCGGCAACAAGATCACGCCGGACGAGCTGTCGGGCGCGACCTTCACCATCAGCAACACCGGCTCGCGCGGTGCGCTGTTCGACACGGTCATCGTGCCCCCGAACCAGGTCGCCATCCTGGGCATCGGTGCCACGGTGAAGCGCCCGGTGGTCCTGGAGACCGCCGAGGGCACCGTCATCGGCGCCCGCGACATGACGTACCTGACCCTGTCCTACGACCACCGCCTGGTGGACGGCGCGGACGCGGCCCGGTACCTCTCGGCCGTCAAGGCGATCCTCGAGGCCGGCGAGTTCGAGGTCGAACTCGGCCTGTAGGGCTCACGCCCCCGCGGCAGCCACTCGATACGGCGCCCTCGCCCGGAACACCCTCCGGGCGGGGGCGCCGTCGTCATACGCTGACTGGTCCAGCAACGAGTCGGCGGGGGCACGCATGTCACGCGCACGGGTGAACGATCTTGTAGTGGTACTGCCGGGCATCATGGGCAGCCGACTGGCGAACGCCGACGGCAAACCGGTCTGGGACCTGTCCGGCGGCGCCCTGGCGCGAGCACTGCGGACCGTCGGCGGCTCGGTGAAGGGGCTGCGCCTCCCGAGGGACATCGGAAACGACCACCCCGGCGACGGGGTCGTCCCCATCGGCGTCATGCCCGACGTGCACGCCCTCCCCGGACTCTGGCAGCCGGTCGACGGCTACACGGACCTGCTGGGCTGGCTGGAGCGGTCCTTCACGCTCACGCGCGGGGAGAACCTGGTCCCCTTCGCGTACGACTGGCGTTTGTCCTGCCGCTACAACGCGGAGCGGCTCAAGGAGGTCGTCGACCGCGCCCTGGAGCGCTGGCAGGACTCGGCGGCCGAGCGCCGGGACGCCCGCGTCGTCTTCATCTGCCATTCCATGGGCGGGCTGATCGCCCGCCAGTACGTGGAGCTGCTCGGCGGACACGAGACCACCCGCCGTCTGATCACCCTGGGCACCCCGCACCGCGGCTCGCTGGACGCCCTGGCCCACCTGGTGAACGGCCTCCGCAAGGGGTGGGGCCCGCTCGGCGTCGACCTCAGCGCCTTCGCCCGCAGCCTGCCCTCCCTGCACCAGCTGGCCCCCGACTACGCGTGCGTCACGGCTCCCGGAGGTCTCGTGTACGCCCGTGAGCTGACCGGTCTGCCGGGCGTCGACCCCGGGCTGCTGGCGGACGCGGCACTCTTCCACGCGGACCTGCGCCGCGCGGCGGCCGGCCGGCCCGAGCCGACCCCGCTGCACGCCATCACCGGTATCCGCCAGCCGACGCTCACCACGGCGGAGCTCTCCGGCGACGCCCTGACCCCGCTGTGGGACATCGACAGTGTCTACGAGCACGGTGACGGCACGGTCCCCCGCCTCTCGGCCCGCCCCGCGAACGCCGACAACACGGACTACGCCGTGCCCGAGGCCCACACCCCGTGCGAGCAGCACGGCTCCCTGCAGAACAACAGGGGCGTACGGGACGCCCTGTGCGGCCTGCTCGGCCACGAACGGCCGTTCCACCGGGGCGGGGAGGACGGCGACATCACGCTGGGCGTCCTGGCCCCCTCGCTGCCGGCCCCGGGCGATCCGTACGAGGTCACGGTCACGGTCCCGCCGGAGGTCCCCGACCACGACGCACTCCACCTCACGGCGGAACTCCGCCCGGCCGACGGCACCGCGCCGCTCTCCCGCACGGTGCGCCCCCTGGGCGAGGGCCGCTACACCGTGGCCTTCCCGGCCCCGGAGCCGGGCGCGTACCGGCTGGCCGTACGGGTGACCGCGCGCGCGGAGACGACCGTGACGGCGCTGACGGTGGTGGGGGAAGCCGGTGAGTGAGGCATCCGAGGGCATCCGGGGCACGGCCCTGGGGGTCGTGGTCGAGCGGTACGAGAAGCCGAGGTTCCGGCGGCTGACCGGGGCGACCGAGCAGATGCGGGAGCTGTGCGAGCTGCTGGAGGGGCACGGGTACACGGCGACGGTGCTGGCCGATCCGCAGTGGAACGCGATCGGTGCGCCCGTCCGGGAGTGGGCGGTGGACTGGGGGCGGGGCGGCCGCAACGGACCCGCCGTCGTGATGTGGTCCGGGCACGGCGTGCTGGACGACGGGGAGCTGCGGCTGGCGCTGTGCGACACCGAGAACGCCGAGTACGAGGGCGAGACGTTCTCGGCAACGGAGCTCACCGCGGCCGCCCTGCTCGGCAGGGCGGACCAGGTCTTACTCCTCATCGACACGTGCCATGCCGGCGCGGGCGTCTGGGAGTCCCTGCAGAAGGCCCTGAACAAGCTGTCGGCGAAGAACCTCCCCCCGGGCAGGTCCGCCTGGCTCGGAGTGATCGCCAGCTGCCGCCCCCAGGAGGAGGCGGAGGCCGCCGGCATCCTCCTCGATTCCTTCGGCCGCCTGCTGCGCGACGGGCCGCAGACGGATGCGTACCGCCACGAGTGGAGCCGCCGCAACGAGCAGATCAGCGGGAGCACGGTCATCAAGACCCTGCTCACGCAGTGGCCCGAGGAGGTCGGCCACCGTCCGCTCGAGGCCATGACCGGCCGGGACCTCCCGATGTTCGCCAATCCGCTCCGCAGGGCCGCTCCGGAGCCGGAGCTGGTGGAGCACCTGGTCCAGGCGGCTCGCGGAGCCGCCCGGACCGACGAGGGGTGGTTCTTCAGCGGCCGGCGCCGGGTGCTCGGGGACATCGTGGAGTGGATGGGCACGGGGCAGCCCGGCCTGTTCCTGGTGACGGGGAGCGCCGGCAGCGGTAAATCGGCCGTCCTCGGGCGGATCGCCACGCTGTCCGACCGGGAACACCGGGCGAGCATCGTGGCGCACAGGCCGCTCACGAAGGAAGATCCGGACCCGGGTGAGGGGTCGGTGCACGTCTCGCTGCACCTGCGGGGCTTCACGGTGCAGCACCTGGCCGAGGCCATCGCCCGCCGGCTGAACGTGGACCCTCCGCAGACCCCCGCCGCCCTGATCGACGAGGTGGAACGGGGCTGGCCCGGCGCCCCAGCGCACCTGGTGCTGGTCCTGGACGGCCTGGACGAGGCGGCCCCGGAGCAGGACTTCGCGATCATCGAACAGCTCCTGGCGCCCCTGAGCCGGCTGGCGTGCGTACTGCTGGGCTCCCGGGGACGGTCCTTCCGGCCGCAGGGGGATCTCCGGGAACCGCTGGACCAAGTGGTGAACCGCCTCGTCGACGCCCGGGCCCGGACGACCGACCTGGACGACGAGGCCGGGACGGAGCGCGACATCGAGGAGTACTGCCGACGACGGCTGGCCCGCGAGCTGCCGCCCGGGGACGCCGCGACCGTCGCGTCGGGCATCGCACAGCGAGCGGCTCCTCATGACGGCAGCTTCCTCTTCGCCAGGATGGCGACGGACTCGGTGATCAGGCATCTCAGCTCATCGGGCAACGAGGACCGGAATTGGGAGGCGGCCATTCCGTTGTCCATCAGCGCCGCCTTCACGGAGGACCTCAGGAGCGGGCCGCAACGGAAGCGGGACGGCGAACTCCTGCCGTCCGCAGCCGAGGACCTCCTGATGGCGCTCGCGTGGAGCGTCGGGAACGGCATGCCGGCGCAGGGCGTCTGGGAGGCGGCGGCCTCCGCGCTCGGCCCGGACGGGGTCACGTACGGTCCGGAGGACGTGGACTGGCTGCTCAACACCTACGGCCGGTACGTCGTGGAGGACAGCGACGGCGTGCAGGCGGTCTACCGGTTGTACCACCGGGAGTTCGTGGCCCACCTTCGGATGCGGGGTGAGCCGTCGGATCCCGCGTATCGCGTGGCTCGTGCGCTGGTCGATCTTCTGAGGGCGCAGTCCGAGGGCACCACGGTGCTCGAGAACGCAAACCCCTACCTGTGCAGGACATTGTCCGCCCATGCGGCCGAAGCCGGGAACGAGGGAGTGATCCTGATCCGCGAGCTCGTCGACGTCGCGGGTGAGGCGTTCCAGCCCGATCTCGCTGATGCGCTCAGGGGGGTGGCCGTCATGCTGAGCAGCGCCGGCCGACGGGAGGAGGCCCTGGCATCGTCACAGGAAGCCGCCGACCTCTACCGCACCCTCGCCCAAGCCAGCCCCGCCGCCCACCTCCCCGACCTCGCCGGCTCCCTCAACAACCTCGCCGTCCACCAGGCCGAGACCGGGGACCGGAACGGCGCACTCACCACCATCACCGAAGCCGTCACCATCCGCCGCTCCCTCGCCCAAGCCAGCCCCGCCGCCTACCTCCCCAACCTCGCCATGTCCCTCACCAACCTCGCCACCCAACAGGCCGAGACCGGGGACCGGAACGGCGCACTCACCACCATCACCGAAGCCACCGACCTCTACCGCACCCTCGCCCAAGCCAGCCCCGCCGCCCACCTCCCCCACCTCGCCATGTCCCTCAACAACCTCGCCAACCGCCAAGCCGAGACCGGGGACCGGAACGGCGCACTTACCACCATCACCGAAGCCACCGACCTCTACCGCACCCTCGCCCAAGCCAGCCCCGCCGCCCAGCTCCCCCACCTCGCCAGCTCCCTCAACAACCTCGCCAACCACCAGGCTGCGGCCGGGGACCGGAACGGCGCACTCACCACCATCACCGAAGCCACCAACCTCTACCGCACCCTCGCCCAAGCCAGCCCCGCCGCCCACCTCCCCAACCTCGCCATGGCCCTCAACAACCTCGCCACCCAACAGGCCGCGGCCGGGGACCGGAACGGCGCACTCACCACCATCACCGAAGCCACCGACCTCTACCGCACCCTCGCCCAAGCCAGCCCCGCCGCCTACCTCCCCGACCTCGCCGGCTCCCTCAACAACCTCGCCAACCACCAGGCTGCGGCCGGGGACCGGAACGGCGCACTCACCACCATCACCGAAGCCACCGACCTCTACCGCACCCTCGCCCAAGCCAGCCCCGCCGCCTACCTCGCCAACCTCGCCATGTCCCTCACCAACCTCGCCGTCCACCAGGCCGCGGCCGGGGACCGGAACGGCGCACTCACCACCATCACCGAAGCCACCGACCTCTACCGCGCCCTCGCCCAAGCCAGCCCCGCCGCCCACCTCCCCAACCTCGCCATGTCCCTCAACAACCTCGCCAACCACCAGGCCGAGACCGGGGACCGGAACGGCGCACTCACCACCATCACGGAAGCCGTCACCATCCGCCGCTCCCTCGCCCAAGCCAGCCCCGCCGCCCACCTCCCCCACCTCGCCCTGTCCCTCAACAACCTCGCCAACCACCAGGCCGAGACCGGAGAGCGGAACGGCGCACTCACCACCATCACCGAAGCCGTCACCATCTGCCGGGCCCTCGCCCAAGCCAGCCCCGCTGCCCACCTCCCCGACCTCGCCATGTCCCTCAACAACCTCGCCAACCGCCAAGCCGAGGCCGGGGACCGGAACGGCGCACTCACCACCATCACCGAAGCCACCAACCTCTACCGCACCCTCGCCCAAGCCAGCCCCGCCGCCCACCTCCCCGACCTCGCCGGTTCCCTCAACAACCTCGCCAACTACCAGGCCGAGGCGGGGGACCGGAACGGCGCGCTGACCACCATCACCGAAGCCACCGGCCTCTACCGGGCCCTCGCCCAAGCCAGCCCCGCCGCCCACCTCCCCAACCTCGCCATGTCCCTCAACAACCTCGCCAACCACCAGGCCGAGGCCGGGGACCGGAACGGCGCACTCACCACCATCACCGAAGCCACCAACCTCTACCGCACCCTCGCCCAAGCCAGCCCCGCCGCCCACCTCCCCAACCTCGCCACCTGCCTCACCAACCTCGCCGGTCTTGCCCCTGCTCACGACGCCGTTGCCGCCTATTCCGCCGCAGAAGAGCTACTTTCCGCGCATCCGCAAGCTTCCCGGCACCTCGCCGTCCAACGCGCAGGCCTGGAGCTCGCGAGCATCGATGCAGAACTCGGCATCCGCAGCCTCATAGCCCTGGCGGCAGCGCCGCAGGTCTCCGGAACAACCGATCCGGCAGCCTTCTCAGCCATCCTCCGGCTCCGCGCCCACCACCAGGCCGACGAGGCACACACGGCCCAAGTCATGACCCAGTGGTGCAACGAGACCGGCAGCGAACCCCCACCCTGGCTCGCCCTCCCCCAAGCCGCACTCGATCTCGCCGCCGCCTGGATCAGGTGCACCACCTGGGCGGACTCCTGCGCCTTCTGGAACGATCACGCGGATAGCCTCCGCTCGGCCGAGACCACCCTGGCCCTGCAGACACTCACCCTGGTCACACCGGCCGCCGACCAGCATCTCCAGATCGCACGCGAGGCCGCCGCCACCGGTCCGGACACCGCCTTCCGCCCGTACCTCACGGCCGAACTCCTCGATACCTGGACCAAGCTCCCGAACTGGCAGGAGTCCCAGGCCTACCTCGCCGACCACGAAGCGGCACTGCTGCACGATCAGGCCCTCGCCATCCTGGAGTCCGACACCGAAACGGCCGACTCCGCCCTGCACTTCGCCCTGATCACCCTCGCGCGGGCGGACGGAATCCCCACCGCCTACGAGTACGTCGAGAGCCGCTCCGCCCTGCACGACCGGCTCCAACAACTCCTGAGGGCACCCGCCGCCGAGCCCGGCCTCCTGAAGGCCGTGGCCCTCCTGGAGGCCGTCGTCTACCAGGAGCGGTTCACCGCGGCCGCCCACCTCGGCGTCGCCGGCGCCCTCGACGGCACCCCGCCGGACCTCACCACCCCCTGGCCCCCTTCCGAACCCGCCGACCGGGACCGGGTGATCGCCGAGATCGCCACCCTCATGGGGATCCAGCCCCGGCACGCCCCCGCGCTGAGCGCCCTCATCCCGAGCATCCTGGCGGCGAGCGCTGCCCCATGACCGGCGGACCCTCCCGGATCCTCGTCGTCCAGGCGGCCTCGCCCCACGTGCACGGCTCCCCCGACACCGGCGCCGAGTTCCGGGAGATCCAGCGCAGCATCGACGGCTCCCAGTACCGGCACGCCGTCACCCTGGACAGCCTCCAGGCCGCCCGGCTCGTCGACCTGAGCGACCGGCTCATCAAGGAGGTGCCCGCCGTGCTGCACTTCTCCGGTCGCGGCACCCCCGACCGCGGCGGACTGCGGTTCCTCACCGACGACGGTGCGGACGCCCCGGTGTGCGACCGGGGGCTGGGCAACCTGCTGGCCCAGTTCGTCGACGAGGGGCTCCGGATCGTCGTGCTCAACGCCTGCTGGACCTCGGAGCTGGCCGATCTCATGGCCGTGGCCGTCCCGTGCGTGATCGGCACCGCCGGGCCCATCGGCGATCAGGACTGCCGTACGTACTCCCGTACGCTCTACAGCTCGCTCGCGCACGGGCGTTCCGTCGGCCAGTCGCACGCCATCGCCCACGCCACGGCCGAGGCTTCCGGGGCCCACCCGGACCATCTGCCCGGCTTGCGCAGCTCGCCCGGAACCATCGCCGAAGCGGTGCACCTCATCGGCTCCGAGTTCCGTGCCCCGCCGCCCCGCGACTCCGTCAAACCACGTGGCGGGGCGCCCAGCTGGCTGGGGATCGCCAAAAAGTGGCGCTTGTAACCAGCCTCACCCAGCGTCCACGACCGGGAACGCATCCGGTGGCGCTACTCGGCCGTATTGTCTACGCATCGAAGCGATGCCTGCCCCTATCAGGAGATGAAGCCCCGATGATCACCCCACCCGTCGTGCACTCGCTGCGCGAGCAGATCCGCGAGCACATCGTGGAGGGGATCGTCAGCGGGCGCTGGAAGCCCGGTGAGCGGATCGTCGAGCGGCGGATCGCCGTCGAGCTGGAGGTCAGCCAGACCCCCGTGCGGGAGGCCCTGCGCGAGCTGGAGACCCTGCGGCTGATCGAGTCCGCGCCGAACAAGGGCGTGCGCGTGCGGAACCTGTCCGCGGCCGACCTGGAGGAGATCTATCCGGTCCGGGCCGGCCTGGAGCAGATCGCGGCCGAGCTGGCCGCGCCGCGGCTCGCGACCGACTGCTCGGCCCTGGAGCCGCACGTGGCGGCGTTGTGGGAGGCCGACCGGACCGAGGACGGGACCGCCCAGGTGCGGCACACCGTCGGGTTCCACCGGGAGATGGTGCGGGCGGCCGGGAACAGCGTGCTGCTGCACACCTGGGAGAGCCTGGGCATCGAGGTCTTCACGGCCCTGTCGATCCGCTGGCTGGGTACCGTCCAGAAGTCGTACGCCGAGGAGCACGAGGCGCTCGTCGAGGCCTTCCGCCGTCAGGATCCGGAGATCGGGCTGCTCGTGAAGCGGCATGTCCTGGGGTGCGCCCCGCGCGCTTGATCGACTGAGAGCGGGCTTGTTTGCCCCGGTTTGCCCGGCACCGCGTGCCTTTTTCTCTGGCACGCGGTGCCGACTTTCGCCGGATGGACGTTTCTTCGTCACTTTCATTTGATCGATCATCGATCAGCGATTTACAGTCGTCGCGGACCTCAACCAGGTCCACCGACCCTGTCCTGCCCGTCAGGGATTTTTTCACCACCTCTCCTTTGTCCGGAAGGCGGCGCACAGCAATGTCCGACCCCGTAGGAAAGCTTCCGAGCGAGCTCGACCAGCTCCCGGATCGCGACACCGAGGAGACCGCCGAATGGGCGGCCTCCCTCGACGCCGTCGCACAGGCCGCCGGTACGCGCCGCGCCGAATACCTGCTCCGCCGCACGCTCCAGCACGCCGAGGCCGCCGGCCTCGCCCTGCCCAAGCTGCTGGAGACGGACTACGTCAACACCATCCCGACCGCCGCGGAGCCCGAGTTCCCCGGTGACGAGGCGATGGAAGCCAGGATCACCGCGTGGAACCGCTGGAACGCGGCCGCCATGGTGACCCGCGGTTCCAAGTACGGCGTCGGCGGCCACATCGCCACCTTCGCCTCCGCCGCGTGGCTCTACGAGACCGGCTTCCAGCACTTCTTCCGCGGGAAGGAGGCCGACGGATCGGGCGACCAGCTCTACATCCAGGGCCACGCCTCCCCCGGCATCTACGCCCGCGCCTTCCTCGACGGCCGGGTCTCCGAGCAGCAGCTCGACAACTTCCGCCAGGAGTCCGGCGGCAACGGCCTGCCGTCCTACCCGCACCCCCGGCGCCTGCCGTGGCTGTGGGAGTTCCCGACGGTGTCCATGGGCCTCGGCCCGCTGTCCGCGATCTACCAGGCGCGTTTCAACCGCTACCTGCAGAACCGCAGCATCAAGGACACCGCCAACTCGCACGTCTGGGCCTTCCTGGGCGACGGCGAGATGGACGAGCCCGAGTCGACCGCCGCCCTGGCCCTCGCCTCCCGCGAGCAGCTCGACAACCTGACCTTCGTCATCAACTGCAACCTGCAGCGCCTCGACGGTCCGGTCCGCGCCAACTTCCGCGTGGTCCAGGAGCTGGAGGCCCAGTTCCGCGGCGCCGGCTGGAACGTCATCAAGTCGCTGTGGGGCTCCGCCTGGGACGAGCTGTTCCAGCTCGACACCACGGGCGCCCTCGTACGCCGCCTGCGCGAGGTACCGGACGCGCAGTTCCAGACGTACGCGACCCGCGACGTGGCCTACATCCGCCAGCACTTCTTCGGCGCCAACGCCGACCTGGTGCAGCTGGCCGGCGTGCTCACCGACGCGAAGATCGCCGAGTGCTTCCACAGCTCCCGCGGCGGCCACGAGCCCCGCAAGGTCTACGCCGCGTACAAGGCCGCCCTGGAGCACAAGGGTGCGCCGACGGTCATCCTCGCGCAGACCGTCAAGGGCTACACGCTGGGTGCCGGGTTCGAGTCGAAGAACGCGAACCACCAGATGAAGAAGCTGACGATCGACGAGTTCAAGGACATGCGTGACCTCCTTGGCCTCCCGATCCCGGACAGCGCCTTCGCCGACGGCCAGGTCCCGTACGGCCACCCGGGCGCGAACAGCCCCGAGGTCCAGTACCTGAACGAGCGCCGCGCGGCGCTCGGCGGCCCCGCCCCGGCCCGCAAGGTCAAGCACGTGGCCCTGCCCGCCCCCGCGGACCGTTCCTTCGCCCCGCTGCTCAAGGGTTCCGGCAAGCAGGAGATGGCCACCACCATGGCCTTCGTCCGGCTCGTCAAGGACCTGATGCGGGACAAGGAGACCGGCAAGCGCTGGGTGCCGATCGTCCCCGACGAGGCCCGTACCTTCGGTATGGAGTCCCTCTTCCCGTCGGCCGGCATCTACTCGCCGCTGGGCCAGACGTACGAACCGGTCGACCGCGACCAGCTCATGTACTACAAGGAAGCCAAGGACGGCCAGATCCTCAACGAGGGGATCACCGAGGCCGGCGCCATGGCCGACTTCATCGCCGCCTGCACGTCGTACGCGACGCACGGCGAGCCGATGATCCCGTTCTACATCTTCTACTCGATGTTCGGCTGGCAGCGCACCGCCGACCAGATGTGGCAGCTCGCCGACCAGCTCGGCAAGGGCTTCATCGTCGGCGCCACCGCCGGTCGTACGACCCTGACCGGTGAGGGCCTGCAGCACGCGGACGGCCACTCGCACCTGATCGCGTCCACGAACCCGGCGTCGCTCAACTACGACCCGGCCTTCGCGTACGAGATCGCGGTGATCGTCAAGGACGGTCTGCGCCGGATGTACGGCGAGACGCCGGAAGACGTCTTCTACTACCTGACGGTCTACAACGAGCCGAAGGTGCAGCCCGCCATGCCGGAGGGCGTGGAAGAGGGCATCCTCAAGGGCCTCTACCGCTTCAACACGGCGGCGGACCTGGCGGAGGCGGCCCCGGCCGCCGACGCCCCCAAGGTCCAGCTGATGGCCTCGGGCACGGCGATCCACTGGATCCTGGAGGCCCAGAAGCTGCTGGCAGCCGAGTGGAACGTGGCCGCCGACGTCTGGTCCGCCACCTCCTGGGGCGAGCTGCGGCGCGACGCGCTGGAGTGCGACGAGGCGCTGCTGCGCGGCGAGGTGCGCACCCCGTTCGTCACCCGCGCGCTGGAGGGTGCCGCCGGCCCCGTCCTCGCGGTGTCCGACTGGATGCGCCAGGTCCCGGACCAGATCAGCCAGTGGGTGGAGCAGGACTACACCTCGCTCGGTACGGACGGCTTCGGCCTGTCCGACACCCGTGAGGGCGCCCGCCGCCACTTCGGTGTCGACCCCCAGTCGATCGTGGTGGCCGCGCTGGCCCAGCTCGCCCGCCGCGGCGAGGTACCCGCGTCCTCCGTCAAGGAGGCCCGGGAGCGCTACGGCCTGTAAGGTCCCGCGCCCGCGCACAGCACGGTGAAGGCCGGTGCCCACCCCCGTCGAGGGGGTCGGACACCGGCCTTTGGCCGTATGCGCGGTGGCGGCGCCGGGGTGAACCCGTGATGCTGGAGCGGTGATGGACGAGACGGAGTTCTGGGAGATCATCGACCGTACCCGCGAGGCCGCCGACGGCGACCCCGAGGAACACGCCGAGCTGCTCGTGGAACGGCTCGCACAGCTCGACCCGGACTCCGTCCTGGACTTCGCCCGGCACTTCGAGTCCCGGTACAACCGGGCGTACACCTGGGACCTGTGGGGGGCCTCTTGGGTGCTGCTCGACGGGGCGAGCGACGACGCCTTCGACTACTTCCGCTGCTGGCTCATCGGGCAGGGGCGGGAGGTGTTCGAGGGCGGGGTGCACGATCCGGACCAGCTGGCGGAACTCCTGGGCGAGTTCGACGAGGAGATCGACGGGGACGGCGAGGAGCTGGGGTACGCGGCGGACGAGGCGTACGAGCAGCTGACCGGGGCGGTGGCGCCGGACCTGGGGATCCCGCTGCAGGCGGCGGAGCCGGAGGGCGCCCCGCTGGACTTCGAGAACGAAGCCGTGCTCGCGGAGCGCTACCCCCGGCTGTGGGACCGGTTCCGTGCTTGATCACATCACGTGAGCAGCCTGAGCAGCCTGAGCAGATTTGAAGTTGAGGCCTGAGCCTGAGCCTGAGCCTGAGCCTGAGCCTGAGCAGCCTGGACAGGCTGCTCAGTAGTGCGTGCCGCCGTCGATGCGGATCTCCGTGCCGGTGATGAAGGCCCCGTCCTCGGAGCCCAGCATGGCGACGACGCCGGCGACCGTCTGCGGGCCGGCGAAGCCCTGGCCGAGGGCCGGGGCGAGCTTGGTGAAGAGCGACCAGTCGGTGTCCTCCGGCAGGCCGGGGCCGTTGCCGGTGGTCATGCCGCTTTCGATGGAGCCGGGTGCGACGCTGACGAAGCGCAGGCCCTGCTTGCTGTACTCGGCGGCCAGCGCGTGGGTCATGGACTGGATGCCGCCCTTGCTGGCCGCGTAGGCGGACATGTAGGGGTGGGCGAAGGACGCCGAGGTGGAGCTGAAGTTCACGACGGCCGGCCGGTCGCCCGCGAGCAGCGCCGGCAGGGCCTCGCGGATCATCAGGAAGGTGCCGGTCAGGTTGACCCCGATGACCTGGTTCCAGAGGTCGAGCGTGGTCCGGTGGGTGTGCGCCGAGCGCAGGATGCCGGCGGCGTTGACCAGTACGTCGATCCCGCCGAGGGCAGCGACCGCGGTGGCCACGCCCTCCTTGACGGCGTTCTCGTCGGATATGTCGAGGAGCGCGGTGGTGAGCCGGGCCGCGTGCCCGTCGGCGGCGGCGCGGTCGGCGGTGGCCTTCAGGCCGGCCTCGCTGACGTCCACGGTGTGGACCCGGCCGCCCTCGGCGAGGATGCGGTGAACGGTGGCCTGTCCGATGCCGGAGCCACCGCCGGTGATGAGGACGCGACGTCCTTCGTAACGGTTCATGGCGCGAGCGTACCGAAGCCATGTCACGTTTTGCCATGGCGACAAAGGATGTAATTGTCGAGGTTCGCGGAGGGTACGCTTCACTCGTGAGATCCCCACGTCCGTACGCTCCCCAGGCCGGCCCCGGAACCCAGTCGCTGACCGAGCGCCGCAAGGCCGCCACCCAGCTCGACATCGCCCGCGCGGCCTGCGAGCTGTTCGCCGAACACGGCCCGGACGGCACCACCGCCGAGGACATCGCCCACCGCGCCGGGGTGGCACTGCGCACCTTCTACCGCTACTTCCGCAACAAGCAGGAGGCGGTGGCCCCGCTGCTGGCGGGCGGCGGCGACGCGTGGCGCGCCCTGCTCGCCGAGGAGCACCCCGGGACCCCGCTGGCCGAGGCGCTGGAGCGCGCGGTGACCCGGTCGCTGAGCGGACAGCAGGCGGTCGAGGAGGGCTTGGAGGTGACCCGCGGGCTGCTGCGCGCGGCGGTGGACGACCAGGCCCTGCGCGCGGTCTGGTACCGCGTGAACCAGGACTCCGAGGAGCATCTGGTCCCGGTGATCACCCGGCTGGTGGGCCCGGAGGCCGACCCGCTGGAAGTACGTCTGCTCGCCGCGGCGGCCACGGACGCGATCCGCGTCACGCTGGAGCTGTGGTCGACGACGGACGCCCCGGTCTCCGGTCCGGGCTCTCCCGCGGAACTCGCGGTCCGCTGCCTGCGCGACCTCACAGGAGCGATGCCCCTGCTCCTCCGGTAGGCCCGGAGGAGCAGGGGCATCGCATCGATCGGTTCGGGGTACGGGATCGGACCCGTGGGCCCTAGGCGTCCCGGTGGGGCTCAGCGACCACCCCAGCCGCCTCCGCCGCCTCCGCCACCCCCTCCACCGCCGCCGCCACCCCAGCTGCCGTTGCCGCCGTCGCCACCGCGACCGCCGCCGCCACCCCAGCTGCCGCCGCCGTCGCCACCGCGACCGCCGCCGCCACCCCAGTTGCCGCCGCCGTCGCCGCCGTTACCGCCACGGCCGTTGCCCCAGTCGCCGTTGCCACCGCGACCGTTGCCCCAGTCACCGTTGCCATTGCCGCCACGGCCGTTGCCCCAGTCGTCGTGGTTGCGCCAGTCACCGTTGCCACCACGGCCGGAGTCGTTCCAGTTCGACCAGTCGCGCCAGTTGTGGTTGTCGCGCCAGTTGTCGTTGTATCCGCCGACGCCGCCCTGGTCCCAGCACCAGCTGGGCCGGTTGCGCCAGTCATGGTTGCAGCAGGCGTCCCACCGGGCGTCGGAGCGGTTCGAGGGGTAGCGCCAGCAGTCGTAGCCGCCGTTCCCTCCGCCGCCACCACTGCCGGTGACGACCGAAGCCGAGGCGCTGGCGACGGGCAGCAGACCTATCGCGATTCCCGCGGCGCCCGCCATGGCTGCCGCAACGATCTTACGGCGCATTCTCATGCACCTCCGCACATGTCTCGCTTATGAGCTTTTTAGGTCATTTCCACCCTCACTCGCCCATGCGGCCCTGTCAAAGCGGAAAGGCCCCCCGCCGCTCTCCGAAGAGAGTGGCGGGGGGCCTCCCATCAGGCATTTTTAGAGGTCGAAGTACAGCTCGAACTCGTGCGGGTGCGGACGCTGCGCGATCGGGGCGATCTCGTGCGTGCGCTTGTAGTCGATCCAGGTCTCGATCAGGTCGGGGGTGAAGACACCGCCGGCCAGGAGGTACTCGTGGTCCTCCTCCAGGGCCTTGAGGACGTCCTCGAGGCTGGTCGGGACCTGCGGGACGCTCGCGTGCTCGTCGGGCGAGAGCTCGTAGAGGTCCTTGTCGATCGGCTCCATCGGCTCGATCTTGTTCTTCACGCCGTCGAGGCCCGCGAGCAGCAGCGCCGCGAAGGCGAGGTACGGGTTGGACGACGGGTCCGGGGCGCGGAACTCGACGCGCTTGGCCTTCGGGTTCGAGCCCGTGATCGGGATGCGCATCGCGGCGGAGCGGTTGCGCTGCGAGTACACCATGTTGACCGGCGCCTCGAAGCCCGGAACCAGGCGGTGGTAGGAGTTCACCGTCGGGTTGGTGAACGCCAGCAGCGACGGGGCGTGCTTGAGGATGCCGCCGATGTAGTAGCGCGCGGTGTCCGACAGGCCCGCGTAGCCGGCCTCGTCGTAGAACAGCGGGTCGCCGTTCGCCCACAGCGACTGGTGCACGTGCATGCCCGAGCCGTTGTCACCGAAGATCGGCTTCGGCATGAAGGTCGCGGTCTTGCCGTTGCGCCAGGCGACGTTCTTCACGATGTACTTGAAGAGCATCAGGTCGTCGGCCGCGGCGAGCAGCGTGTTGAACTTGTAGTTGATCTCGGCCTGGCCACCGGTGCCGACCTCGTGGTGCTGACGCTCGACCTGGAGGCCCTGGGCGTCCAGCTCGAGGGAGATCTCGGCGCGCAGGTCGGCGAAGTGGTCGACCGGGGCTACGGGGAAGTAACCACCCTTGTAGCGGACCTTGTAACCACGGTTGTTCTCCTCGGAGCCGGTGTTCCACGCTCCGGCCTCGGAGTCGATGTGGTAGAAGCTCTCGTTCGCGGTGGTCGCGAAGCGCACGCTGTCGAACACGTAGAACTCGGCCTCGGGGCCGAAGTACGCGGTGTCGGCGATGCCGGTGGAGGCGAGGTACGCCTCGGCCTTCTTCGCGATGTTGCGCGGGTCGCGGCTGTAGGCCTCGCCCGTGATCGGGTCGTGGATGAAGAAGTTGATGTTGAGCGTCTTGTCCTTGCGGAACGGGTCCAGACGCGCGGTGCTGATGTCGGCACGCAGCGCCATGTCGGACTCGTGGATCGCCTGGAAGCCGCGGATCGAGGAGCCGTCGAAGGCGAGCTCCTCGTTCGGGTCGAACGCGCGCCCCGGGATGGTGAAGTGCTGCATCACACCAGGCAGGTCGCAGAAGCGGACGTCAACGAACTTGACGTCGTTCTCCTCGATGTACTGCTTCACTTCGTCGGCGTTCTGGAACATCCAACTCCTCCTACTCCCGGCCCCGGGGCAGGGACGGGTTTTTTTAGCTCGTGGTGCGTCAGTGCGGTGCCGCACGCTGACCCGACCATAAGCAGACGGGATTTCCCAAGCATGACCCATTTGTTTCGCACAAGTTAACCAGGGTCCCGGCACAGGGCCGTGCGACGCCACGGGTACCGTGTTCGGGTGGACAACAGACAGGCAATCGGATCCTGGCTCTCCGGCCCCCGCGCGGCCGCCGAGGAGATGGGCGTCGACTTCGGCTATCCGGGCCAGCGGCTCGGCCTGCCGCAGCAGGGGCCCGGCTCGGTGGCACGGTTCGGGCGTCGGCTCGGAGCCGTCGCAATCGACTGGATCGGCTGCCAGCTGATTGCCTACGGGCTGATCACCGGCGGCAACCTGGCCGCGACGGGCGACTGGACCCTCGGGCTCTTCCTGGTTCTCACGATCCTGACGGTCGGCACCGTGGGCTTCACCCCCGGCAAGCGGATCCTGGGCCTCCGGGTGATTTCGGAGTCCGGCGGCCGCCTCGGCATCCTCCGCGTGGTCCTGCGCACGCTGCTGCTCGCCCTGGTCATCCCGGCGCTGATCTGGGACCGCGACGGCCGCGGCCTGCACGACCGGCTCGCCCGCGCCGTCCAGGTCCGCATCTAGGAACCGCATCCGGACTCCGGCAGAACGCGTACGACACAGGGGTGCCCCCCGAGCCTGCGGGCTCGGGGGGCACCCCTGTGTCGTATACGAAAATCAGGTGACCGGGTCAGCGCATCTTTCCGCCGCGCGGCATCTTCATGCCCTTCGGCATGGGGCCCTTCGGCAGCGGCATGTTGCTCATGAGGTCACCCATGGCGCGCAGCTTGTCGTTGACCTGGGTGATCTGCGGGCCGGCCAGCACGCGCGGCAGCTTGAGCAGGGTGGTGCGCACCTTCTTGAGCGGCACCTCGCCCTCGCCCGTGCCCACGATGAAGTCGTGCACCGGCACGTCCGGCATGATCCGGGCCAGCTTCTTCTTCTCGTTCGCGAGCAGCGGCTTCACGCGGTTCGGGTTGCCCTCGGCGATCAGCACGACGCCGGCCTTGCCGACGGCCCGGTGGACGATGTCCTGCTGTCGGGTCATCGCGACGGCCGGGGTGGTCGTCCAGCCCCGTCCCACGTTGTCCAGTACGGCCGCGGCCGCTCCCGGCTGTCCCTCCATCTGCCCGAAGGCAGCCCGCTCGGCCCGTCGCCCGAAGACGATCGCCATCGCGAGGAAAGCCACCAGGAAGCCCAGGGCGCCCAGGTAGATCTCGTGGTCGATCAGGAAGCCGATCGCAAGAAAGACACCGAAGGTGATGATTCCCACGCCCGCGACGATCAGACCGACCTTCGGGTCCGCCTTGCGCGTCATCTTGTACGTCAGGGCGATCTGCTTCAGTCGCCCGGGGTTCGCAGCAGTCTCTGCGTTTGACTTCCTCGCCATACAGCGAAGTTTACGTGGCCTGCGGGGTTCGGGTAGCCGCGGCCTCAAGTACGTGTTCGGTTTCGACCCGGTCCTTGGCCCTCTTGCGGTCCTCCAGGACCGCCGTCCAGGCGTTGCGACGGGCCCCGCTCATCAACAGGGACTCGATGCCCCGGAAGGCGTCGGAGAAGGTCGGGATGGCAATGGCGCGTACGGGCGCGGCCTGCATGATGTCGATCCCTTTCACGATGCTCGCCCTCTGTGTGATGCGAGCGGTGTGTGCGGTGCGTGGACCAATCGTCACTGACTGGTGTTACCAGGGCATGACCGGTCGGTCAAATGTGATGTACACGTTGCAAACACTGACGCGGCCCGCCGGACTCTTCCTCGGGAAGAGCCTAGGGGCCGCGTCGGCGCGGTGTTACTCGGTAGTAACGTTTTGTGCTCGACTTCACACGTTCGCCGCAGGGACGATCACGCGGGCGGTCGGGCGATCAGACGCTCGCGCGCTTCTTCGTGCCTGCGGTCGGGCTCCGCCTCGTCACCGCTCCGGCCGAGTGCCCGCCCTCGTACCTCGGGCGGACCCTCAACCTGCACTCAGACTCGGCTGCGCTTCTCCATCGCCTGCTGGTAGAGGCGACCCGCACGATACGAAGACCGGACCAGCGGGCCGGACATCACGCCGGAGTAGCCGATCTCCTCGGCCTCCTTCGCCAGCTCCACGAACTCGGCCGGCTTCACCCAGCGCTCGACGGGGTGGTGCCGCGGCGAGGGGCGCAGGTACTGGGTGATGGTGATGAGCTCGCAGCCGGCCTCGTGCAGGTCCTTCAGGGCCTGCGAGACCTCCTCGCGCTCCTCGCCCATGCCGAGGATCAGGTTCGACTTGGTCACCAGGCCGTAGGCACGGGCCTTGGTGATCACCTCGAGCGAGCGCTCGTAGCGGAAGCCGGGGCGGATCCGCTTGAAGATCCGCGGCACCGTCTCGACGTTGTGCGCGAAGACCTCGGGGCGGGAGGCGAAGACCTCCTCCAGCAGCTCCGGCACCGCGTTGAAGTCGGGGGCCAGCAGCTCGACCTTGGTGTGGCCGGCCTCACGGCCCGCCGTCTGCTGGTGGATCTGGCGCACGGTCTCCGCGTACAGCCAGGCACCGCCGTCGGCCAGGTCGTCGCGCGCGACGCCCGTGATGGTGGCGTAGTTCAGGTCCATCGTGACCACGGACTCGCCGACGCGCCGCGGCTCGTCACGGTCCAGCGCCTCGGGCTTGCCCGTGTCGATCTGGCAGAAGTCACAGCGCCGGGTGCACTGGTCACCACCGATGAGGAAGGTGGCCTCGCGGTCCTCCCAGCATTCGTAGATGTTCGGACAACCGGCTTCCTGGCACACCGTGTGCAGTCCTTCGCCCTTCACCAGGGCCTGCATCTTGGTGTACTCGGGACCCATCTTCGCCCGGGTCTTGATCCACTCGGGCTTGCGCTCGATGGGCGTCTGGGCGTTACGGACCTCCAGGCGCAGCATCTTGCGTCCGTCGGGTGCGACTGCGGACACGACCGGCTCCCTGTGACTTCGATTGTTCGGCGCCCACCAGGGTACGCCCGTAATTTCATACGCTCTTACGTCGGCCAACCTATGGACGGCCGAGTGCATTCCCGAGGGCTAGGCGCCCACGGCAGGCTCTATTTCGCGGGGCCGCAGCTCCGCGTGCTCCAGTACGTCCTTCAGGTGCCGTTCGGCGACCGGCAGGACCTCGGCGATGGTGATCTCGCGGCCCAGTTCGTACGAGAGCGAGGTCACACCGGCGTCCCGGATCCCGCAGGGGATGATCCGGTCGAACCAGGTGCTGTCCGGGTTCACGTTGATCGCGAAGCCGTGCATCGTGACGCCCTTGGCGACCCGGATGCCGATGGCGGCGAGCTTGCGGTCCTCGCGACGCTGGCCGGCGTTGGACGGAGCGTACTCGGGGCCGTTCAGACGGGCGTCGAACTCCTCGTCGTGCAGCCGCGGGTCGAACTCCAGCGACAGCCCGCCGAGCCTGGGACGCTCCTCGACCGGGTCCCCGAGCACCCACACCCCGGAGCGGCCCTCGACCCGGGTGGTCTCCAGGCCGAACTCGGCGGCGGTGCGGATCAGGGCGTCCTCCAGGCGGCGGACGTGCGCGACCACGTCCACCGGGCGGGGCAGCTTCATGATCGGGTAGCCGACCAGCTGGCCCGGGCCGTGCCAGGTGATCTTGCCGCCGCGGTCCACGTCCACGACGGGGGTTCCGTCGAGCGGGCGCTCGCTGGGGTCGGTGCGCCGGCCCGCCGTGTAGACCGGCAGGTGTTCCAGCAGCAGGCAGGTGTCCTCGATCTCGTCCGCGAAGCGGGCCGCGTGCACCCTGCGCTGTTCTTCCCAGGCCACGGTGTACTCGACGGAATCCGGGCCGAAGCCCAGATGGACAAACCCCAGCTCAGCCACCGCAGCGCCTCCTCATTGAACCTGCTGTGTGCACGTACCTCACTGAGCAAGAGTACGGCGACCCGTGCCGGCCCCTTCAGGGCCCCGGCGCAGGCTCCACGAGCGGCCACGGCAGCTGCTTCGGCCGGCGCCGTCCCTTGGGCGGCCGGTCCGGGTCCTCGTCGGCGCGCGGCAGCCGCCGGTGGCCCTCCGAGTGGTCGTTCACCCAGCCGCACACCCCGCACGCGTACCGGCCGTCGAGCCCCGCGATGTAGGTGCCGCAGCGGCGGCACTCCGCCTCGGTCAGTTCGGGCGGGGGCAGGGGTGCGGTGGATTCGGTTCGCTCCTCGGGGAGGTGCGCCCCGTGGGGCCGAGGGGTCATGGGCCGCAGCGTACGCGGGCGGAGGGGGCCGGTCCGTAAAGGGCCCTACGCATTCTGCACACGATCGGATGAATGTGGGGCAGAGAGGGCGGCATCGGCGAAGTTCGCCGCTACATTCACGCCGTTCACAGGGCCGGGACTCCGGTCCGTCACGTCAGGAAACCGTGGAGCCGATGACGGAACGACCTGCCCAGCGCGTCCCCAACCGGCAGCTCGCGGCGCTGATCGCGGAAGCCGGGTTCTCCAACGCCGGGCTCGCCCGCCGCGTCGACCAGCTCGGCCTGGAGCACGGTCTCGATCTGCGGTACGACAAGACCTCGGTCACGCGGTGGCTGCGCGGGCAGCAGCCCCGCGGAACCACCCCCGCGCTGATCGCCGAGGTCTTCACCCGCCGCCTCGGACGGCGGCTGTCCGCCCAGGACCTGGGCCTGGACGCCTGCGCGCCCGTGTACGCCGGGCTGGAGTTCGCGGCCACCCCCGAGGAGGCCGTCGACATCGCGAGCGGACTGTGGCGCAAGGACTCCGGCTCCCACGCCGAGCTCCGGAAGATCGCCTTCACCCCGGCCGGGCTGGTGGTGCCGAGCCGGGACTGGCTGATCGGGCGGGCCGACGAACGGGTCGGCCGCGGCGCCGAGCCCGCCGCGGCCCGCGTCCCGCTGCAGGGGCGGGCCTCGGTGCCCCGGCAGCGGCAGATCGACCGCGGCCCCGGGCAGCGCGTGACGAGCGGGGACATCGCCGCGCTGAGATCGGTGAGCGAGCTGTTCCGGACCCTGGACCAGGCCTACGGCGGCGGGCACGCCCGCCAGGCCCTGGTGCGCTACCTGGAGCACGAGGCCGAGCCGATGCTCCGCGGGACCTACGGGGAGACCACGGGGCGGCGGCTGTTCTCGGCCGCCGCCGATCTGACCCGGCTCGCGGGCTGGACCTCGTACGACATCGCCGCGCACGGGCTCGCCCAGCGGTACTTCGTGCAGGCCCTGCGGCTCGCGCAGGCGGCCGCGGACCGCCCCTACGGCTCGTACGTGCTGGTCACCATGAGCCGCCAGGCGGTCTACCTCGGCCACGGGCGCGAGGCCGTGCAGCTGGCCCGGGTGGCCCAGCAGGGCATGGGCTCCGGCCCGCCGCCGGTGGTGCAGGCGCTGCTCCACTCGGCGGAGGCGCGCGGGCACGCGGTCCTCGGCGAGGTCCGCGCGTCGACCGCGTCCCTGGTGCGGGCCGAGCGGGCGCTGGGCGCGGCCCGGCCGGGGGACGACGTACCGCACTGGGCCCGGTTCTTCGACGAGGCGCAGCTGGCGGACGAGTTCGGGCACTGCCACCGGGACCTCCAGCAGTACCGGGCCTCGGCACAGCACGCGGAGCGGTCCCTGCAGCTGAGGTCGCCGGGGTACGCGCGGTCCCGGCTGTTCTGCCGGGTGGTGCTGGCCACGGCCCGGCTGGGGCTGGGCGAGCTGGACCAGGCGTGCGCGCTGGGCGCGGAGGCGGCGCAGCAGGCGATGGAGATGCGGTCGGTGCGCGCGGTGGAGTACGTACGGGACTTCGAGCGGCGGCTGGAGCCGTACCGGGACGCCTCGGCCGTGCGGACCTACCGGGACCGGGTGGCCGCCCTGTCGTGAACCGGCGGGTCCGCTGCCCGGTCCCCGAACCCCGAACGCCGGCGGGGCCGCATCACGGCCCCGCCGGCGTCGTCGAGTGGTTCTCAGGCCGCCACCGGGAGTGCGGGCTCCGGGGCGACCGGGAGCGGGATGCCGAAGTCGCGCAGAACGGCGCCGGCCGCCCGGCGGGCCGAGTGCAGGGCTCCCTGGACGGTGTTGGTGTCGCGGTGGTCACCGCACACGTACAGCCCGGCCAGCACCCGTACCGGACGCCGCAGGTCGTACGGCGGGGGCATCGCGGGGACCGCCTCCGGGGTGTGGTGGACGGCCAGCAGCTCCCACTCGCGGGTGGGGGTGTCGTAGAGCCGGGCGAGCCGCGCGGCGACCGTGCGCGCGGGCGGCGGCGGGCCGAGCACGGTAGTGGTGACCAGGCTCCGGCCGGCGGGGGCCCGGGTCGGGTCGACCGCACTCATCACGGCTGTGTGGGAGACGGGCCAGTTGGGGTCGCCGTCCACGAGCAGCGAGCCGTCCCTGGGCAGGGGTGTGGTGGTGGCGTGGTGCAGGACGGTGACCTCGTGGAAGGCGGGCACGCGCAGGCCGGGCAGGAGTTCGGCGGCGGCGCGGGCCCCGGTGGCCAGGAGGACGGACCGGCAGCGGAAGTCGCCGTGCTCCTCGGTGGTGACCAGGTTGGTCGCCACCGACCGGACCCGCACTCCGGTTCGTACGGTGCCGGGCGGCAGGGCGGCGGCGAGCAGGTCCGGCAGGACCGCCGCGCCGCCCTCGGGCACGGCGAGCCGGCCACGGGCGAAGGTGCGCAGGGCGAGGTCGGCGACCCGGCTGGAGGTGGTGAGCTCCGGGTCGCGCAGCAGGGTGGCGAGCAGGGGGCGGAGCACCCCGTTCAGGGTGCGTGCCGGCAGAGCGCGGGAGCGCAGGGCGGCGTGCGCGGTGCGTTCGGGACGGGCGAGGAGCTTCTCCTCGGACAGGGTGGCGAACCGGCCGAGGGCGGCGCTGATCCGGGCCTGGTCGAGGGAGCGGCTGGCCAGGGCCCGGGCCGGGGTGAGGACCCCGACCCGGAGCTGTTTCCCGTCGGTGTGGACGAGGACGCCCGGTGTGAAGGGGCGCAGGGTCAGGGCCCGCAGGCCCGGGGTGCGTTCGAGCTCCGTGTACGTGGTGTTGAGCAGTTGGCCGATCCGGTCGAGCCGGAACCCGTCGGCGGACTCGGTGGCCATCCGCCCGCCGGGGTCGTCCGCGGCTTCGAGGACGGTGACCGTGACTCCGGCGGCGATCAGGTGCTGCGCTGCCGCGAGTCCTGAGACTCCGGCTCCTACGATGACGACGTCCGCATGGTGTGCGGCATGGTGTGCGCTGCTGAGCACGTGCCCCTCCCCGAGGTCGGCGCGGCTGTGTGGGGATCCTCCTTCCCCCAACCGGTCAAAGGGGAACCCGAGTTCGGTGTGGTATTGCGGTCAACTCCGGTCGCACAGCGGTCGCATACGGGTCACAAACGGTCGCACGGCGGTCGCACACACAGCTCAGAGCGCGGCGCGGATCTCGGAGTGCGGCACGCATCCCGGAGCGTGGCACGGAGCTCAGAGCGCGGCGCGGATCGCCTGCTCGATGCCCGGGTCCGTGAAGACGAAGCCGGACTCCAGCAGCCGGACGGGCCGGGCCCGCTGACTGCCCAGCACGTCCTCGGAGAACTCCCCGAGCGCGACGCGCAGGGCCACGGCCGGTACGGGCAGCACGGCCGGCCGGTGCAGCACCCGCGCCATGGCCTCGGTGACCTGGCGGTTGGTCAGCGGCTCCGGGGCGGTGAGGTTGACCGGGCCGGCCAGGCCGGGGGTGTCGATGATGTGCCGCAGGGCCGCGATCTCGTCCCGGAGGGAGATGTACGACCAGTACTGGCGGCCGTTGCCGAGCCGGCCGCCGAGTCCCGCGCGGAAGAGGGGGAACATCCGCCCCCAGGCCCCGCCCTCCCCGGCGACGACCAGGCCGGTACGGGCGAACGCGGTCCGGATCCCGGCCGCCCGGGCCGGGGCGGCGGCCGCCTCCCACTCCACGCAGACCGAGGGCAGGAACCCGCGCCCGGCCGGGGCGCTCTCGTCCACGGCCCGGTCGCCGGTGTCGCCGTAGTAGCCGACGGCCGAACCGCTGACCAGGACGGTGGGCGGCTCGTCGAGGGCGGCGAGGGCGGTCGCGAGCGCGGCCGTGCCGAGCACCCGGCTGTCGCGGATCTCCCGCTTGTACGCGGCCGTCCACCGGTGGTCCCCGACCCCGGCCCCGGCCAGGTGCACGACGGCCCCGCAGCCGGCCAGCCCGGCGGGATCCACGTACCCGCGCGCGGGGTCCCACCGCGCCTCGTCGGCTGCGGCGGGCTCCCGCCGCACGAACCGCACGACCTCGTGCGCGTCCGCCCGAAGGGACCGCACGAGTGCACTTCCGATGAGCCCGGTCGCCCCGGTGACAGCAATCCGCATCCCCCCATCCTGCCGGGTCGCTGCGCGGGCTCGGCGGGATTCGGGGGTGCGTCGTTGTCCTTCGCCGGACGCGCGTGCCCCGGCGGGCGTCACCCCACGGCGCCCCGGACCCCGCGCCTCCATCGCCGGCGGGGCTGGAAAACCAGCCCCGCCGGCGATGGAGGCGCGGGGTCCGGGGCGGAGCCCGGTTCAGGCGGTCGTGCCGAGCCAGGTGCCGACCGCGTAGGTCACGGCCATGGCCAGGGCGCCGCCCAGGACGTTGCGGGCGACCGCCCTCGGCAGCGGCGCCCCGCCCAGCCGCGCGCTGATCACCCCGCACAGCGTCAGCGCCGCCAGCACCGCAAGCACCGTCACCGGCACCCGCGCCGACGGCCCCGGCAGGAGGATCGCCAGCAGCGGCAGCAACGCCCCCACCGTGAAGGCGATCAGGCTGGCGAAGGCCGCGTGCCAGGGGTTGGCCAGCTCGTCGGGGTTGATCCCGAGCTCCACCCGGGCATGGGCCCGCAGCGCATCCCGCTCCGTCAGCTGCTCGGCGGCCTCCCGCGCCACCTCCCGGCTGAGTCCCCGCTCCGCGAGCAGGTCGGTCAGCTCGTCGAGCTCCGCCTCCGGCTCCTCGGCCAGTTCCCGGCGCTCCATGTCCAGGGCGGCCCGCTCGGAGTCCCGCTGCGAGCTCACGGAGACGTACTCCCCCGCCGCCATCGACAGCGAGCCCGCCAGCAGCCCGGCGACGCCCGCCGCCAGGATGGCCGGGCGGGAGGTGGTGGCCCCGGCCATGCCGACCACCAGGCCCGCGGTGGAGATGATCCCGTCGTTCGCGCCGAGCACACCCGCGCGCAGCCAGTTGAGCCGCGTGCTGATCTCCGCGCTCTGCGTGCCGCCGCCCTCCCCGTGCGCCTCGATGTGTGCCCGGCCGGGCGGCCGTTTCCCCGCGCTCTCGCTTCCGCTCACGCCCCCACTGTCACGGGCCGGGGCCCACGGGGCCACCCGGCGGACCGGTCCGGGGTGCGCGGGCCCCGCCCCCGTACCAGGGTGGAGTAGTGAGACGCCGACGTCAGGAGACGGGCTGGCTGCGCGGCGAGCCGCCGCCGCGCTGGGCCCGGATCGCGCCCGCGGTGGCCCTGGTCGTGCTGGTCCTCGCCCAGGCGATCACCCCTGGCGATGTCGAGCTCGGGTTCTTCCTGGCCGGTCTGCCCCCGGTGGCCGCCTTCGCGTACGGGGCGGCCGGCACCGCGGTCTTCGCCGCCATCGTGCTCCTGCTTCTGGGGGTGCACGAAATCGGCGTCGCCCACGCCCGCGGGACGGACCTGGCCACGGTGGCCGTCGTCGGCGTGCTGAGCGTGGTGATCGCCTGGGTCCGGCAGCGCCGGGACGCCCAGCTGGTCAGCGTGCGTACGGTGGCGGAAGCGGCCCAGCTCGCGGTCCTTCCGCCGGTGCCGGAGCGGGTGGGTCCGGTGCGCTGCTCCGGCCTCTACCGGGCGGCGCAGCAGGGCACCCTGGTCGGCGGGGACCTCTACGACGTACGGGCCGGGCCCTACGGCGTGCGGGCACTGGTCGGGGACGTGCAGGGGCACGGCCTGGCGGCGGTCGGCACGGTGGCGGCGCTGCTCGGCGCCTTCCGCGAGGCCGTGATCGACGACGTCGGACTGGGCGCGGTCGCGGCCCGGCTGGACCGGCGGCTGGTGGCGGACGCGGCGGCCACCTCGGTCGAGCCTGCGGAGCTGTTCGCGACGGCGATGCTGCTGGAGTTCCCGCCCGGGCTGGATCTCGTACGGATCGTGTCGTGCGGGCATCCGCCCGCCCTGCGGGTGCGCGGGTCGGTGGTGGAGGAAGTGACCGTGGAGCCGGGGCCTCCGCTCGGCCTGGGTCTTTTGGGCTCCAGCCCACCGGCGGTGAAAGAGCTGTCGGTGCGCCCCGGGGACCAGCTGCTGCTGCACACGGACGGCGTGACGGAGGCCCGGGACGCGACGGGGCACTTCTACCCGCTGGCGGCCCGGGTGCCCGTACTCGCGCGGGATCCGGACGGCCTGATCGGGGCGGTCTGGCGGGACCTCGCGGCCTTCACGAACGGCGGTCCGCACGACGACGTGGCCATGCTGCTGCTGTCCCTGGACGGCGCGGAACCGGCCGTTTAGGCGAGGACCGGACAGCCGTGCGCGGTGCAGCCGTGCGCCATGCAGCCGTGCGCCGCGCCCGGGGCCCCGACCACGCTCGGTCGGGACCCCGGCTCACGGTGACGCGCCGCAGCGACGACCACCGCTGCGGCCGCGACGGCGACTGCGGCCGCGACGGCGACTGCGCCCGGGCCTACGCTTTCGTCTACGCCTCCGTGATGAACGCGCGCACCATCTTGCAGGTGACGTTCGACGGCCGGTGGATCCCCGTCCGGACAGCCATCGTCCGGATCTTCCGGTTGGTCGCGCGCCGAGCGTCGTACGTCCCCGAGTCGAGCAGGGATATCGCCAGCCGCATCGCCTTCAGCCGCCGGTTGTGGCTCTCGTACCACTCGCGGGGCAGGCCCGCCGGCAGCGGCTTCTTCTTGACGTGCTGAATGGTGGTGGCAGTGGCCATCTACAGCCTCCCAAACGGTAGTTGGCTTCCTGTCGTTCTCCCTCGATTTTACCGGGGACCACTGACAAAAGACCCTGGCCAGACCGGCCCTGGGTAGGGTTGGCGGCATGGAGATCTGGATCAATCCCGCCTGTTCCAAGTGCCGCAGCGCCCTGACCCTGCTGGACGCGGAGGGCGCCGACTACACGGTGCGCCGCTACCTGGAGGACGTGCCCTCCGAGGACGAGATCCACGAGGTGCTCGGCCGCCTCGGACTGGAGCCCTGGGACATCACCCGCACCTCGGACCCGCTGGCGAAGGAGACCGGCGTACGGGACCTGCCGCGCGAGGAGACGGACGCGGCGCGCGGGCTCTGGATCGCCCACCTGGCCGCCCACCCGAAGCTCATCCAGCGCCCGATCATCACCGCCGAGGACGGTACGGCCGTGGTCGCCCGCTCCGAGGAGGCCGTCCGCGACGCCCTGTCCCGCAAGAGCTAGAGGTTCTCCCTAGACTGGCGGGCATGGCATGCCGCATCAGTGAGCTCGTCATCGACGCCGCCGACCCCGGCCGGCTGGCCGCGTTCTGGAGCCAGGTCCTCGGCTACGTCGAGATCGGCCGGGAGGACGACGGAAGCATCGAGATCGGGCCGCCCGGCGTCGGTTTCGGCGGCCCGCAGCCCACCCTCGTCTTCGGCCCCAGCAGCGACCCGCGGCCCGGGAAGCTCAGACTGCACATCGACGTCAACGCCACCGACCGCGACCAGGACGCCGAACTGGAGCGGCTGCTCGCCCTCGGTGCCAGGCCCGCGGACGTCGGCCAGAGCGGCAACGAGAGCTGGCACGTCCTGGCCGACCCCGAAGGCAACGAGTTCTGCCTCCTGCGCAGGCGGCTCCAGCCCTTGTGACCGGCCGGTGCGGCCCGTACGACCCGTACGGCCTCAGGGCGCGAACCGCTGCGCGATCTCCGCGGCCGCGGTCAGCGGCAACGCGTGGTGCGAGACCCCGGGCAGTACGTCGACCCGCGCGCCCGGCAGCACGGCACGCGCGGCCCGGGCGGCCCGGGCGGAGTCGTGGCAGCGGGCGCGTTCGGCGAAGAGGACATCGACCCGCGGGCCCGCGAGTCCCGCCAGGTCCGGGCGCGGCCCGGTGACCGGCCGGACGGCGGGGAAGCCTGCGCTCTCCTCCTGCAGCCGCAGCCAGGCCGCGTCGAGCGCGGCCCCACGGGTCTCCCAGGCGAGGAAGGAGCGGATCCGCTCCGGGGTGGGCCGTACCAGAATGGGCAGCGCGCGCACCGCGTACCCCGGGCGCAGCCCCGCGAAGACCTGCGTCGGGTCGAGCAGCACCAGCCGGCCGAGCCGGGCCGGGCGACGGGCCGCGTAGTGGGCGGCGATCCAGGCCCCGTACGAGTGCCCGGCGAGCGTCACGGACCTGCGCGGACCGGGCCCGCCGCGGTCCTCGCCAAGGACGCCGCCGCGGCCCTCGCCAAGGACGCCGCCCACGACCGCGTCGAGGACTGCATCGAGCCAGCCGATCAGGTCCTCGGCCGTCCGGATCGCCCGCCCGGGCGCCGGGACGCTGAGCCCCGGATCCCCTACCAGGTCCACGGCGTGCACCCGGTGGGCGCGGGCCGCCCCGGCGGCGACGCAGGACCCCCACACGACGGAAGTGGCCCCGCCGCCCGGCAGCAGCACCAGCGGCGGGGCGTCGGCCGGGCCGCAGCTGTTGACCCGGGTGACCCCGTACGGGGTGGCCAGGTCGACGGCCTCGACCGACCCGGGCCACCGGCCGAGCGCCTCCTCGTAGGCGGCGCGGAAGGAAGACGTTCGGGGCATGTCCGGCTCCAATGTCTCGCCAGGCGTTAATCTCGCTCAGCGAGAGATTTTAGGCGGGGACGAGATGGACGACAACGACAGCCTGGACCAACGAGCAGCCGGGGGCGGGGAATTGAGGAGCGAGGAGCCCGTGGCCGGACCCGCGAACCGGGAACCCGACAACCTTCGACTGGTGCATCTACTGAGGGCGGTGACCGTCGAGTTCGGCCTGCGCCAGGCCGACTTCGCCGCCCGCAACGGCATGCACCCCACCGACGTACGCGCCCTCATCTGCCTGCTGGACGCGGCCCGCGCGGACGAGCCGGCCACCGCCGGCCTGCTCGGTGCCCGGCTCGGCCTCAACTCCGCGGGCACCACCGCAGTGATCGACCGCCTCGAGCGGCTCGGCCACGTGGCACGGATCCGCGACGGCCATGACCGCCGCCGGATCCTGCTGCGCGTGGAGCCGGGGGCGATCCGCCTGGGCCGGGAGTTCTTCGGCCCCCTCATCGACGGGGTGCTCCAAGTGCTCGACTCCTTCGACCCCGCCGAACGGGAGACCGTGCGCCGCTTCCTGACCGCCGCCCACACCGTCTTCACCGCGGAGCGCCCATGACCACCCCCGACCCGGGCGGCTCCGACCTGCACCTGGAACTTCCCGCCGGAGGCGCCCGGCGGACCGCCCTCGCCCAGGCCCTGCGCGAGGCCGTACGCAGCGGGCGGCTGGCCGGCGGGACCCGGCTGCCGCCGTACCGGACACTGGCCGCCGACCTCGGGCTGGCCCGCAACGCCGTCGCCGACGCGTACGCCGAACTCGTCGCCGAGGGCTGGTTCACGGCCCGGCAGGGCTCCGGCACCCGCGTCGCCGAAGGAGCCGCCACCGCGGACGCACCGGCCGCCGCGGCCGGACCCGCGCCCGCACGGCCGCGCCACGACCTCCTCCAGGGCAAACCGGACCCCGCCTCCTTCCCCCGTAGCGCCTGGGCCGCCAGCGCCCGACGGGCCCTGGCCGAGGCACCCACCGAGGCCTTCGGCCCCGGAGATCCGCAGGGCCGCCCCGAACTGCGGCGGGCCCTGGCCGGCTACCTGTCCCGGGCGCGGGGCGTGCACTGCACCCCCGAGAACATCGTGATCTGCTCCGGCTTCGCCAACGGACTGCGGCTCCTGGCGTCCGTCCGGCCCCGCGACTGGGCGGTCGAGGAGTACGGACTCCCCTTCCACCACGGCATCCTCCAAGCCGCCGGGGTACGACCGCACCCGGTCGCGATCGACGAGGACGGCGCCCGCACGGACGAACTGCCCTCCCGCGCACGTACGTTGCTGCTCACTCCGGCACACCAGTTCCCGACCGGCGCCCGCCTGCTGCCCGCGCGGCGCGCGGCTGCCGTGGAATGGGCCCGCGCCGGCGATGCGGTGATCGTGGAGGACGACTACGACGGGGAGTTCCGCTACGACCGCAAACCGGTCGGCGCACTGCAGGGGCTGGCGCCCGAACACGTGGTGTACGCGGGCTCGCTGAGCAAGAGCCTCTCCCCCGCGCTCCGCCTGGGCTGGCTCGTCCTCCCGGACCACCTCCGCGATCAGGTCCTCGCCGCCAAGGGCATGCGGGAGTCCTGGGCGAGCGCGCTGGACCAGCTGGCGCTGGCCGACTTCATCGAGTGCGGGGCGTACGACCGCCACGTCCGCCGGATGCGGCTGCGTTACCGGACCCGCCGCGACCAACTGGTCGCGGCACTGGCGGCACGCGCCCCGGAGGTCAAGGTGACGGGCATCTCGGCCGGACTGCATGCCGTACTGGAACTCCCGCCGGGCCGGGAAGCCCCCGCTCTCGCGGCGGCCCACGCCGCGGGCCTGTCCCTGGACGGCCTCTCGTCCTACCACCACCCGGCGGCCGGCACCCCACCCCGCGAGGGCCTGGTGGTCGGCTACGCGGCACCCCCGGACGCGGCATTCACCCGGGCGGTGGCAGCACTGGCGCGGGTGACGGGCGGGCACGGCGGGGCGGGGGCCTGAGAGGCGGGGGGCTTCGGGGGCGGCGGGAGCCGAGCGCTCGGGAGTCAGGGATGTGTATGGGGGTTTCCCGTCAGTCCCATCGTCTCTCCGTGTCGGGCCGGCCCCTCAAGGGCGCTCCCTACGGTCGCGTCGCTGCGCGATGGCCTGCGGCCACCCTTGACCGACCGTCCCGCCCCGGACATACGAAGACTGTCGGGAAGCCCCCAAAGGAACGGGCCGGGGGACAAGAGGCAGGAGCGGGGCGGCCGGAGAAGCCCTGCCCGGTCGGGCGCGAAAGGGCACCTTCCCGAGACGGGGCCCATCCAGACCACCGGCCGGGTCGGTGGGCGCATCAAATCGCTACGCGCTCCTCATCTCTCAGCGTCCGACGACCGTCCGGGGCCGGACATAGGCCGCCCACGGCCTCGGTTCGTCTCACGAGATGCGTCCGACGGCCGTCCGGGGCCGTTGAGAGGGATTGACGGCTGATTCCCCTGCCATTCCGTCGTGGATCCGGGTCAGTGCACAAGTGACACCACAAACCCGCCCCCAAACAGGGGTAATTGGGGCAAACGGTCGGCGATCCGAGCGGTCCGCTCTCGCTGACCCGACTCCACGACGGAAAGGCCGCTGTCCGACGCTTTTCCACCCCGGACAGCCCTCAGACGCCCTCCATGAGGAGTGCTGGGGCCTCTTGGGCGGCTTATGACCGGCCGCAGACGGTCGCCGGACGCATCTCGACAGAGGAACTGAGGCCGTGGGCGGCCTATGTCCAGCCCAAGACGGTCGTCGGACGCCGAGAGATGAGGAGCGCGTAGCGATGGGACGCGCTTCCCCCGACCCGGGCCCTGGTCCGGATGGGCCCCGTCTCGGGGGCGTGCCTTCCCCCGACCGGGCAGGGCTTCTCCGGCCGCCCCGCCCTTGGAAGCTCGGACCGGCTCGTTCTTTTGGGGGCTTCCCGACAGTCTTCGTATGTCCGGGGCGGGACGGTCGGTCAAGGGTGGCCGCAGGCCATCGCGCAGCGACGCGACGACGAAGGAGGAGCGCCCTTGAGGGACCGGCCCGACACGGAGAGACGATGAGACTGACGGGAAACCCCCATACACATCCCTGACTCCCGAGCGCTCGGCTCCCGCCATCCCCCAGCCACCCCGCGCCCCTCAAGCCCCCGCCCCACCACCTCCGCCCCGCCCCGCCCCACACCCTCTTCATCTCACCCCCACCTCGCACCCCCTAGGGTGACCGGAGAGCCAAAAAGGATGAATCGCACCAAAGGACGCGTCGTGAGTGAGCAGCAGTCGCAGCCCCAGGCCCGGCCGGCCCGACCCTCCCGGCGGGGGGCCGACTGGATGTTCGGCGGGGTGTACGGGACCGTTCTGGCGAGTGCGTTGCTGGCCGCGCTCGACCAGAAGGGGGACGAGTTCACCCCGTACTACGACGCCAGCTGGGTGTTCGTGACCGCCGCCACGGCCGGGCTCGCGCACGGGTATTCGCACCACATGGCCTCCCACCATCAGGACTCCGCCGCGCACCGGTGGCGGATGCTGGTCCTGGCGCTGTGGAACGAGTGGCCGCTGATCGTGGCCGCCCTGCCCACGGTCCTGCTGCTGGTCGCCGCCGGGCTCTTCGGCTGGGACTCGTACGGGGTGACCGCCGTCGGGCTGGGGCTGAACACCGCCCTGCTGTTCGGCTGGGGGTCGTTCGTGGCGCTCCGCGTGGGATACCGGCTCGGCTCCGCCCTGCTGATCGGCCTGGCCGACGCCACCATCGGCCTGGCCATCATCGTGGCGAACGCGGTGATCAAGTAGGGAGCTGGGCCTCCGCCTCGGCCAGGATCTCCGTCAGGCGGGCCCCGAACTCCACCCCGCGAGGGTCCGGCACTCCGGTCCGGGCCGCGGTGAGCAGGGCGTCAAGCGCACGGCCGTAGGCACCGGGTACGTCGCTCCAGCCGGGCAGTTCGTGCACGCCTTCGGTGCCGCGCAGTTCGAGTCCCACGCCGGCGGCGGCGCGCGGCGCGCCCAGGCTGAGCACTGCGGTGCTGGCCGCGCCCGAGGAGTGCCGGAGCGCCAGCTGGACGACGTCGGAGGGGCCTCGGGTGGCGCTGACCTCGGTGACGTCGCCGAGGATCGGGATCAGGACGGAGAGTGCGTGGGGGCCGACGTCCCACAGTCCGCCCTTGGCCTTGCGCCAGGGCGAGTCGGCGTAGGCGCTGGGCGTTCCGTCGGGCGGGAAGACGGCGCCGAGCCAGTGGGCCGCGGCCGTGAACCAGCCGGAGCGTCCGGCCTGCTCCTCGACCCAGCCGGCGGTGGGTTCGGCGAAGCGCAGGGTGAGGAAGACGACGGAGGCGACCCGGTGGCGCGCGACGGCTTCGGCGAGTGCGCGGGCGTCCTCGGCGGTGGTGGCGACGGGCTTGTCGAGGAGGACGTGGCATCCGGCGGCCGCGGCGCGGACGGCCATGGGGGCCTGCACGTCGGGCGGCAGGGCGAAGGCCACGGCGTCACATTCGGCGAACAGCTCGTCGGGGTCTTCGTACACCTTCACCCCGTACTCGTGCGCCAGCTCGGCGGCGGCCTCGGGCCGGCGGCCCCATACGCCGGCGAAGTCGGAGCCTGCGTGCGCGGCGAGGGCGGGCGCGTGGGTGCGGTGCGCCCACGGGCCGGTGCCCATGAGTCCGACCCGGGGCAGGCGGCCTGCGGCGGCCTGCTCGGCGGCATGTCCGGCCACGCTCTCGGCGGGACCCTCGGCAGAGTTCAAATCAGACGAAATGCTCACGCGGCAAGTCTGCCGCACCCGGAAGGGCGCGCCGCCACCAACCCGCACAACCCGCCCGACCTGCGGCGCAAACCTCGGTAACACGGGGTTCACACACGGGCAACGGAAGAGAAATCGCGGGCGGGCACGCTGCGGTCATCACCGCAGCGATGAAGCAGCGACCAGCAGCACCCGCAGAGTCTGAGGATGGGGCCCGTGAGCTACAAGGCTGAGTACATCTGGATCGACGGCACCGAGCCGACGGCGAAGCTTCGCTCCAAGACGAAGATCCTCGGAGACGGCGACGCGCTGCCGATCTGGGGCTTCGACGGATCGAGCACGAACCAGGCCGAGGGCCACGCCTCCGACCGGGTGCTCAACCCGGTCTTCTCCTGCCCGGACCCGATCCGCGGCGGCGACAACGTCCTCGTCCTGTGCGAGGTCCTGAACATCGACATGACGCCGCACGAGTCGAACACCCGCGCGCTGCTGCGTCCGGTCGCCGAGAAGTACGCCGGCCAGGAGCCGATCTTCGGCATCGAGCAGGAGTACACCTTCTTCGACGGCATCCGCCCGCTCGGCTTCCCGGTGGGTGGCTTCCCGGCCGCGCAGGGCGGCTACTACTGCGGTGTCGGCTCGGACGAGATCTTCGGCCGCGACATCGTCGAGAAGCACCTGGACCACTGCCTGGCTGCCGGTCTGAGCATCTCCGGCATCAACGCCGAGGTCATGCCCGGCCAGTGGGAGTTCCAGGTCGGCCCGGTGGGTCCGCTGGAGGTCTCCGACCAGCTGTGGATCGCGCGCTGGCTGCTCTACCGCACCGCCGAGGACTTCAACGTCTCCGCGACGCTGAACCCGAAGCCGGTCAAGGGCGACTGGAACGGCGCGGGCGCGCACACCAACTTCTCCACGAAGGCGATGCGCGAGGACTACCGCGCGATCATCACCGCGTGCGAGTCGCTGGGCGAGGGCAGCAAGCCGCTCGACCACGTGAAGAACTACGGCGCCGGCATCGACGAGCGTCTGACGGGTCTGCACGAGACCGCCCCCTGGAACGAGTTCAGCTACGGCGTCTCGGACCGCGGCGCGTCGGTCCGCATCCCGTGGCAGGTGGAGAAGGACGGCAAGGGCTACATCGAGGACCGCCGCCCGAACGCGAACGTGGACCCGTATGTCGTGACCCGCCTCATCACGGACACCTGCTGCACGAGCCTGGAGAAGGAGGGCCTGGTCTAGGACCCGGCCCCGCACAGCCGGAACCGCATCCGGCCGATGACCAGCTACGCCCGCCGCGCCCCCCGGGGCCGGCGGGCGTTGTGCGTGGCTGCGGCACGACGGCGGCGACGCCCGCCAGTTGGAGAAGGGCCGGGCAATCGGGCCCCCGGGGTGGCAGCCCGGGTGCGGGCACAGGGGGCGTTGCGGTTTGTCCTGGATTGACAGGGGGGTGGGCTCGGAATGTGAGATTTCGATCCATGAGGTGAGACGGGGCCTGCCCCGGAGGGGCGGCATCTGCTTGAATGGGGCCATGGCCAGCCATTCGCACACCTCGTCAGGTCGCAGCGACCTCGAGCCTTTCTGGCCGTCCCGTCAGGATCACGATTACGACCGGGAGTGTTGCCGCGCGAAGAACGCGCCGGCCCTCTAAAGCCTCCGGGATCACCCATCCGACCTTTCCCGAGGCCTTCGGTCTGCGCGGTATCGACATCGACGACGTACGCACGTCTCCCTGCCGACCACTCGCGTGAAAGAGCTGACCACTCATGGCGAACACTCGCTCCCTCTCCTCCGCCGCCACCGCTGCGACCGCCTCCCTGACCTATCCCCCCAGTCCGCGCCACCGGCTCCGTTCCGTTGACCGGGACGAAGTGGCCCGAGTCGTGGACTTCCTCCCGCCGGGGGCCACCTGGCTGCCCGCGCCCCAGCACACCCTGCCGACGCTGCCGGGCCAGCCGCCGATGATCGGCTACCTGGTTCTCGTACCGGCCGACCAGCAGCCCCCGGTCGCCTTCGCCCCGCAGGCGGTGGCCGCCGCCGTCCCGACCACACCCGCCGCACCCACCCAGGCTCCGGCCCCGGCCGGTCCGGGTGACGGGCTGGTCCGCATCGACTCGGCGCAGCGCACCGCGCAGGTCGACGGCCGGGTGCTCGACCTGACGTACCTGGAGTTCGAGCTGCTGGCCCACCTGGTGCAGCACCCGCACCGGGTGCACAGCCGGGACCAGCTGGTCACCACGGTCTGGGGCTACGGCCACGTCGGCGACGGCCGGACCGTGGACGTCCACATCGCCCGCCTGCGCCGCAAGCTGGGCGCGTCCCACCGCTCCGCGATCCAGACCGTGCGCCGGGTCGGCTACAAGTACGCGCCCTGACCGGCCGGTTGACCCGAAAACGACGGCGGGCCCGTACTCCCCCGGGGAGTACGGGCCCGCTTCGCTACGCGGCCTTGGCCCGGCGGCCCGCGACGAAGCCCAGCAGGACGTCGATCGCGAGGAAGACGACCAGGCTGATTCCGAGCAGCGGAATGAACCAGCCGGTCAGGGCGGTCACCGCGGCCAGCGGCAGCAGCGCGGTCACCGGCAGCCTGCGCCAGGCGCCGCGCGGCTGCGGACGGCCGGCGGACAGCTTGCGGTCCTTGGTCGGACGGCGCAGCCACCACATGCGGTAGCCCCAGAAGACCAGGAACATCACGGCTATGGCGAGCGCGGCCAGCGCGAGCTGGTTGGCGAGCCCGAAGGTCGTGCCCATGTGCAGGTCGATACCGAAGCGGGTCATCTGGGCGAGCACGGGATAGTCTCCGAAGCGCAGTTCGTCCATGACCCGGGCGTCCGCGGGGTCGACGGACACCGCGTCCAGGTGCACCGGCACCAGCTTGTCCTGCTCCTTGATGACGTACCCGTTGCCCTTGGCGGGCAGGGTCACGCGCAGCGCCTCGGTGACCCCGGCGTCCCGGGCGGCGTCCACGGCCCTGTCGAGACCGACGTCGGCGGTGGGCGCGGGCGGCGGGGTCATCTGCGTGCCGTCGGGCATGGTGTGCCCGGCGTGCTCGCCGGAGCCGGTGTCCGCCCCGGAGCCCAGCTTCGCGGAGACGGCGGGGGTGGCCCCGCCGAGCTTGTCCTGGAGCTGCCCGATGTTCTCACCGGCGTACTGGGACCAGGTCAGACCGGTGGCGGACAGTACGACGAGTCCCGCGACGGCCCACAGACCGACGGCGCCGTGCCAGGACAGGGTCCGGCGGCGGCCGGTGGCCTTGCGGTCCGGGAGGACGAGCTGCGCACGGCTCTTGCGGCGGCGGCCTGCCCACAGGGCGAGGCCGCCGAGCGCGACGACCCACATCCAGCTCGCGGCGAGCTCGCTGTAGTTCCGGCCGAACTCGCCGAGCTGGAGGCTGGAGTGGAACTCGCTGAGCCAGGCCCGCAGCGGCAGCGCGTCGCCGACGGTGGCGAGCTGCCCGCGCACCTCGGCCGTATACGGGTCGACGAAGACGGTGAGGGTCTCGCCCTCGGGGAGGCCCGGGGCCTCCATGATCACCCGGGTGGTGGCCTCGGTGTCGGGGGCGGGCCACACGGACACGACCCGGCCCTCGGGGGCGGCGCCCTTGGCCGCGTTCACCTGGGAGCTGAGCGGCAGGACGCTCTCGCCGACGCGGGCGACGGTGAGCTCGTCCGAGTAGATGATCTTCTCGGCCTGCCAGGAGGCGGCGTAGAGCAGCCCGGTGGCGGCGGCGAGGAAGAGCAGCGGGGCGATGAGCAGGCCGGCGTAGAAGTGCATGCGCAGGAGCAGCGGGCGCACGGCGGCCCAGTTGCCGCCGCGGCTGTTGGCCGCCGCGGCCGGTTCGGTCGCCTCGGCCGGTTCGGTCACACCGGCCGGTTCGGTCGCCTCGGCCGGCTGGGTCGTATCGGCGGATTGGGTCGTATCTGCCGGTTCGGCGTCCGGGGTGCGGACGTCCTTAACCTCGTCAAGAGACATGGGGATCCTAGGTGTTGGCGAAGACATGGGGAGTCGGCCCCGGTCGTCGCCGCTTCGCCAGGGTCAGGCGTGGGCAGGGCGGCCGGGGGCCGTGAAGTTCAGGAGCGGACGGCGTCCGGGCGGTCCGCGGCGCACCACGGCATGGGCGTGCACGGCTCCGCGCAGGCGGCGCGGCCGTTCGCAGGGGGCCGGGAAGGCGGGCGGTGCCGGTACGGCGGCCACTCGGGCCCGGACCAGGGCGAGCGCGCGGGCGAGCGGGCGGGCCGCGTGCAGTGCGGCGGCGGCCAGGACGCGGGCCAGCCGGAAGACGGCGGCCTCGCCGCGCGCGAGCCAGGCGGCGCAGAGCAGCCCGGCGAGCACGTGCGCGGCGAACATTCCGGCGCCGCCGTGACCGGCCGCGCCCGTCACACCGGCCAAGTCGGCCATGACTGCCATGTCGGCCGTTCCGGTGACTTCGGCAGCCAGCGCGCCCGCCTCCGCGGCGGGCATGTGCTGGTGCCCCGGCATAGGGGCGGAAGCGCTGAAGGGCTCGGCGGAGGCGCCGGTCCCCGAGAAGACGAGGTGCAGCACGCCCTGCACGGCGAGCACCGAGACCGTGATGCCCACGGGTCCGCGGCGCCGTCCGGCGGCGAGCCACGCGAACCCGGAAGTCACCCCGAAAGCACCCAGAAGGCCGTAGAGGGGAATATCCGTTCCGGACATGTACGAATGCCCCACCGCGCCCAGGGCGACGCACATCGCCGCGAAGGTCGCGGCTCGCGTGGCGCGCATCGGCGCGAAGGATTCGAACATGGCCGGGACATGTTCGCACGGGGCCCCTTGGTTTCCGCCAGAGGCTTATCCGATCATGAGTGGATGAACGCAATTCCGTGGGGAGCGGTGTACGCCGCCGGGGTCCAGCTCGGGGCGTACGCCCTGGAGCGCACGGGAACGGCCGAGCGGGAACGGCTGCTCCGGGACTGCTCGACGAATGTCGACAATCTCGCCGCCGGCCGTTGGGAGACGCTGCTGAGCAGCGCTTTCCTCGTCGAGGAGCCCATGCCGCTGCCCTACGCGCTGCTGCTGGTCGCGGTGCTCGGATACGCCGAGTACGCCTACGGGGCCTGGTGGGCGGCCGCGGTGTTCCTGTTCGGGCACGCCTCGGCGACCCTCCTCGTCTACGGCGCCCTGCGCAGGACGACCGATCCGCAGACCCGGCGCTCGCTGGACGTGGGGACGAGCTACGGGTTCAACGCCGTGCTCGGCGCGCTGACCTCGGCCCTTCCGCGCGGGGCGGTCCGCACGGCCGCCCGGGTGGGGCTGCTGGCCCTCGCGGCGGCCCCGGTGGTCCGGCGCGGGCGGAACTTCACGGACGCCGGACACCTGGCCGCCCTCGGAGTGGGCGTGGGGGTCTCGCTGGCCTTCGATTGCCTTTCCGGGGCGAAGCATCAGAAAATTGCATGAACCGGAACACGGTCGCCGTGCAACCGACTGACCTCCCGGCCCGACCCGCCGGCCTGGCCCCCGGCCCGACCGCGGACCGGACCACCGCCACACCACCGCTGGACCACCGCATGGCAGTACCGCCTCATGACACGAGTAACTCGCACCTCGCTGGAGCCGCCACGATGACCGCCACCCCGTCCACCACCGTCGCCAATCTCCGCGACCTCGGCGGCACCCCGCTCCCCGGCGGCCGCACCGTCCGCCCCGGCCTGATCCTGCGCTCCGGCCAGCTGGACCGGCTCGACCTCGACGCCGACCCGGTGGTGGCCGCGCTCGGCCTGCGCACCGTCATCGACTTCCGCACCGACGCCGAGCGCGCCGACCACCCCGACCGGATACCCGCCGGGGCCCGGGTCCTGGTCGGCGACGTGCTCGCCGACAAGCTGAACTCCGCCAGGGTGCCGGCCGCGGTGCAGCTCAAGGACCTGCTGTCCGACCCGGCCGTGGCCGAGGAACACCTGGGCGGCGGGCGGGCTCAGGCGCTGTTCGCCGACACCTACCGGTCCTTCGTGAACTCCGGCTCCGCGCAGGCCGCGTACCGGATGCTGCTGACGGAGGCCGCCGACGCCGGATCGGGCCCGCTGCTGTTCCACTGCACGGCCGGCAAGGACCGTACGGGCTGGGGCGCGACGGTCATCCTGGCGCTGCTGGGCGCGGACGACGAGACGCTGATGGCGGAGTACCTGTCCGTCAACCCGGCGGTCAAGCAGGCCTTCGCCCCGATGATCGAGGGCTTCACGGTGGCCGGCGGCGACCCGGACATCGCGCTCGCGCTGATCGGGGTCTTCCCCTCCTACCTGCGGGCGGCGCTGGACGAGGTCGAGACGCGCTACGGCTCGATGGAGAAGTACGTGCGCGAGGGACTCGGCGTCGGCGACGAGACGGTCGAGGCGCTGCGCGCCCGTCTGGCGCTCTGACCCCGAAGCCTTCCTGACGCCGGGATACCGGAGGCCGGGGCACGGGACGCCAGGGCACCGCTGACCGGTGACCATCCGACGATTCGCTCGTTCTGCTGAACGTGACTGCGCCGGATACCGCCACCCGCTCCATGCCTCCCGTGTCTCCCGTGCCTCCGGACGTCGAGCAGGCCGAGGCCGCCATCGTCGAGCACTACCCCCGGCTGGTGCGGCTCGCCTATCTCGTGCTGCCCCCCTCGCTCGGCCGCAACCGGCGGGTGCTCACCGCGCACTCGCTGGTCCAGCGGGCGCTGCCGCGCGGGCGGCGGGACTCGGCGGCCGCCGCGGCCGCCGTGCAGGGCGGGGTTCCGGGGCAGCGGGGCGGCCCGGACGACTCCGGGTACGCGTACATCCGGCTGCGGGTCCTGCGCGCCGCCCTGGAGGCGGGTATTCCGCTGACGTTCCGGGCGCTGCCCCGGCGGGCGCAGCTCCCGCCGCTGCTCCCCCAGGTGTGGGGGCTGCGGCTGTTCCCCCGCTCGGGCGGGGCCGAGGAGCTCGCCCTCGACCAGTGGCTGGCCACCCTCGACGGGCCCGGCCGGGCGGCCTGCGTACTGCGGGCCCTGGAACGGCTGCCCGAGTCGGACGTGCTCCGGGTGCTCGACGAGGCCGGGGTCCCGGACCCGGCCGCCGCGGTCGCCGAGTCCGGGGATCCGGCGAACGACGCCCTGTTCGCCTCCCCCGAGTTCGACCCGTGCGTGCTCCAGGCCCGGCCCACCGACCTGCTGCGGCGGCGCCGTCTCGGGCGGGCCGCCCTGGCAGCCGGGGCCGCCCTCGCCGTGTGCGGGGCGCTGCTCGCGCTGCCGGGCGGGGGCTGGGGGTCGGACGGGGCCGCCGCCCCGCTGTACTCGCGCAACGCGGCGGCCGAGCAGGCCCTGGATCCCGGGAAGCTGGTCCGGGCCGCGCCCGCCCTCTGGCGCGCCTCGTCCCGTACGGACTTCTCGACGTGGCCCGCCCGCGGCGACCGCGCCGCCGACACGGAGCTGCTGCGCCGGGCGCTGGCCGTCTGGGCCCGGCCCGGCCCCTCGGTGGTCACCTCGGCCACTCCTGGCACGCCCTCCGGACCGCCGATGGGGCCGGCGCAGCTGCTGTTCGCGGGAGCCGTGGACCAGGCCGTCGTGGTCCTGATGTACGACGGCCTGCGCGTGGTCCGCTACGCCGAGCCGCGGACCGGGACGGCGGGCGCCGCCCTCGACTTCGCCCGGACCGACGGCGCCTCCGCGGACACCGCGACCGCGCTGGTGCTCAGCCGGGTCGACGGCAACGTCCGCTACCTCACCGCGCCGTGGGTCACCGGCGTGGCCGTGCGGGACCTGATCAAGCCGGCCGCTGCGGCGGTGGTGCTGAAGCCCGCTCCGGACGGGGTGACGCCGCCGGTGGCGAGCCCGGCCCCGGCGGGCAGCTGCACGAGCTGGAACGCCCTGGCCCTGACCGGTGACGGCGCCACCCGGCTGATCACCGACCTCGGTGAACTGACCCCGGCCCGGCTGACGTCGGGCGCGCCGGGCGCGGAGCGCAATGTGACGGAGGCCGCCGAGCTCGGGGACTGGTCGAGGATCGCCTGCCTGCTGCCGGCGGTCCGCTCGCACGGGGTCCGTACGGTCAACGCCTGGACGTACGCGAAGCAGCCGCTGCCGGAGGGCGACGGGACGGCGGCCTGGCTGTGCACGCGCGCCGAGACCTGGCAGGGCGCGGCGGACCGGGTGCAGGCGCAGTTCCTGGCCCCGGGCGCCCCGATGGCGGCGCAGGCTGCCAGGTCAGAGGGCTCGGCCGCGTGCGGGCCGCGGGAGCCGCGGGTGCTGGCGGGCGTGCTGTGGAAGTCGCGTGCGGGCCAGTGGTACGTACTGGCGGCGGGCAGCGCGCAGTTCGCGTCGTTGTCGGTGTCGGGCGGCGGGGTGAACGGTTCGGCGAACGGCAACCGGCTGGCGGTGAAGGCACCGGCCGGCGCGCAGGTCGACCTGTCGGGCAGGCTGACGGACGGGACGAAGGCGGGCGTGCTGCGCTAGGAGTTGTCGTCAAAGTGTCACGCCCACGTCAGGAGCGATGCCTGGACGTGGCCGTTCACGCCACGCCATTGCGCCGCAGGTCGTGCAGTACCTCGCGGGCGGCCCGCGCACCGGAGGCCAGCGCACCCTGGGTCGAACCGGTGGCCCGGTGGTCGCCGCACACGTAGCGGCCCGGCGCCACGCGCGTGGTACGGGTCAGCGGCTGCGGCGGAGCCATGACGGGCAGCGCGTCCTCGATGGTGCGGACGGTGACGAGGTCCCAGCCGTCCGTGCCCGTGCCGTACGCCTCCGCGAGGGCCGTTCGGAGCTCGCGCTCACGGCCCTGCCGGTCCCGGCCGGTGACCGACGTGGCGATGAGGGCGTGGCCGGGTGGGGCGTAGCCGGGCGCGACGTCGCTCAGGACACAGGTGTTGAGGAAGCGGCGGCGGGCATCCACGAGCAGGGTCGGCTCGCCGATGGGGGACCGCGGAGCGACGTGGTAGTACGTCGTCACCATGCGGTAGGCGGGCAGGGTCACCTCGGGAAGCAGTGCCGGGACGGCCCCCGGTCCGGTGGCGACCACGACGGCGAGCGCCGGGATCTCCCGTCCCTCGGTGGTGAGCACACCGTCGGCCGTGAGCTCGGCCACCGGGGCCTCGAGCTGCACGGCACCCTCTGGCAGGCCGGTGGCGAGGGCCTGCGGGACCGCCCCGATGCCCTCGGCCGGCAGGCAGATGGTTCCGCGCAGCATGCTCCGCCAGACCATGTGGAACACCCGGGCTGAAGTCTCCAGTTCGTCCTCCAGGAAGACCCCCGCCACGAAGGGGCGGAAAAACCGCTCGACGAACGCTTCGGAGATCCCGGCGTCGGCGAACGCGGTGCGGGCGGTGGTGTCCGGCCGCCGTTTGAGCCGAGCAGGGGGCAGCAGCATGTCACGAGCAGACAGCAGGCCGAGGGCGGCCAGGTCGCGACGGCCGGCGAGGCGCCCCGAGAGCAGATCGGGCAGCGTGCGCGGGCGACGGGTGGGATCGTTGAAGCTGAGCCTGCCGGTCGGAGTGTGAACGAGGAAGCCTGGCGTGAAGGGCCGAAGGCGGAGCTTCTTCAGGTCGAACCTGCGCCTGACCTGGGGGTAGGCGGTGTTGAACACCTGGAACCCGCGGTCCACGAGGAAGCCGTCGACCCGGTCCGAGCGCATGCGTCCGCCGACCGCGTCGCCGGCCTCCATCACCCGTACGCGCATGCCGGCCGCCAGCAGGTCCCGGGCGCACGCCAACCCGGCGACTCCGGCACCGACGACCAGCACGTCCGCCGCGTCGAGGCCTGAGGACATACGACCACCTCTCTCACGTGTCGCTTCGATGCGGCCCGTGCCGCTCGTTCACTGTGTGCCGCGTACGACCCCGACACACAGGCGACACCGCCCGGAGGCTCGACGGCCGCCCGTCCGGGTGTGTCCCTGTGCGTGTGCGGGTACGGGACGGACGGCCGTCGCCGACTTCCTGCGCGCCTCCGGCACGGGCAACCGACCAGCGTCGCACACCCCCGTCGGCCACGTCGGGATGGACGGTGGTGCCGGCCGCCGAGGTGGTGCCTGCGGCATCGACCGCAGCGTCCACGAGCGCCGCAACGTCGTCGAACGGTGCTTCAACCGCCACTCGGGAGCCCCGACAACGCAGGCAGGCGCGGTGCCGGGCAGCGGGGGCCGGGGGCACCTCCCAGCGGTAGCTGGGGGAACAAGATCCGGAAGAGACGGCCCAGGGGTGGGTGAAGCTTCAACAGTGGGGCAACGCAGGGCAGTTGGCGGGATCCGGACATGACGGTCGCAGGGGACACATGGCATGATCGGGTTCCGGTTACCAAGCGGTAACCGCCAACACCCCTCCCCCACCTGAAGGTCACCCCACGTGCGCACGCTCGCCCGACGCCTCCTCATACCCGGCCTGACCGCCCTCGCGCTCACCGCCACCGGCTGCTCCTCCTCCCCCCACACCGGCGCCGCCGGGTCCACCTCCCCCGCCACCCGCACGCCCGCGGCCGACGGCACGTCGCAGCAGCTCGACGTGGCCGCGGCGCCCGAGGGGTCGCCCACCCCGGCGGCCGTGGCACGCGCCGACGGGAAGGGCCGGACCGAGAAGTCCACCCTGAAGGTCGCCTCCTACGACAAGGCCAGCGGCCGGGCCGTCATCGCCAAGGCCGCTCAGGAGCCCGGCCGTTCGCCCTCCCCGGGCAAGCCCCCCGACAAGTCGCCCGGAAAGTCGCCCGAGGCGGACAAGCCCGTCGCCGTGGGCGACGTCATCGCCAGCGCACCGGCGCCCGGCGCCCCCGCCGGTCTGCTCGCCAAGGTCACCGAGGTCGTCGGCAAGACCGACAAGGGCACCGAGGTCAAGACCGCCTCCACCACGCTGGCTTCCGTCCTGGGCGACGACAAGGCCGACGGCAAGGTCCCCGTCGATCCGGCGGCGGTCACCGTCGAGCCCCTGATGAAGGGCGTCACCTTCTCCTGGGCCAAGGGTCAGGGCCTGACGTTCGGCCCCGAGGGCGCGAAGCTGCCGCTCGGCAACCTGCGGCTCGACGTGAACGCCGCCGTCGACACCGCCCCGGGTGCCCCCGCCTCGGCCGGCGCCTCGGTGTCCGGGTTCGTCCAGCTCGCCCCGCAGGTCGAGTTCGCGTACGACGGCGGCCCGGGCGGGACTCCCGGGCCGCGCGGCGCCTTCCTCGGCATGAGCGGCGACTGGTCCTCGCAGTGGAAGCTCCAGGGCCGCGCCGCCGCCAGTACGGGAGCGCCCAAGCGGATCCCCTTCGCCAAGCTGCACAGCTCCCCGGTCATCCAGGTCGGCCCGGTGCCGGTCGTCGTCAACCTCGACCTGACCTGCTACATCCAGGTGGAGGCCGACGGCAGCGTGACCCTCGAGGTCCAGCAGGACGTCAAGGGCGACTTCAAGGTCGGCGGCAGCTACGCCGCGGGCAAGGGCTGGACCCCGGTGAGCACCTCCAACGTGCAGAGCACGCCCGTGCGGGCGAGCGTCACCGCCGCCGGGCGGGTCAAGGGCGCGCTCGGCGCCGAGGCCTCCGTCGGCCTCTACGGGGCCGTCGGCGTGACCGCTGACTTCGCCCCGTACCTGCGCGGCGAGGCCGACCTCAAGGCGGCCGCGTCCAGTGACGGCAAGACCTCCGTCGAGGGTGCCTGGGCGCTCTACGGCGGCTTCGACCTGAGCGGGAACCTCCAGCTCCAGCTGTCCCTGTTCGGCACGCCCCTCTTCGAGCGCCGCATCCCCCTGGGCACGCTCAACCGCGAGTGGGCGCTCTCGACCGGCCACACCGGCCGGTAAGGGCCAACGGCCGGCCCACGACGGGCCCACGGCCGACACCGGCCGGGAGGAGAAGTCCGCGCAAGGGGCTTCTCCTCCCACTTACCCATCAGTACATTGACGCCATGTCTAATACGCCGCTCGCGCCCGCCCCCGTGGCGTCGGAACACGTGGACCTGAGGCCCCGGAACGTGTCCTTCGGCTGGGAGGACACCCCGCTCCACTGGCTCCCCGGCGACCCCTTCGCCGGGCACATGATCAATGTGCTGCACCTGCTCCTCCCTGCCGGAGAGCGCTGGTTCGTGCACGTCTACAAGCAGGTGCTCCCCCACATCAAGGACGAGCGGCTGCGGGCGGACGTCGTCGGCTTCATCGGCCAGGAGGCGATGCACGCCACCGCGCACGACGACGTGCTCCCCCACCTCAAGCGGCTCGGGCTCGACCCGACCCCCTACACCGCCCAGGTGGACTGGCTGTTCGAGAAGCTGCTCGGCGACCGGACCCTGCCGCCGGGCCGGGCCCGCCACTGGTGGCTGATGGAACGGGTCGCGATGATCGCGGCGATCGAGCACTACACCGCCTTCCTGGGCGACTGGGTGCTCAACGCCGACGCGCTCGACCGGCGCGGCGCCGACCCGACCATGCTGGACCTGCTGCGCTGGCACGGCGCGGAGGAGGTCGAGCACCGCTCGGTGGCCTTCGACCTCTTCATGCACGTGGACGGCAACTACCGCCGCCGGGCGCGGACCTGGGCGACCGCCTTCTCGGCCCTGGTCTTCCTGTGGCAGCGCGGGGTCCGCTTCTTCATGGAGAACGACCCGCACCTGGCCGACGGCAAGGCCTCCCTCGGGCAGTTCTTCCTGGCCGGGCAGCAGGGCGTGCTCCCGTCGACGGGAGCGATGCTGAAGTCCATCCCGAAGTACCTCTCCCGTACCTACCACCCCTCGCAGGAGGGCTCGACGGCCCAGGCGGTGGCCTACCTCGCCGCCTCCCCCGGCGCGAACGGCGGGGTGCGGGCATGAGGCGCGCGCTCGCCGTCACGGCCGTCGCGGGAGCGGCCTGGGTGACCAGGCGCGCCCTGCGGCGCCGCATCGAACGGTCCCCGCTCTGGCCCCTGCCGGCCCTGGAGACCCCGGTCTCGGGCCACTCTCCGCGCCGTGCGCTGCGCGCCCTGATCGTCTCCCGTACGGAGCCGGCCCGCGGCGTGCTGCAGCTGACCCTGGAGTCACCGGACCTCCCGGCGTGGTCCCCGGGCGCGCACGTGGACGTCACCCTGCCCTCCGGCCTGGTCCGCCAGTACTCGCTGTGCGGGGACCCGGCGGACGGCGGCCGGTACACGATCGCGATCCGGCTGATCGAGGACGGCCGGGGCGGCTCCCGCGAGGCGCACGCGCAGCTGGTCGAGGGCGCCGAGCTGGAGCTGCGCCCGCCGCGCAACCGCTTCGAGCTGGTTCCGGCGGCCTCGTACGTCTTCGTCGCGGGCGGCATCGGGATCACCCCGATCCTGCCGATGCTGCGGGCCGCGACGGCGGCCGGTGCCGACTGGACCCTCCTCTACGGGGGCCGCTCGCGCGCCTCGATGCCCTTCCTGGCCGACCTCGCGGCCTACGGGGAGCGGGTGTCGGTCCTCGCCGAGGACGAGTCGGGCCTGCCCGACCTGGCCGCGGTCGCCGGGGCGGGGCCGGGCACGCCGGTCTACTGCTGCGGTCCGGAGCCGCTGATGCGGGCCGTGACGGAGGCGGCCCCGGATCCGGCGGCGGTGCACCTGGAGCGCTTCTCCCCGGCGGCGGAGCCCGGTCCGGGGAGGGCGTTCACGGTCGAACTGCGCCGCTCGGGACGGGTCGTCGAGGTGGCGGCGGACGAGAGCGCGCTGGCCGCGGTGCGCCGGGAGCTGCCGGACACCCCGTACTCCTGCGAGCAGGGATTCTGCGGTACCTGCCAACACCGGGTGCTGGCGGGCGGAGTGGACCACCGGGACGAACTGCTCACGGACCAGGAGCGCGAGGACTCGATGCTGCTGTGCGTCTCGCGCGCGAAGGAGGACCGCCTCGTCCTGGACCTGTGAACGCGCCCCAGTAGGGTGTCCGCATGACAACCGGAGTGCGACGCAGGATGGGTGTCGAGGAGCGGCGGCAGCAGCTGATCGGGGTTGCCCTGGAGCTGTTCAGCCACCGCTCGCCCGACGATGTGTCGATCGACGAGATCGCGGCGGCCGCGGGGATATCCCGGCCGCTCGTCTACCACTACTTCCCGGGCAAGCTGAGCCTGTACGAGGCCGCGCTGCGGCGGGCGGCCGACGAGCTGGCGCTGCGGTTCGTGGAGCCGCGGGAGGGGCCGCTCGGGGCCCGGCTGCTGCGTGTGATGGGGCGGTTCTTCGACTTCGTCGACGACCACGGGCCGGGCTTCTCGGCGCTGATGCGCGGCGGTCCGGCCGTCGGCAGCAGCCGGACGAACGCGATGATCGACGAGGTCCGGCAGGCGGCGTACGAGCAGATCCTCACGCATCTGGGCATCGGGCCCGAGCACACGCCGGCCCGCCTGGAACTCGTGGTGCGGTCCTGGGTGTCGCTCGCCGAGTCCACGGCGCTGATCTGGCTGGACGGGCGCCGGATCCCGCGGGCCGAGCTGGAGTTGCAGCTGGTGCACGACTTCGCGGCGCTGGCCGCCGTGAGCGCCGCGTACGACGCGGAGATGGCGGGGGTCCTCGTACGGATCCTGGCCGACGAGCCCGCCGACGGGCCCTTCGGGGAGCTGGTGGGGCGGCTGGCCGGTCTGGTGCCGGGCGAGGCGCCGGCCGAGGTGCCGCAGCCGCACTGATCCGAGGGGATCACAGGTGATCAGGGGATGATCTGCGGGCGATCCGGGGGTGATCCGGGGGTGTGGCGGCCGCCCATGATCATCGATAATGCCCGCGTGATCATTGACGACGAGATCCTGTTCCGGCCGGCCCAGGAGAAGGACGCCGGCACGCTGGTGCAGCTGTACGACCAGGCCGCCCGGTGGATGCGCAAGCACGGGATCGATCAGTGGAAGCCCGGCGACAAGGACGCCGCGCACTTCCGGTCGAAGATGCGCGAGGGCGAGGTGTGGCTCGCCGGCGACGCCGACGGGCGCGTCTGCGGGGCCTACGAGTTGTGGTGGTCCGACGAGGAGGCCTGGGGGGTCCAGCCGCCCGTGGCCGGCTATGTGCACCGGCTGATGGTGGCCCGCGAGGTGGCCCCCGCCGGTGCCGGGCGGCGCCTGCTCGAACATGCGGAGCGGCGTACCGCCCGGACCGGTCGGGAACGGGCACGGCTGGACTGCGTCTCCACCAACCCCCGGCTGCTCGCGTACTACCGGGGTGCGGGCTACCGGGTGGTCGGGGAGCTCCCCGACAAGCAGGGGAAGGACGGCAGGACCTACGGGGTGATCCTGCTGGAGAAGCGGCTGGACCGGCTCAGCGCCGTGTGAAGACCGAGACGGTGCGGGCGGGGACGGTGAACTCTCCTGTCTTCGCGTCGTACGCGGACTGCTTGACGGTGGCGTCGGAGCCCGCCGCCTGGACCGGGTGCAGCCGGTAGGCGGTGCCGTCGAGGGCGGGAACGCGCTGGGCCGAGGCGGTGGGGGCCGCGTTGAAGACGACCACCAGGTCGCCCAGGGTCATGGTGATCACGCCCGGGGTCTCGTCCTTGCCCGAGAGGGGGAAGGCCAGCCGGGACTGGACCGCCTCGGTCGTGGTGAGGGCGAAGTCCGGTTCGGTGGTGCGGATCCTCAGCAGGTCGCGGTAGGCGGCCGAGGTGGCGTTGATCTCGGTGCAGGTGGGCGCGGGTCCCGTCAGGAGCGGCTTCGCGTGGAGCCACTTCGAGGCGTTGTCGGCGGCCGGGGGCAGGCCGCGGCCGAAGCCGTTGCCGTCCCGGCAGTCCCAGTGGATGGCGTTGAACCAGTCGCCGCTGTCGTAGGAGTTGCGGTCCAGGGACTTGGAGCGGAGCAGGTCGGTGCCCGCCTGGGAGAGGGCCGGGCCCTGCGAGAGGGCGGCCGTCGCCATCGCCAGGACCTGCATGCGGGCCTGGTCGCGAGGGGTGGTGCCGGTCGCGAGCTTGTAGGTCAGGGCGTCGGCGAGGCTCTCGTTGTCGTGGGCGTCGGCGTAGGCGAGGGCGTCGCCGGGTGCGGCCGCGTAGCCGGCCGGGGCGCCGTTGTAGTCCAGCTCGGAGCCCTTGATGCGGCGGCCGGCGGTGTCGGTGAAGGCGTACGAGGCGAGGTTGCCGGAGAGCCCGACCTTGATCAGGTCCTGGGAGTGCAGGAGGCGGGCCTTCTGCTGCTCGGCGGTGCCGTTCGCGGGCGAGGTGTTCGGGCTGGTGAACAGGCCCGACGCGAAGCCCTGTACGCGCGGGTCCTCGTCGAAGGGGCCACCGCCGCGGACGGCGTCGCGGGCCCGGTCGGAGAAGGTGGCGATGCCGGTGCCGGCCATGTTCTTCTGCGTGGCCTGTACGAAGCGGGCGTCGTCGGCGATCTCGCCGAAGTTCCAGCCCTCCCCGTAGAGGACGATCTTCTTCCCGTCGACCCCGTCCTTGGCCGGGGTCAGGGCGTCGAGGGCCTGGCGGACGGCCAGGATGTTGGCCTTCGGGTGGTGGCCCATCAGGTCGAAGCGGAAGCCGTCGACCTTGTACTCCTTCGCCCAGGTGACGATCGAGTCCACGACCAGGCGCCCCATCATGGCGTTCTCGGGGGCGGTGTTGGCGCAGCAGGTGGAGGTGGCGACGCTGCCGTCGGCCAGCAGGCGCTGGTAGTAGCCGGGGACGATGCGGTCCAGGACGGACTTGTCCGACTGGCCGGCGGCGACGGTGTGGTTGTAGACGACGTCCATCACCGTGCGCAGCCCGGACCCGTTGAGGGACTGGACCATCCTGCGGAACTCGACGGTGCGGGCCGTGCCGTTCGGGTCACTGGCGTAGCTGCCCTCGGGGACGGTGTAGTGCAGCGGGTCGTAGCCCCAGTTGTAGGCGTCCGTCGCGGCCGCGGCGGCCACGCACGCCTGCTGTTCCTGCGAGTCCGGGGCGTACACCTTCAGGTCGCAGGCGGGCTCGGTGCGGTCGGCGGCCTTCTCGGGGATGGTGCCGATGTCGAAGGCCGGGAGGAGGTGGACGTACGAGGTTCCGGCGGCGGCCAGGTCCCGCAGGTGCCGCGTGCCCGCCGAGGCGGTGTCGGTGAAGGCCAGGTACTGGCCGGGGTGGGTGCTGGTGCGGTCCGCGACGGAGAAGTCGCGGATGTGCAGCTCCTGGATCTGCGCGGAGGTGAAGGGGACGGCCGCGGGCTTGCGCAGGGTCTTCCAGCCGGGCGGGGCGAGCTTCGGGTCGGCCAGGTCGACGACCAGGCTGTGGACGGAATCGGCGGTCAGGGCGGTGGAGTAGGGGTCGGTGACGAGGTTCCGGACCACCTGGCGGGTGGTCGGGGCCCAGACGGTGACGTCGAAGCGGTACGGCTTGCCGGTCCAGGAGCGTTCGCCGCGCACCGACCAGACGCCGGTGGCGTCGTCGCGGCGCATGGCGACGGTGCGGCCGTCGAGTTCGAGGGAGACCTGCTGGGCGGTGGGGGCCCAGACGGAGAGGGTGGGGCGGCCGTCCTTGAAGACGGGGCCGAGGGAGGCGGTGGTCGCGTGCAGGTCGTCGAGGACGCCGGCGAGCTGTACGCCGGTGGCGGCCAGGACGGCCCCGCCCGCGGCGCGGGCGCTCGCGACGAGCTGGCCGCGCAGGGCCTCGCGGACGCGGTCGCGGTCGCGCGGGTCGACCGTGTACGCGCCGTAGGCGGCGAGGTGCGGGAACTTCTGCTTCTGGGCGGCGGTGAGCTCGGTCCGGGCGCCCAGGCGCAGCCACTGGGCGCGGCCGGTCAGGGTGCCGTTCTCCGCCTTGACGGCGCCTTCGCGCGAGGCGAGGAGCTGTACGGAGGCGGCTGTCGCGGGTGCGTTCCAGGCGAGGGTGTCGCGGTCGATCCAGACGGCCTGGGACTTGGTGAGGTCCAGGGCGGCGGCGGAGCCGGCGGGCTGCGGGAGGAGGTACTTCTCCTGGCCGCCGAGCATCCAGACCTCGTGGCCGGTGGCCTTGAGGTCGAGGGACTGGTCGGAGGGGAGGTCCTTCTCGTCGCCCTTGTGGAGGATGTAGCTGAGGCCGGTGGCGCCGGCCGCGAGCGGGACCTCGTAGACCGCGCCGTAGGAGTCGGTGCGGGTGGGGAGGACGGGCTTGGACCAGTCGGTGGGGTTCGCGGCGCCGGTCCAGACGTGCAGGCCCCAGCCGTCGTAGGCGCCGTCGGGGCGCTGGTAGTGCAGGACGGCCTTGTTCTGGTCCTGCGGCGGGTAGGAGGGGCGGTCGGTGCGGGCGGGCTCCTTGCCCTGCTCCAGCCAGATCTCGCCGGTCTTCGTCACGTCGACGGTGCGGTCGGCGGCGACGTCCTTGTTGCCGTCCTTGTCGATGACGAGGTAGCCGACGGAGGAGGCACCGGGCTTGAGCTTGACGTACGCGAAGGCGCCGTAGGCGTCGCGGCCGGTGAAGTCGTGGCCGGCGGGCCAGGGGGTGGCTTCGCCGTCGGCGATGTCGCCCCAGGCATAGAGCCGCCAGTTCGTGTAGTCGCCGTCGGGGCGGTTGTAGTGGACGACCGCGTAGTCCCGCTGGGTGGCGGTGGGTACCTCGGTGGGCGGGGCCTGGCCGGCGGCGGACTCGGCGAGGGCGCTCGCGGTGCGGCCTGCGGCGTCGATGACGACGGCCTTGTAGCGCAGGGCGGTGCCGGCCGGGGCGGTGACGTGCTGGGTGACCTTGTAGGGGGCGTGGTCGGCGGAGCCGAGGACCTGCCACTTGTCGGTGCCGGTCTGGGCGGCGAAGACGACCCGGTTCTGGCCGCCGCCGGTGACGTCGGCGGAGAGCTCGACGGTGCCGGTGGCTCCGGGGGCGGGGGCCTTGAGGGTGAGGCCGGGCTTGACGGCCGGCTTGGCGGTGGGCGTCACAGCCTGGAGGACCACGGAGCCGAGGGCCGGCACGGGGACGGTGAGCTTGCCGGCGGCGGAGGCGCGGATGAGCGCGGTGCCGCCGTGGAGGGTGCGGTACTGGGCGCCGGCCGGGGCGTCGATCTCGATGGTGCGGGACTCGGCGCCGTTGTTGGCGGCGACGAGGTATTCGGTGCGGGTCTTGGTGTCGGTGCGAGCGAAGGCGTAGACGGAACCGTCGGAGAAACGTTCACTCTGAACGCCGTCGCGCAGGGCGGGGTGCGCCTTCGTCAGCTTCGCGAGAGCACTGATCTGCTTGTAGAGCGGGTGTCCCGGATCGTAGGCATCGCTCCCGTGCGTGCGCACCGTTCCGAGCTGGTCGTCATCGAGGTAGTCGGCGACCTGCGTGGCGAACAGCGGCTGCCGGGCGTCCTTGTCACCGCCCGCGCCCGTGAAGCCCTGCTCGTCACCGGAGTAGATCACCGGGTTGCCCCGGGAGAAGAACATCAGCTCGTTGGCCAGCCGGTAGCGGTCCAGCAGCTCCTGCTCCGTGGCACCCGGCCGGTCCTGCTTCAGGAAGGCGGCGAAGCGGCCCATGTCGTGGTTGCCGAGGAAGGTCACCTGCTCGTAGGCGTTGGCCTTGCCGGAGGTGTACCGGTAGTCGTCACCGAGTACGGAGGCCAGCCGGCCGGCGGGCGCGCCCTGGGAGGCGTACGCCCGGATCGCGTCCTGGAGCGGGAAGTCGAGGGTGGCGTCGAGCTTCCCGCGCGTCACGTACGGGGAGGTGACGGCGGTGTCCGCGGAGTAGACCTCGCCGAACATGAAGAAGTCGTCGCGGCCGCGCTTGGCGGCGTAGGTGTCGAGGGCCGTCGCCCACTGCGTCCAGAACCCGGTGTCGACGTGCTTGACCGTGTCGATCCGGAAGCCGTCGATGTCGAAGTCGCGGACCCACTTCTCGTAGATCTTCTCCATCCCGTCGACCACCTCGGGACGCTCGGTCCACAGGTCGTCGAGACCGAAGAAGTCGCCCTGGTCGGAGGACTCACCGGCGAAGGTGGAGTCCCCGCGGTTGTGGTACATCGTCGGGTCGTTCAGCCAGCCCGGCACCTTGAGGTTCTTCTTCGCGTCCGGCACGAAGGGAGTCCTCGGGAAGGACTCGCCGTCCACCTTCGGGAACTTCCCCTTCCCGCCCGCGTAGTCGGCGTCGTCGAACGGCACGCCGTCCTTCGTCAGATAGGGGAACGCCCCCTTCGACAGGTAGGAGTAGGAGGCCTCCCCGTAGTCCACGACATCGGCGGTGTGGTTGGTGATGACGTCGAAGAAGACCTTCATCCCCTTCCCGTGCGCCTTGTCGATCAGCCGCTCCAGGTCCGCGTTGGTGCCGAAGTGCGGGTCGACCTGGGTGAAGTCGGTGATCCAGTAGCCGTGGTAGCCGGCGGAGACATCGGCCCCCTTGCCCTGCACCGGCTGGTTCTTGAAGATCGGCGCCAGCCAGATGGCCGTGGTGCCGAGCCCCTTGATGTAGTCGAGCCGGTCGGTGAGCCCCTTGAGGTCGCCGCCCTGGTAGAAGCCCTTGTCCGTGGGGTCCAGGCCGGTCTCCAGGCGCGAGCCGGTCAGGCCGCCCCGGTCGTTGCGCGGGTCACCGTTCGCGAACCGGTCCGGGAGTACGAAGTAGAACTGCTCCCTGGTCAGGTCGTGCCGGGCCGGTTCGGCGGCCAGTTTCGCGTCCGAGGGCGGGGAGGGCGGCCCGGCCGGGGCGGCCGCGGCGGGGAGGGCGGGCAGGAGCGTCACGGCCAGGGCGGCGGCGAGCACTCCTGCGGCAGGGCGTATCAAGGCAGGTCTCCTTGTGTACGTGTCGCATGGATGAGGGCCGCCCGGCGCGGCGGGGATGAAGGTGCCGGACGGCCCTGGTCGGTGGAGCGGCGGCTCAGCTGCGCCAGGTGTCGGTCAGCGTGACCCTGCCGCTCGCGGGGACGGTGGCGGTGCGGTTGGCGCCGCTCTCCCAGGTGACGTTTCCGGCGGCGTCCTTGCGGACGTACTTGTACGAGAACGCGGTCCCGGCCGGAAGGCTCACGTCGAGCTTCCAGACGGGGTAGGCCGCCGGGTCGAGCTTGAGGGCGCTCCCGGTGTTCCAGCCGCCGAGCTCGGCGCGGTCACCGGTGACGTAGATGTTCTGCCCGGGAACGGTGGTCGCGCTCACACCGAAGGAGGCTCCGGCGGGCCCCGCCGGGGTGCCCGGGCAGGTGCGGGCACCGGCGTGCAGGGCGAGGGCCGTCCCGGCGCCGAGGGTGGCGGTGAACTGCCCGCCGGCGTTGACGGTGACGGTCCGCCCGCTCTGCACGTCGCAGTAGTCGCCGCCCGGCAGCGAGGTCTGGAAGGTCCGGGTCAGGGCGGAACCCTCGTGGTTGATCGCCACGTACGCCTTGGTGCCGCGCCCGAAGGCGATCCGGTCGCCGCCGTTGTCCCACCAGTTCGTGACGGACTGCCCGCGGGCGGCGTTGCGGAAGCCGACCATGGAGGAGATCTCCCGCCAGGCGTGCTGGCACTTCCAGCCGTCGGAGTAACAGGCGTTCACCGTGCCGCCGTTCGGCGGGCCTGCGTCCTTGTCGCTCCACTCGTAGCCGGAGTGCACGTCGGGCGAGCCGTAGGGCCAGGCCAGCGCGAAGACGCTGGCCAGCGTGTAGGCGGACCCGTCCTTGTAGCTGAGGGTGTCGCCACCGCGCTCGGTGTCGTGGTTGTCGACGAAGACCCCGGCCTGTCCGCCGGGCATGTAGCCCCAGGCCTCGCCGAAGTTCTTCAGGTGGGCGAGGTTCTCGCTCTGGAAGACGCGCTTGAGGTCGCGGGCGTACCGGAACTCCTGCACGTCCCCGTTCCCCAGGTACTCGCTCGGCGAGACGGCCTCGCCCGCCCCGTATATCGCCTCCTGCTTCCAGTACACGCCGGGGTTGGTCAGCCGGGACTTGATGTTGGCGAGGTCGCCGGCGGGCATGTGCTTGGCGGCGTCGATCCGGAAGCCGTCCACGCCCAGCGACAGCAGGTCGTTCAGGTAGCCGGCGATGCGCCCGCGCACGTAGTCCTCACCGGTGTCCAGGTCGGCGAGCTGCACGAGTTCGCAGTTCTGGACGTTGCCCCGGTCCTGGTAGTTCGTGATCGAGGCGCGGCAGTCGTCCATGTCGGCGCCCGAATAGATCCCCGGGTACCCGTACTTCGTGTACGAAGATCCCCCGGTCCCGGTGTGGGTGGCGCCCGCGTCCGCGGGGCCGGCCATGTGGTTGACGACGGAGTCGACGACGACCTTCACACCGGCGGCGTGACAGGTGTCGACCATCGCCTTGAAGGCGGCCCGGTCACCCAGCCGTCCGGCGATCTTGTAGCTGACGGGCTGGTACGAGGTCCACCACTGGCCGCCCTGCACGTGCTCCTGCGGCGGCGAGACCTGCACGTACCCGTACCCTGCGGGCCCGAGCGAATCGGTGCAGGCCTTGGCGACGGAGTCGAAGCGCCACTCGAACAGCACGGCGGTGACGTCCTTCTCACCGGGGGGCGTGGCGACGGCCTGCGGCCCGACGGCGGTGAGCGTGGCGGCGGCGAGTGCGGTGGTGGCGAAAAATGTTGCAGCTCTGGCGGCTCTGGCAGGCATGCGGGGGGCCTCCTGGCGGAAGACGTGGGGATTGGAGCGACCGTAGGGGCCAGGTAGGAGCCCTGCAAGAGTTTGCGCAAGAGATTGCAGAATTGTTTCCGAGGCGTGTCCTGCCGGGCGGGGGCCCGGACTCCGGGTGCTGCACGGCGAGTTCGGCCTCCTGCCCCGTCCTCGCGGCCGCCCGGAGGGAGGGCGGACCGCCGTCGGCCCGACACCCCGGGGGGCGGAAACGGCCCGCACCGCACGCTCCACCGGGCGGGTCGGTTTACAGGAATTCGGACGGGCGGTAATCATTCGATGCCAATTGCTGCCCAGCCACTGGCGAGTTCAGCTCATCGAGTGGCTTTCCCGCCCGACCGGCGCGCTGCCCGACCACCTCCCGAACCGGGCCGATACCCCTGGGACATCACACGAAGCGCTGGGAGGCCAAAGACGATGGTCGCGAGAAGGAAATTCCTCATGGCCGGTGCCGCGGGAAGTGCGGCCGTGCTTTCAGGGAGTGTTGCGGGAAAGCAGGCGCATGCGGATCCGGGGCCCGGCCACGGCCATGGGACACCTGACCCGGACGCCCCGATTCCACAGACGCCGCCGCTGGAGAAGTACGTCGACCCGCTGCCCACCCCGGAGACGGCCGTTCCGGACACTTCCGCCTATCCGGGCGCCGACTACTACGAGTTCACGATGCGGCCGGGCACCTGGCGCTTCCACCGGGATCTCGGGCCAGCGGACGTGTGGGGCTACTGGGCCGAGAACCCGCACGACCGTCACCAGCCGATCGGCATGGGCTACCTCGGGCCGACCATCAGCGTGATCAAGGACCAGCCCACGGTCATCAAATACCGCAACAAGCTGCCGACCACCCATCTGTTCCAGTTCGTGATCGACAAGATTCGCAGCGGGGACCCCCAGCTCGCTCCCATCGCCCCTCCTCCCTACAAGAGCGAGCCGCCTTTCCCCGAGAACGTCAACGTGTGGAACGTCGTGCACCAGCACGGCGGATTCACGCCACCGCAGTCCGACGGAATGCCGCTTCATTCGTTCAGTCCGGACGGCATTCACGCCGAGTCCTACACCACGCTGGAACCTGACCGCGTCAAGCGCAACGAGGCCATCTGCGCCTACACGAACCACGAGCGCGCGTCCATGCTCTGGTACCACGATCACGGCATGGGGATGACCAGCGTCAACGTCTACGCGGGTCTGGCCGGCCTGTACCTCATCCGCGACCCCGCCGACGAGCGGCTGGGGCTGCCGCAGGGCGAATTCGAGGTCCCCCTCATCCTGCAGGACCGGACCTTCCACCGGGACGGCTCGCTCGCCTACACCATGACCCAGCGGGAGGGCGAGGACACCCCGGTCGTCAACGGCAAGGCGTACCCCTTCCTGGCCGTCGAGCCGCGGCGCTACCGACTGCGGATCCTCAACGCCTCGAACGAGCGCTTCTGGCGGCTGAGGATCGACCCGCCCCGGGACGTGGTGCTCCAGCCCAATCTCCCGTTCTGGCTGATCGGCACCGACGGCGGATTCCGCGCTCCGCTGCAAATGCTGAACTTCCTGATCGGGCCGGCCGAGCGGTACGACCTGATCGTCGACTTCAGCGGGATGCCCATGGGCTCGAAGTTCACGCTGACGAACTACCACGCGCCGGTGCACTATCCCGGCGTGCCCGGCCTGGGACCGGAAATCTCGGAAGTCATGCAGTTCCAGGTCACCAAGCCACTGTCCGGGGTGGACAGGACGACGCCGCCCAAGAAGCTGAGACTGCCGGTGGTCGTGCCCAACGAGCCGGAACCGGACCTCCATCGGCGGGAATGGGTCCTGTACCAGCACAAGCTCTTCAGCACCATGACGTTCAACGCGGTGCCCTTCATGGAACCGTCCCAGGACTTCGTCAAGGCGGGCACGAAGGAGATCTGGGAGTACGTCAATCCCAACCACGACGCACACCCGATGCACGTCCACCTCGTCAACTTCCAGGTGCTGAACCGGCAGCCGATCGACGCGGCCGCCTATCAGGCGGATTACGAGAAGTGGATCGACGGCGGCCGCAGAGCGGAGGACAAGCCGGTGCTGGCGAACTACTTCACCGGCCCGCCGATCCCGCCGGCCCCGGACGAGGCGCTGTCCTACAAGGACACCTTCAAGTCCTATCCGGAGACGGTGACCCGGATCGTCACCGACGTGTGGAGCCCGCCGATGGAACCGATCGCGTCGATTCCGAACAGCGCCACGGTGCTCCCCGCGACGTACGTCCACCACTGCCATCTCCTCGAGCACGAGGACGACGACCTGATGCGCCCGTTCACGATCGTCGACCCCGACGCCCCGCTCCCGGTCGAGCAGGACGGCGGCCACGGCGGGGGGAACGGCGGCGGGGGCCATGGCCGATGAGGTCGCGGCCGCTGCCGCATCGACCGCCCGCTGATGACGAACTCGGTCCAGGTATGGCTGGAGCGCGACACGGCCACGCCGCCGGCCCCGGACCCGGCGTGCCTGTCCGACGCGAAGAGGGTCAAGATCTACGTCGAAGGCGGCACCGCGGCCGCACCGGTCCTCGGTCTCACCGGCCCCGGCGGCAAGAGCTGGGCGCTCACCCGGAAACAGCGGAGCAGGGCCGGACCGGGGCCGCTCGCGCACCCCGGGTCCGGCCCCGCCCGGAAAACTACGGCACCTGTCCCGTCGAGCCCCGTACCACCAGTTCCGGCTGGAAGACGTACTCCGTGCGCTGGACCGGGGTGCCCGACACCGCCTCCAGAAGGGCGCCCACCGCCGCCGTCGCCATCGCCCGCACCGGCTGGCGGACCGTCGTCAGCGGCGGGTCCGTGAACGCGATCAGCGGTGAGTCGTCGAAGCCGACCACCGACACGTCCTGCGGCACCCGCAGCCCCCGCTCGCGCGCCGCGCGGATGACGCCGAGCGCCATCGGGTCGCTGCCGCACACGATGCCCGTGCAGCCGCGGTCCAGCAGGGCCATGCCCGCCGCGTGTCCGCCCTCCACCGTGAAGAGGGTGCGCTGGATCAGCCCGTCCGCCTCCGCCGACGGCAGGGCGGTGAGGAAGCCCTGCTCCTTGCGGGCCGACGGCACGTACCGCGTCGGTCCGATCGCGAGGCCGATCCTGTGGTGCCCGAGGTCCTGGAGGTGCCGTACGGCCATGTCGGCGGCCGCACGGTCGTCCGGGGAGATGAACGGGGCGTTCACCTGCTCGTTGAAGCCGTTGATCAGAACGAACGGCACCCCGCGCGCCGCCAGTCGCTGGTAGCGCGCGGGGTCCGCGTGGGCGTCGGCGTGCAGGCCCGACAGGAAGACGATCCCGGTGACCCCGCGTTCCTCCAGCTGCTCCACCAGCTCGTCCTCGGTGGCCCCGCCGGGGGTCTGCGTGCAGAGCACCGGCGTGTACCCGTGCCCGGCCAGCGCCTGCTCTATGACCTGCGCGAACGCCGGGAAGATCGGGTTGGTGAGCTCCGGGATGAGCAGCCCCACCAGCCCGTTGCTGCGCCGCTTGAGCCGTACGGGCCTCTCGTAGCCCAGCAGGTCGAGCGCGGCCAGCACCTTGTGACGGGTGCCGGCCGCGACGCCCGGTTTGCCGTTCAGCACGCGGCTGACGGTCGCCTCGCTGACCTCGGCCTGCGCGGCGATGTCCGTCAGCCTCAGCGGGGAAGTCACCCCTGCCACCACACCGTGCAGTCCGCCGGAAGGACATCGGGCTCGGCGAGGTCACCGCTCGCGAGCAGGACCGTGCCCTGCGCGGGCAGCCGTACCGGCTCGTCCGTGGTGTTCACGGTGCAGACGAAGTCCCCGCGCCGGAAGGCCAGCACGCCGGCCGGGGCGGGAAGCCACTCGACGCCGTCGCCCGCGCCCAGCGCCGGGTGCGCGCGCCGCACCTGCAGGGCGGAGCGGTACAGCTCGAGCGTGGACTCCGGGTCTCCGGTCTGCGCCTCGACGCTGAGCCCGGCCCATTCCGCGGGCTGCGGGAGCCAGCTGCCTCCCGTGCCGAAGCCGTACGGGGCCTGGTCGCCGCTCCACGGGATCGGTACGCGGCAGCCGTCGCGGAGCCCGTCCTGGCCGTTCGCCTTGAAGAAGGAGGGGTCCTGGCGCACCTCGTCCGGGAGGTCCACCACCTCCGGCAGGCCGAGCTCCTCGCCCTGGTAGACGTACGCCGACCCGGGCAGGGCCAGCATCAGCAGGGCGGCGGCGCGCGCCTTCTCCAGGGTGCCGAAGCGGGTGCGGTGGCGGACCACGTCGTGGTTGGACAGCACCCAGGTGGTGGGGGCGCCGACGGGCCGCATCGAGTCGAGCGACTCGTCGATGGTGGCGCGCAGGGCCTCGGCGTCCCAGCCGGTGTTCAGGTAGTGGAAGTTGAAGGCCTGGTGCAGCTCGTCGGGGCGCAGGTACATGGCGGTGCGGTCGGCGCTGGGGGTCCAGGCCTCGGCGACGCCGATGCGGTCGCCCGCGTACTCGTCGAGGACCAGGCGCCAGGAGCGGTAGATCTCGTGGACGCCGTCCTGGTCGAAGAAGGGCAGGACCTGGTTGCCGAGCAGCTTGAGCTGTTCGTCGCGGCCGAGGTCGGGCAGGCCCGGGGCCTTGACCAGGCCGTGGGCCACGTCGATGCGGAAGCCGTCGGCGCCGAGGTCGAGCCAGAACCGCAGGATGGAGCGGAACTCGTCCTGGACGGCGGGGTGTTCCCAGTTGAAGTCGGGCTGCTCGGGGGCGAAGAGGTGCAGGTACCACTCGCCGTCCGCGACGCGGGTCCACGCGGGACCGCCGAAGATCGACTCCCAGTCGTTGGGCGGGAGCTCACCGTTCTCGCCCTGTCCGGGGCGGAAGTGGAAGCGCTCGCGCAGCGGGGTGCCGGGTCCTTCGCGCAGGGCCTGCTTGAACCATTCGTGCTGGTCGGAGCAGTGGTTCGGGACGAGGTCGACGATGATGCGCAGGCCCAGTTCGTGGGCTTCGCGGATCACGGCGTCGGCGTCGTGCAGGGTGCCGAACATCGGGTCGATGGCCCGGTAGTCGGCGACGTCGTAGCCGGCGTCGGCCTGCGGGGAGGCGTAGAAGGGGCTGAGCCAGACGGCGTCGACGCCCAGCTCCTTGAGGTAGGGCAGTCGGCTGCGGATGCCTTCGAGGTCCCCCATGCCGTCCCCGTTGGAGTCGGCGAAGCTGCGCGGATAGACCTGGTAGATCACCGCTTCTCTCCACCAGCCGGGCTGCGTGCCGGTGGAGGTGGGGAGCGCGTCGGCGAGGTGCTGGGTCATGGTGTCCTTGGAGAGATCGGGCCGGGGGTGAGAGGGGGCAGGCTCGGGTGGTCAGCCCTTGGTGGCGCCTGCCGTCATCCCGGCGACGAGGTGACGCTGGGCGAAGACGAAGAAGATCGCCGCGGGGATGGCGATGAGGACCGAGGCGGCGCTCATGGCTCCCCAGTTGGAGGTGTACTGCGTGACGAAGGTCTGCAGGCCGCCGGCCAGGGTGAGGTTCTCCTCGCCGACCATGAAGGCGGAGGCGTACGCGACCTCGCCCCAGGCGGTGATGAAGGCGTAGAAGCCGGTGACGGCGAGGCCGGGCTTGGCGAGCGGCAGGATGAGGCGCCAGAAGGTGCCGAAGGGGTTGAGCCCGTCGACACGGCCGGATTCGTCGATCTCCACCGGGATGGTGTCGAAGAAGCCCTTCATCATCCAGGCGCAGAACGGCACGGCGATGGTGAGGTAGGTGATGATCAGGCCGAGGGGCTGGTTGAGCAGGCCGAGATCGCCCATGAGGTTGTAGAGCGGGACGATGAGGATCGCCATGGGGAACATCTGCGTGATGAGCAGGGTCCACATGAGCGGCCGCATGCCGGGGAACTTGAACCGGCTGACCGCGTATCCGGTGGTGGCGGCGATGAAGACACCGAGGACGGTGGTGACGCCGGCGACCAGGACGGAGTTGGCGAACCAGCTGAGGAAGTGACTCTGTTCCAGCAGGTACGTGTAGTTGCCGAGGGTCGGTTCCTTGACGAAGTCGGTGGTGATCGCGTGCTTGGCCGGCTTGAGCGAGGTCAGCAGGATCCACAGCACCGGGAAGACTGCGATCACGGATGCCACGACGAGGGTGGCGTGCAGGGCGACGGAGGCGAGCGGGGAACGGCTGCCCCGGGGGCGCCCGGCCGGCGCGGCCGCGGTCGCCCCGGGGGCGGCGGCCTTGGGGGCGGTCGCCTCGGGGGCGGTGGCCGTACGGGCGGTGTTCGCAGTGGACATGGTCACCACACCTCTCCCTGCTTGCGCAGCGAGCGCCGGTAGACCAGCGCGAAGATCATGAGCAGCGCGAGGATCAGTACGCCCCACGTCGCGGAGCCGGCGAAGTCGCGCGGGCTCGACACGAACGCCTCGCGGAAGGCCTGGGTCACCAGGATCTCCGTGGAGTCGCCCGGTCCGCCCCGGGTGAGCAGGAAGATCACCGGGAACATGTTGAAGGTCCAGATGGTGGAGAGCAGGATCACCGTCATGCTCACCGCGCGCAGTCCGGGCAGGGTGATGTGCCGGAAGCGCTGCCAGGCGCTGGCACCGTCCATCTCGGCGGCTTCGTAGAGCTCGCCGGGGATCGACTGCAGGCCGCCGAGGAGGGCGACCATCATGAAGGGGACGCCGAGCCAGACGTTGACGGCGACGACCGAGAACTTGGCCCAGGTCGGGTCGTCGAGCCACGGGATCGCGGCGATGCCGCCACCGTCGAGGATCTTGTTGAGGATGCCGTTGTCGCGGTTGAAGAGGAACCGCCAGGCGAAGACGGAGACGAAGCCGGGGACGGCCCAGGGCAGGATGAGCGCCATCCGGTAGGCGGCGCGGCCCCGGAACTCCCGGTTGAGCATGTTGGCCAGGGCCAGGCCGAGCGTGAAGGTGATGGACACGCACGCGACGGTCCACACCACCGTCCACACCAGCCGCTGCAGGAACACCGGGTCGCTGAGCACGTCCACGTAGTTGTCGAGTCCGATGAACTCGTACGTGGCCTCGATGTGCCGGACGCCGATGGTCCGCGAGACGTTGCGCTCATTGGCGTCGGTCAGCGACAGGTAGATGCCCCGGACCAGCGGCCAGCCGATGATCACGCCGAGGACGAGCACCACCGGGGCGACCATGGCCCAGGCGTACCAGTGCGTGCCGAGGGCGCGCCGGAGACCGGACGCGCCTTTTGCACCGCGGCTGCCGCCGCGGTTACCGCTGTCGCTGTCAGTCCTGCGGCTCCGGCCGCGGGCGGCGACGTCGTTCTCGACGTCGTCGCCCGCGGCCTTCGCCACCGACTGGCTGGTGTGAGCAGCCATGGTTTCGTTACTTCCAGCCCTTGAGGATCTTGCGGAACTCGACGCCGGCCGCCTTGGCCGCGTCCTCCGGGCTCGAGGCCCCGGTGATCGCCTTGGTGTATTCGACCTTCAGCGGCTCGAAGAGGGAGCCGTTCTCCGGGATCCAGGCGCGCTCGACGGCCTTGTCGACGGCCGGCTTGAAGAACTGGACCATCTCGCTGCTCTTGACGTCCGGCTGGTCGTAGGCGGCGGTACGGGTCGGGAGCAGGCTGAGCTCCTTGGCCGACTGCACCTGGACCTCCTGCGAGGTCATGTACTCGACGAAGGCGTGCGCCGCGGCGGTGTTCTTGGAACCGGCGTAGACGGCGAGGTCGTGGCCGCCCTGCGGGGCGCCGGCCTTGACGGAACCGGCCGGGACCGCGGCGATGCCGAGGTTGGCCTTGTCCTTGAACTGGTCACCGGCGAAGCTGTCGGCGACGGCCCACGGACCGTTGATCATCATGGCGGCCTCGCCGGACTTGAAGGCCGTCTGCATGTTGGTCCAGCCGTCGGTGGCGTTGGTGATCGCCGCGCCGGAGGTGACCAGGTCACGAGCGGTCTTGAAGGCCTTGACGCCCGCCTCGTTGTCGACGGTGACCGTCTTGTTCTTGGCGTCGACCAGGTCGCCGCCCTCACCGTAGATGAGGGGGAGGAACCAGTAGGAGTCGTCGCCGCGGAGGTAGAGGCCGGCCTTGCCGGTCTTGCTCTTGATGGCGGCGGCGGCGGTCTTCACCTCTTCCAGCGTCTTGGGGGGCTGGACGCCGGCGTCGGCGAGCATCTTCTTGTTGTAGAAGAGGCCGAGGGTGTCGATGACCTGCGGGACGGCGTAGGTCTTGCCCTCGTACTTGCCGCTGGCCGCGGCCTGCGAGAGGAACTCGGCGTCGATCTTCTTCGCCGTCTCGGCCGGGACCTCGTCGAGGTAGCCCAGCGAGGCGAAGTCCGCGACCCAGCCGACGTCGGCGCGGATCACGTCAGGTGCCTCGGAGCCGCTGCTGAAGGCGTTCTTGACCTTGTTCTGCGCGTCGCCGTACGGGACGTTGACGTACTTGACGGTCACCTTCGGGTGCTTCGCGGTGAACGCCTCGGCGAGCTTCTGGAAGCTCGCCTTCTCGGCGTCGTTCGAGGTGTCCCACCACGTGACCGTGCCGGAAAGCTCGCCGCCAGCCTTGGACCCGCCGGCTGCGTCCTTGTCGTCCCCACCGCAAGCCGTTGCCGCGAGCGCCAGGGTCGCGACCAGCGCGGTGGCCGCTATGCCACGCCGCATATGAACTCCTTCGATGATCCCGGCCGCGCCCTCGCGGTCCCGAGTTGCCGAGAACGTAACAAGACTGAAAGAGGACCGAAAGGCCTTGCGGCAATTTTCTGCAAGCGACGCCGATCGTTACATCCGTGTGTCCGGACGGTTGCCGTGCCTTGCTGTTAGTTCGAGTCACCTTCGACCGTCCGGGCCCGCAACCAGGGGGCGTGTACCCGCGTTGACCCCGATATGACCCATGACGCGACGGCCGTCGAGCTTGCAAGATCTTCCAGCAACGTGACCGCGACCGGTGGCGGCTGGTGGCGCGATGCCGTCATTTATCAGGTGTACGTACGCTCCTTCGCCGACAGCGACGGGGACGGCATCGGCGACCTGCGCGGGGTCCGCTCCCGTCTCCCCCACCTCGCCCGCCTCGGGGTGGACGCCGTGTGGCTCACCCCCTTCTACGTCTCCCCGCAGGCGGACGGCGGCTACGACGTCGCCGACTACCGGGCCGTCGACCCCCTCTTCGGTGACCTCTCCGACGCCGACGAGCTCGTCCGGGCCGCGCACGCCCTGGGCCTGCGGGTCATCGTGGACGTGGTCCCGAACCACACCTCCGAGCAGCACCCGTGGTTCCGGGCCGCGCTCGCCGGCGATCCGGGGGCCCGTGAGCGCTACCACTTCCGGCCGGGCCGGGGCGCCGCCGGGGAGCTTCCGCCCAACGACTGGGAGTCGATCTTCGGCGGCCCCGCCTGGACCCGGGTCGCGGCGCCGGCAGGCGATGGGGGCACCTCCCGGCCGGAGGCCGGGGGAGACTGGTACCTGCACCTCTTCGCCCCCGAGCAGCCCGACCTCGACTGGAGCCGTCCCGAGGTCTCCGCTGAATTCGCCTCCGTCCTGCGGTTCTGGCTCGACCTCGGCATCGACGGCTTCCGCATCGACGTCGCCCACGGCATGGTCAAGGCCCCCGGCCTCCCGGACATCGGCCGCGGCGCCCAGGCCACCCTCATCGGCACCGAGCCGCTCCCCTTCTTCGACCAGGACGGGGTCCACGAGATCCACCGCTCCTGGCGCCGCCTCCTCGACTCCTACGGGGGCGGGCGCATCGGGGTGGCCGAGGCCTGGGCGCCGACCTCCGAGCGGCTCGCCCTGTACGTGCGCCCCGACGAGCTCCACCAGGCCTTCAACTTCCGCTTCCTCAATTGCCCGTGGGACCCCGCCGCGATGCGCACCGTCATCGACGAGTCCCTGGCCGCCACCACCGCCGTCGGCGCCCCGACCACCTGGGTGCTGTCCAATCACGACGTCGTACGCCATGTGACCCGGTACGGCGGCGGGGCCCGCGGCCTGGCCCGGGCCCGGGCCGCCGCCCTGCTGATGCTGGCCCTGCCCGGGTCCGCGTACATCTACCAGGGCGAGGAGCTGGGCCTGCCGGAGGTGGTGGACCTCCCGGACGGGGCACGCCAGGATCCCGCCTTTCTGCGCACCGCCGGACAGGACGGACTGCGCGACGGGTGCCGGGTACCGCTCCCCTGGTCCGGTGCGGAGCCCCCGTACGGCTTCGGGCCGACGGGCAGCTGGCTCCCGCAGCCCGCCGGCTGGGGCGACCTCAGCGTCGCCGCCCAGACCGGCGACCCGCACTCCACCCTGGAGCTCTACCGCGCCGCACTGGAACTGCGCCGGGTGATGCCTGGCCTGGGCGCGCCCGAGGCCGGGAGCGGGCCCGGGGCGGAGAGCGGGCCCGGAGCGGGGGCCGGCCCGGAGGACGAAGCCGCGTACCCCTGCGGGATGCGCTGGCAGTCCGCCCCCGAGGGCGTGCTCCTCTTCACCCGCCCCGGCTTCGCCTGCACCCTCAACAGCCGCTCCGTCCCGGTCGAACTTCCGGCGCCCGGACGTCCCGTACTTTCCAGCGCCCCGGTGGAGACGGACGGCCGGACCGTCCGGCTTCCCCCGGATTCGTGCACCTGGTGGTCATCGTGAACGTCCGACCGGTACAGTCCAATCCCGTGACCGCACGGCTAGCCGACATCGCAGCCCAGGCGGGGGTCAGCGAAGCCACAGTCAGCCGCGTGCTCAACGGCAAGCCCGGTGTGGCCGCAGGCACCCGTGAATCCGTGCTGGCCGCCCTCGACGTACTCGGCTACGAGCGGCCCGTGAAGCTGCGCCAGCGCAGTGCGGGGCTCGTCGGTCTGATAACTCCGGAACTGGACAACCCCATCTTCCCGGCACTCGCCCAGGTCATCGGCCAGGCCCTGACCCGGCAGGGGTACACGCCGGTGCTGGCCACGCAGACGCCCGGCGGGTCCACGGAGGACGAGCTGACCGAGATGCTGGTCGACCGCGGGGTATCCGGCATCATCTTCGTCTCCGGCCTGCACGCCGACACCACGGCCGACATGGGCCGTTACGACCAGCTCCGCGGGCAGGGCGTTCCCTACGTCCTCATCAACGGGTTCTCCGACAAGGTGCAGGCCCCCTTCGTCTCCCCCGACGACCGGGCCGCGATGGTCCTCGCCGTCACCCACCTCACCGCGCTCGGGCACACCCGCATCGGGCTCGCGGTCGGACCGAAGCGGTTCGTGCCGGTCCTCCGCAAGATCGAGGGCTTCCGGCTCGGGATGAAGGAGCGGCTCGGGCTCGGCGAGGCCGAGGTCGAGGAGCTCATCCAGCACTCCCTCTACTCGCTGGAGGGCGGCCAGGCCGCCGCGGCCGCACTGATCTCGCGGGGCTGCACGGCGGTGGTGTGCGCGAGCGACATGATGGCGCTCGGTGCGATCCGGGCGGCCCGGCAGCTGGGGCTGAAGGTGCCGCAGGACGTGTCGGTGGTCGGCTTCGACGACTCCCCGCTCATAGCGTTCACCGATCCGCCGCTCACCACCATCCGGCAGCCCGTGCTGGCGATGGGGCAGGCCGCCGTCCGGACCCTGCTGGAGGAGATCGGCGGTACGCCGGCCCCGCACAGCGAGTTCGTCTTCCTGCCCGAACTGGTGGTGCGCGGCTCCACGGCCTCGGGCCCCGGCCAGCGCCGCAGGGACAGCTAGCCGTCCAGGGACAGCCGGGCGGTCCGGGTGCGGCAGGGACGGCCTGGCGGCTCGTGCCGACGGACGTGTCCCTTCGGGGGCGGACCGGTCCCGGTCCCGATACTGGGCAGATGCCCATGACCGGCCGTGTCCGCGACAGGATCCTGCCCGACCATCAGCGCCGCTCCCTGGAGGACCTCCAGCAGGATCTCGATCTATCGTCGGGGGGACCACCGGGCGAAGCAGTCGGCCTTCTGGACCATGCTCACACTGTCCTCCGTGATCGCCGCGTGCGGGATCCTGACGGACTCCACCGCCACCGTCATCGGCGCGGTGGCCTCCCTGGTGGTGCCCGGCTCCTACGACCTGCTGACGGACAGCCAGATCTCCAGCCGGACCTCCCCCGGGCTGCTCGACCTGGTCGGCGCGCTGGCCACGGGTTTCGCCGGCGCGGTGGCGCTGTCCCGCAAGGACGTCGCCGCGGTCCTGCCGGGGGTGGCGATCGCGATCTCCCTGGTGCCGCCGCTCGTGGTCACGGGCGTGTGCGCCGGCCAGCAGGCGTGGTGGCTCGCGCTGGGTGCGCTGGTGCTGTTCCTGTCCAACCTGCTGTCGATGGTCTTCGCGGGCATGGTGGTCTTCGCCGCCCTCGGGTTCAGCCGCGACGGCGGACCCGGCGGTCGGCGGGCTCCCCGGCGCGCCTACGTGATGCTCGGGCTGCTGTTCGCCGCGGTCGTGCTGCCCCTGGCCGCCAACACGGTGGCCACCGTCCTCCTGGACGCGTGGACGGCGCGCACCAGGAGCGCCGCGCAGAAGTGGCTCTCGGACAGCCCCGGCGCGGCCGTCACCAGTGTCGACGCCCAGTCCAGAACCCTGTACGTCCACGTGCGCAGCCCCGGCGCCCTCCCTCCGATCGCAGATCTGCTCGACGACCTCGAAGGGCAGGTTCCGGACGGCGTGCCCATCGTCGTCGATGCCACGCGGGGCCAGCAGATCATCGCCGGGAAGGTGGGAGACTGACGCCGCCGGGTCGAGGTGTCGTACTCAAGGGGGACCGGAGGCGCCGAAGACCGTCCCGAGGGATGATCGGAGGCGAGAACGCATCTGGCAGACTCTCTCCCCATGGGTGAATCGAGCGTGAAGACACTGGAAACCCGGACGGATGTCTCATCACCCACGGTGGCTGAGACCGAGACCCGCCCGGGGTCCGAGCGCACCCTGATGTCCCGGTTGCGTGCCCCGCGCCGGCCTCGGATCTGGTTCGAGGTCCTGCTCATCGCGGTCAGCTACTGGATCTACTCGCTGATCCGCAACGCGGTGCCCGAGCAGAAGGCGGCCGCCCTCGCCAACGCCGACTGGATCTGGGGCGTGGAGCGGACCCTCGGCATCGCCGTCGAGGAGTCGGTCAACCACGCGGTCAACTCCGTGACGTGGCTGATCGTGGGCATGAACTACTACTACGCCACGCTCCACTTCGCCGTGACCATCGGCGTGCTGGTGTGGATCTACCGTTTCCATCCCGGGCGGTACGCCGCCACGCGCATGGTCCTCTTCGCCACCACGGGCGTGGCCCTGGTCGGCTACTACTGCTACCCGCTCGCGCCGCCCCGGCTGATGAACGGGCAGAACTTCATCGACACCGTGCTGGTCCACCACACTTGGGGCTCCATGGCCTCGGGCAACCTCAAGCAGATGTCGAACCAGTACGCAGCGATGCCGTCCATGCACATAGGGTGGTCGCTCTGGTGCGGGCTGACGATCTTCGCGGTCGCCTCGGCCCCCTGGGCCCGGATCCTGGGCCTGCTCTACCCGACGGCGACGCTCGTCGTCATCGTGGCCACCGCCAACCACTTCTGGCTCGACGCCGTGGGCGGCATGCTCTGCCTGGCCTTCGGCTACACGGTCTCGCGTTCCTGGTACGGGTCCTTCGCCCACCACCTGCCCCGCCACCCCGAGCACGCGGGTCCGCACCCGGCGTCGGAACTGCTGAACCGCGTCCGCGGGCGGGCGTAACCCCCGCGGCCCCGGGAGGACGGCTACTGCTCCCCGAGGGCCATCCACTTCTCGGGCGTGGCCAGCGGCTCGAAGCCGGACCGGGCGTAGACGGCGTGCGCATCGGCGGTGGCGAGCATGACCCGGCGCAGCCCGTAGGGCTCCAGGTGCGCGCACGCCGCGTCGACGAGGGCCCCGCCGAGCCCCTTGCCGCGGGCGCCCGGATCGACGTACACGTCGCAGAGCCACGCGAAGGTGGACCGGTCGGTGACGATGCGGGCGTACGCGAGCTGCGCGCCGGAGGCCTGGTCGTAGAGGCCGAAGTTCAAGGAGTTCGCGATGGCGTCCTCCTGCTTCTGCCGGCTGCGGCCGAGGGCCCAGTACGCGTCCTCGGACAGCCACCGGTGGAGGAGCCCGACGTCCAGTCGGGCGGCGTCGGTGGAGATCTCGTAACCGTCGGGAAGGTCTTGGCTCATCCCGGCATCCAAGCAGCGCCCGCGCGCTCCGCGCCAGCGCATATCCGCCGCCGGCCGGACCCGGTTGCACCGCGTCCACCGCGGCAGACTGCCGTACGACCCGAGGCGACCAGCGCCGACGCCGAGCGGGAAGTCCGGGGGTGTCAGCACGTCCGCTCGTATTCGACCTGGGTGAGGGGATTCCCGTCGCCGAAGTCGAAGGGGCGTACGGTGCCGCTCTCGGTGAAGCCGCACTTGGTATAGAAGCGGCGGGAGCGCGGGGTGTCGCGCAGGGTCCACAGGTGGGTGCGAGCGAACCCGCCGTCGCGCAGGTGGCGCAGGGTCTCGGTCATCAGCGCGGCCGCGATACCGCTGCCCCAGCTGTCGGGGTGGGTGTAGAAGGAGAGGATCTCGGCAAGGCCCGGCCGGGTCGCGGATGCCCGGAAGGCGGTCAGCGCGAGCGGGCGACCCTCGTGTTCGGCCAGCAGGATCGGGGTGTCCGCCTGCCCGACCCTTTCGTGCCACCGCGTCCGCCTGCTCCGGACACCGTCTGCGGCGAACCCGGGATCGAAGAAGGGGGCGTAGGCCGCCTCCCAGGCCGCGGCGTGGATCTCGCCGAGGACGTCCCCGTCGTACGGGCCGGCGCGCCGAACTGTGAACATCCGAGCACCCTATCCGCGGGCGGCGGGCGGCGCGCCGGTTCAGCCGTGGGGCCGGGATCCGGGGACGAAGCGGAACCTGTCCTCCGGGTCGATGTCGTCGTCGTGGTCGCTGAAGTAGAGCGATGTCGTCGTGCCGGCCACCACCTCGAGGAGGAACTGGCTGCACGAAGCCGGGTGGGCCTCCCAGAGGGGGCCGCGGCCCTCGTTGAGGATGACCGTCCACTCCTCCGGCTCGACCCCGGGCCGGACCAGCCAGTACAGGACGTGTCCCGAACCCTCCGCGTACCCCCAGGGCACCAGCCGGGTGTCGCCCTCCAGGAGTTCCGCCGGCTTGGCCTCGCCCGCCTCCCAGAAATCGGCGAGGTTCTCCTCGCGCTCCGCGGTCTGGGCGAAGAGGTCGTACATCTTCTCCGGGCAGTCCGGTTCCAGCAGCCAGATCATTCCCGCGAAGACCCCGCCCCCGTAGGTGTCGACGAGTCGCTTGTAGTCGGCCGGCAGGGCGGTGCCCATCGCCTCCTCCACGACGGCCCACTCCACGCTCCGGGCTTCGCCGGGCGGCGGACACAGCCGCCTCAGCGGTTGCGTGTGGCGCAGGCTCCGGGCGATCCGGACGTCGTCCGGCAGGGCACTGAACCGGGCCGGTGTCCTGGTGGGGTCCAGCACCACGGCGAGCATCCGGTCACCGACCTCGGCGCGTGGCACGTCCGCCCACCACGAGGGGTGTTTGGCCCGGTCGATGAAACCGTCGTGCCCGTCCGCGTCCACGGCGCATCCCACCGGGGCCACGGCCGTGACGACCACGTCGCACTCCTGATGATCCATGAGCATGACCCCACCCTGCACCATGCCGACAACGTGCCTGCCGCCCGGGCCCGTTCGGTCGCGCAGGCGGTCAGCGCAGCCGTCTCCGGAGGAACCCCGGCCCGGCCGCGGGCGAGGACACCGGCACGAGCTCCTTCGAGGGCGGCGCCGGTACGGAACCGGCCGCGCCCGGAGCGATCCGCTGCAGGGCCTCGGTGAGGGTGCGGACGTAGGCCGTGTCCGCCAGGATCCGTACGCTGTCGAAGGGGTGGCCGAGGCGTTCCTCCTGCGCCAGGATCCAGCCCAGCAGGGGTGCCGCGGCGGCGGCCTGCGCCCCGATCTCCCCGAGGTGGCGGACGGCCTCCTGCACCGGCATGGCCGGCCGTCCCGTCCAGACCGGATCGACCTCCGCCAGCAGCACCGGTACGGCGGGCTCCGGATCTCCGGTGATCCGCCGGTACGCGTGCGCGGCGGCGACCCGGGTCCACGCACCGGGCGACTCCATCAGCCCGCGCACGGCGTCCGCGTGGGCGGCGGCCAGCGGGCCGAGACCGGCGAGGAAGGGCAGACCGTGGGCGGCCGTCCCGGACCGCACCGCCACCCCGCACACGTCGAGGGCGAGGGTGGGATCACCGGTCACCCTCCAGTGCGCCCAGGCGGCCCGCCGCCGGAGATGGCCCGGCCCCTGGCGCCCGGTGGCGTACGAGGCCAGCCGGCTCGCGGCGACGGCCGCCGCGGGGCCGATCCGGCCGAGGACGCGCAGGGCGTCGTAGGCGTACGGCGTCCCCAGGTACCGGACCACTTCGGGCACGGCGGGCGCGGCGGCCGGGCCCCAGGCGGCGAGGAGTTCCAGCATGGAGGTACTCGTGTGGTACTGGTCCGGCTCCCGCCGCAGGCCGGGCAGCAGGGTGGGGAGCAGCTCCACGGCGGGCAGTGCGGCCAGGATGCGTGCGTGGGCGCGGTTGTACGTGAGCGGTGGGTCCTGCGCGAGCCGCTGCAGTCCGGGCAGCGCCCGGAGGTCGCCCATCCCGGCGAGGGCGAACGTGACCGCCGCGACCTCGTGGCGGGAGACCCGGACGAAGAGGCCGAGCCGCTTCTTGAGGGAGGCGGCGATCCGATCGGCATGCGCGGAAAGGGCAGGACCGGCCTGGGTCAGCGCGCGGCCCGCCTGCCGGATGGCGGCTGCCGGCCGGCCGGCGGCCCAGGAGCGGCGGTAGTCCCACCGGGAGCGATGGCGGGGGGCGATGGCGGGCGGCCCGGCGGGAAACAGTGACATGCGTCACGCAACGGCTGCTGGTCGAAGTCCTTCTTGACGGAGCGTTAACCCTCCGACATTTCGATATTTGTCCCTTTTGGAATTGACATTCCCCTCTCCGCCGGAAACGGAATCCACGGCACCGATGCACCCGTCCCCGACCGGCCAGGTCACAGCCGTTTCTGATCACCCATCAGACGGTTGCGGGGGTGACCAAATCGTGATGATGCACGATCACGGTCCTGTTTCAAGCCGTGTGCCGACCGCCCCGGGCTCGTGATCAGCGGAAACTTGCCAGGCCATTCAGGCGCTTTTAAGAATGGCGGCCTCTTCGGCGCCCTGCACGTCCGGCGCCGGAAGCTTCGCGATCACTGAATGAGGTCAGGCATGCAGAAGCATCGGAAGAAGTCGTCCTACAAGAAGATAGTCATCGGCGTCGGCGCGCTCGCCATCGTGGGTGTCCCCACCGCCGCCATGGCCTGCTTCGACGGTCAGGACGACGGCAACAGCCGGACGCGGACCGCGAGCCACCAGCAGCAGCGCCCGTGGCAGTGGCAGCAGACGCCGTCGGCCGCGCCGACCACCCCGGCACCCGTGGACGCACCGCTCCCGAGCGAGACGCCGAGCAGCAGCCCCTCCGAGGCCTCCCCCAGCAGCCCCGCCGCGCCCGCGCAGCCGGTCGTCGAGACCACCCCGCCCGCGCAGCCCAAGCCCGCGCAGCCGCCGGTCGCGACGGAGAAGCCGCAGGCGCCCCAGCCGTCGAAGACCGCCGCCCCGCCGGCCACCGGCTCCGTCGCCCAGGTGCTCGCGCTCGTCAACCAGGAGCGCGCGGCCGCAGGATGCTCGGCCGTCTCCCTGAACGCGAAGCTCACGAAGGCCGCGCAGGACCACAGCGCCGACATGGCCTCCCACAGCAACATGTCCCACACCGGCTCCGACGGCTCGGACCCGGGCACGCGCATCACCCGCGCCGGGTACGCGTGGCGGACGTACGGCGAGAACGTCGCCTACGGCTACAGCACTCCCGAGAAGGTCATGGAGGGCTGGATGAACAGCCAGGGCCACCGGGAGAACATCCTGAACTGCGCCTTCAAGGAGATCGGAATCGGCCTGGCGCAGCCCGGCAACTACTGGACGCAGGCCTTCGGCACGGCCCGCTGACGCCGGCGCCGTCCCGACACGACGGACCGCCAACCACGGACCGCGGACCGCGGACCGCGGACCCACTCAGGGTCCGCGGTCCGCCCCGTCCGTTCCGGTCACAGCCTGAACAGCACTCCGCGCCCCCGGGGCGCCGTCCGACGGTGCGCCCGGCTACGCGCCGTAGAAGAGTTCGTCCACCACCGCCCGGGCACGGCGGGTGATGCGGCGATAGTCGTCGAGCATCTCCCCGGCCGTGCCTTCGGCGTATCCGAGGTAGCGGCCCACCGCCCCGAGTTCGCGGGCCTCGGTCGGGAAGGTGTCCCCGGCGCGGCCGCGCACCAGCATCACGGCGTTGCGGACCCGGGTCGCCAGGACCCAGGCCTCGTCGAGGATCTGCGCCTCCTCGGTCGGGATGAGCCCGGCCGCGTGCGCGGCCGCGAGGGCCTCGCGGGTACGGGTGGTGCGCAGGCCCGGTTCGGCCCAGGCGTGCCGCATCTGGATCAGCTGGACGGTCCACTCGACGTCGCTGAGGCCGCCGCGGCCGAGCTTGGTGTGCAGGGTCGGGTCGGCCCCGCGGGGCAGCCGCTCCGACTCCATGCGGGCCTTGAGCCGGCGGATCTCCCGTACGGCGTCCTCGCCGAGCCCCTCCATCGGGTAGCGCAGCGGATCGATCAGCTCGATGAACCGCGCTCCGAGGTCGGCGTCGCCCGCCACCGGTTCGGCGCGCAGCAGCGCCTGGCTCTCCCAGGTCAGGGACCAGCGCCGGTAGTAGGCGGCGTAGGAGGAGAGCGTGCGCACCAGCGGGCCGGAGCGGCCTTCGGGGCGCAGATCGGCGTCGATGAGCAGCGGCGGGTCGGTGGTGGGCAGCTGGAGCAGCCTGCGCATTTCGGCGACGACGTTCTGGGCGGCCTTGGCGGCCTCCTGTTCGTCGACGCCCTCGCGGGGTTCGTGGACGAACAGGACGTCGGCGTCGGAGCCGTAGCCGAGTTCGTGGCCGCCGAAGCGGCCGACGCCGATGACGGCGAAGCGGGTGGGCAGCGTGTCGCCGTAGTGGCTCTGGACGGCGGCGCGCAGGGCCCCGGCGACGGTGGCGGCGGTGAGGTCGGAGACGGCACCGCCGACCCGGTCCACGAGGGCTCCGTGGTCCTCCTCGGCCGGGTTGTCCTCCGTACCGTACGAGCCGATGATGTCGGCCGCGGTGGTGCGGAACAGCTCCCGGCGGCGCACTCCGCGGGCGACGGCGACGGCGGCCTCGGGGTTCTCGGCGCGGCCGACGGCGGCCAGGACCTCCTGCTGGAGGGCCTCGTGCGTACGGGGCTGCAGGCCTTCGGGGTCGCCGAGCAGGGCCACGGCCTCGGGGGCGCGCATCAGCAGGTCGGGGGCGAGGCGTCCGGCGGACAGAACGCGGGCGAGGTTCTCGGCGGCGGCGCCCTCGTCGCGCAGCAGGCGCAGGTACCAGGGGGTCTTGCCGAGGGCGTCGGAGACCTTGCGGAAGTTCAGCAGGCCGGCGTCCGGGTCGGCGGAGTCGGCGAACCAGCCGAGCATGACGGGGAGCAGGGTGCGCTGGATGGCGGCCTTGCGGGTGACGCCGGAGGCGAGGGCTTCGAGGTGGCGCAGGGCGGAGGCCGGGTCGGCATAGCCGAGGGCTTCGAGGCGCTGGCCGGCGGCGCGCGGGGAGAGCCGGGTCTCGCCGGGGGTGAGCTGGGCGACGGCGTCGAGCAGCGGCCGGTAGAAAAGCTTCTCGTGCAGGCGGCGGACCACGGAGGCGTGCCGGCGCCAGGCCTTGTTGAGCTCGGCGACGGGTTCGGTGCGCAGGCCCATGGAGCGGCCGAGGCGCCGCAGGTCGTTCTCGTCCTCGGGGACGAGGTGGGTGCGGCGCAGCCGGTAGAGCTGGATGCGGTGCTCCATGGCGCGCAGGAAGCGGTACGCGTCGTGCAGTTGGGCGGCGTCGGCGCGGCCGACGTAGCCGCCGGCGGCGAGGGCGTGGAGGGCGTCGAGGGTGGTGCCGGAGTGCAGGGTGGCGTCGCTGCGGCCGTGCACGAGCTGGAGGAGCTGGACGGCGAACTCGACGTCGCGCAGACCGCCGGGGCCGAGCTTGAGCTCGCGGTCGACATGGGCGGCGGGAATGTTGTCGACGACGCGGCGGCGCATCTTCTGGACGTCGGCGACGAAGTTCTCGCGTTCGGCGGCCTGCCAGACCAACGGGCTTATGGCGGCGATGTACTCGGCGCCCAGGGCCTCGTCGCCGGCCACGGCGCGGGCCTTGAGGAGGGCCTGGAACTCCCAGGTCTTGGCCCACCGCTGGTAGTAGGCCAGGTGGGAGGAGAGGGTGCGGACGAGGGGCCCGTTGCGGCCCTCGGGGCGGAGGTTGGCGTCGACGGGCCAGATGGTGCCCTCGACGGTGGTCTCCGAGCAGATCCGCATGAGGTGGGAGGCCAGGCGGGTGGCGGCCTGGAGGGCCTTGGCCTCGTCGGCGCCGGGGGCCGAGTCCCCGACGAAGATGACGTCGACGTCGGAGACGTAGTTCAGCTCGTTGCCGCCGCACTTGCCCATCGCGATGACGGAGAGCCGGCACAGGGCGGCATCCTCGGGGGCGGCGGCGCAGGCGATCCGCAGGGCCGCGCGGAGGGTGGCGGTGGCGAGGTCGGCGAGCTCGGCGGCGGTCTGGGCGACGTCGATGGTGCCGCAGACGTCGCGGGCGGCGATGGAGATCAGGCAGCGGCGGTAGGCGACGCGCAGGGCGACGGGGTCGTGCGCGTCCGCGAGCCCGCGTTCGAACTCGGGAAGTCCGGGGTGCAGGTCGGCGGCCTCGTAGGTGATGAGGCTGAGCCAGTCGCGGGGGTGGCGGGCGAGGTGGTCGCCGAGGGCCTCGGAGGCGCCCAGCACGCCGAGGAGGCGGTCGCGCAGCGGCTTGGCGCTGACGAGGGTGTCGAGGAGCCCGGGCAGCTCGCCGTCCGGCTGCGCCTCGGCGAGCCGGACGAGCCCGAGGAGGGCGAGGTCGGGGTCGGCGGTCGCGCCGAGGGCGTCGAGGAGCACCGGGTCGGTGCGTACGGCCGCCAGTGCGTCGGTGTCGAGCAGCCGGGCGGCGGCCGAGGGGTCGGTGAAACCGCTGCGGAGCAGCCGGATGAAGGTGCTGCTCCTGCGTCCCGGGACCGTCATCCCGCCGCCTCCCGCGGTCGTCGCTGCCACTGCCCTGCTGGTACTGCCCTGCTGTCACGGCCCTGCTGCGGCGGTGCTGCTGCCCTGCCGCTGCCCTGCCGCTGCCCTGCCGCTGCCCTGCCGCTGCCCTGCCGCTGCCCTGCCGCTGCCGGAACAGTGACGGTCACTCCTTGTCACCGTTCCGGGGTGCTCTGGTCCTGAGCCTAGGCCCTGGGACCTGTCGACGGAGTTCCGCCCCGGCCGCGGCGCAGCCCGGGGCGTGTCCGGACCAGGCGTTCGGCTCGGGCACACACCGTGCCAGGGGTGATCGGATGCTCCGGACAACCGGGCTCGGAGGCCGGGGTCGGGGCGGTCCGGCCCGCGCCGGGGTCGGGGCGGGCGGGGTCGGGGCGGGCGGGGTCGGGGCGGCCGCTTCTCCCCGTGGACGGCCGGGCAGGGTCCACATCCCGTTCTCGGAAAAGGGGAGTCACCGGCGGGTCCGGAGAACCAACTCCCCTGATTTCGCCTCTCTCTGACTGCTCAGCGCTTTCTCCCGCCGGATCGAACCCGAGGGCGTGACCCGATGCCCGTGACCCGTCGCCGTTTCGCGGCCCTGCTCACCGTGCTGACAGCCGGCGCCACCGGCGTGCTCTCCGTGGCCGTCGGCCAGCAGACCTCCGCCGAAGCCAACCAGGAGACGAACCCGGCCGCCGCCCTCGCCGCGAGCGTCACCGCCGGGTCGGTCGTCCAGGTCGTCGCCCACCCCGACGACGACCTGTTCTTCATGAACCCGGACCTCAGCCGTTCCCTGCTGTCCGGCACCCAGGTCACCACCGCGTACCTCACCTCCGGCGAGTCCGACGGCCGCAACGAGGCCCGCGGCGCCGCCGCCACGGACCCCGAACAGCCCGCCGACCGCACCCACTACGCGGAGGCCCGGCAGAACGGCATCCGCTCCGCGTACGCGCAGATGGCCACCGGGGACCGCACGAGCGCGTGGAAGCGTACGGTCATCCCCACCGCCGGCGGCGGCCGGGCCGAGCTCGACGTCCTCATAGCGAAGCCGCAGGTCAACCTGGTGTGGCTGATGCTGCGGGAGGCCCGCAGCACCGGTGGCGACACCCCCGAGAGCCTGCGCGGCCTGTGGAACGGCCGGATACCCTCGCTGGATGCCCAGCTGACCTCCGGGACACCGGTCAAGCAGCCGTTCACGTACACGAAGGACCAGCTCGTCCTGGCGATAGCCGGGGTCCTGGAGCGCTACCGGCCGACGACGATACGGATGCAGGACCCGACGCCGAACCGGTACGGCGAGAACGGCCGTTACACCGACCACCAGGACCACATGTACGGCGCCCGCTTCGTGCAGGCCGCCACCGCCGCCTACGCCGAACGGGTCCGGAACCGCCCGCACTTCTCCGTCCAGAGCTACCTCGGATACCACAACGGCGCCCTCCCGCACGCGCTGGACCCGCAGACGGCCGAGACCAAGACCGGCTTCCTGAAGACCTACGCCTGGCAGGACCGCCAGGACCACTGCGGCAGCCCGTCGGGCTGCGGCGACCGCAAGGTCGCGGGCAGTCCGACCGGGCGCAACTGGGCCCAGTCGCTGCGCTACACCCGCGCCGAGACCACCTCCTGGCTGACGGAGGGAACGCCCGGCCGCCTGTGGGCCTTCGCCGCGCTGGACGGGCAGACCGCGTACTGGACGCGCAGCCCGGGCGGCACCTGGGCGGGCCCGGTCCTCCTCCCCGGCGCGGGCATCGATCCGGGCGCCAGCGCCGTCCGCCTCCCCGGGGGCCGCATCGGCGTCCTGGCCACCCGCACCGCCTTCGGCTCCACGCCCTCGGAGTACCGGCGCGAGGTCGTGTACGCGGTCCAGTCCGTGCCCGACGGCCCGTTCGGCCCGTGGCAGTCGCTCGGCACCCCGGAGCGGACCGACGACGAGGGCACCTCGGCGATCAGCGCCCCCGCGGCGGCCGTGGACGCGGGAGGCCGCCTCACCGTCTACCTGCGTGACGCGCGCCGCACCCTGCGCGCGACCACCCAGCAGCCGGACGGCCGCTTCTCCCCGTGGGAACGCCTCGGCGGCGAGGACCTGCAGAGCGACCCGGTGACGGCGATCGACGCGGCCGGGCGGCGCCACGTGTACGCGACCACCACCACGTCCGTCCTGGCCTGGACCCAGCGCACCCCGGACACCTCGCTGGCCGGCCCCGCACCGACGGGCCTGCCGGCCACCACGGTCCCCCTCTCGGCCTCCCCGGACGGCACCGGGGTCCGGCTGTTCTTCCGTCGCCCGGACTCGGGGGTCGTCCGCACCGCCCTGGTCACGGCGGGCCCAGCGAGCCGTCCCCGGGTCTCCAGCGTCACGGAGGCGGGCGGCCGGGCCGGCTACGGCGCGGTCGGCGCGGCGGGCCGCCTCGTGGTGGGCCGCGCGGAGACCGGCACGATCAGCACCACGGGCCTCGGCGGCCCGCCGGCCTGGGCGGAATCCCGCATGCTCTTCACCGGAGCCCCCTCGGCCGTCCTCGAAGCCTCCGGCACCGCCACGACGGCGGTCCTGGGCCTGGACGCCGAACTCCACACCACAACCACCCCCACCACCCCGGCCCGCCCCACCTGGCACCGCGCGGTCCGCTGACGCGCGCGTGACGCGCGCGCGTCAGTAGGCCGACCAGGGAACGCGGCAGGTGTGCGGACCCGTCCCCTCCGGGCACAGGGTCCTGATCACCGTCTTGCGGATCGCCCGCCAGGTACGCAGCGAGCACGCCAACCGGACGTGCAGCTCCAGCGGTTGCCGTGTGCCGCTGCTCTCTCCGGGGTGTTCCACCGCCCACTGCTCCGCCAGGAAGTCGTACGCGTCGGCGATCGACAGCTCGCTCCCGGGAAGGGTCCGTACAACACTCTCGCCGACGACCCGGGCGCGGCGGACGCCCCGGGAGCCGCGGGAGCCCTGGGAGCCGCCGGAGCCGACGGCGTCCTCGACGAGCCCCCTGACCCAATCCAGCCCCTGCTCGTCCGCGTACAGACCGAACTTCAGGTCTCTCGTCCTCATCGCGTCAGCCCTTCGCCAGAACGGTGGTGAACCAGGAGTGCACGGGGGCGAGCGTCGGCGACGCGGGCCATCCGTTGACCGCGGCCAGAAGCTGCCAGTAGCGCCTGGTGTGCGGGTCGGCGGTGGTCCGCAGCCGGGCGAGGAGCCAGCGTCGCAGACCGCCTTCGTCGGCGCGCTCGAACGCGTGGGCGTACAGACCGCCCAGTGAGCCGGTGACGTCCGCACCCTCGGCCGGGGCCGGCAGAAGCCCGGCCGCCACGGCTTCACCGATCCGTGCGCGCATCTCCCGGCCGAGCTCGTCGTGCAGCGCGCCGACGCCCTCCGGGGCGGGCTCCTGCGCCTGCTCCTCGGCCGTACGGCGGATCGCGGCACGGAAGTCCTCGTCCTGGCAGAGTCCGGCCAGTTCGGCCCAGGCCTCGACCTGTTCGGGCGTGGGGTCGTCGGGGAGCTCGGGCATGACGGATCGCATCAGGGTCACGAACTCGGGATTGGAGTGCGGACCTGGGAAGGCGGCGTCGATGAATCCGCGGACCAGTCGGTGCTGTTCGGCCCGGGAGAGCGTGGCAAGTCGGTGCATGAGGTCCATCTCCATGGTGGTGGGGCCGCCTCCGGCGACCGCGCGGAGCACTGCCCGGCGCAGGCGGAGCGTCCGGATCTGTACGTCCAGGGCGTCGGCGTGCGCTGCCGCGACCTCCGCCACGGATGCCTCCTGGTCCAGCACCGTGCGGACGGTCGCGAGATCGAGCCCGAGATCGCGCAGCGTGCGGACGAGGCCGAGGCGGGCGAGTGCGTCAGCCCCGTAGAGCCGGTATCCCGCCGGGCTCCGCCCGGCGGGCGGGACGATGCCCTGGTCCGAATAGAACCGGATGGTCTTCACGGTCAGACCGGTCCGCCGGGACAACTCCCCGATGGAATAGAGCGCGTCGCTGTCCATGCCCACAGCTTGGGGTCTCCCCCGGGGGGAGACTCAAGCCGGTCCGCCGGACAGCGTGTGAGCAGCCGCCCGAAGGTCATCGCCCTAGGGGGGAATCGGTCCGTTCGGCGGCGAGGCCGTGCTCACCACCGCTTCAATGTCCATCATGGAACTCCGAGAGAAGTGCCCATGGGCGGCGGACAACCACCGGGCCGGTACTGCCTCCGCGCGGGGCGAGTGCACCTGGGCGGCCCCCTGCTCCCACCCCGCGGTGTGGAGCGTGCTGGTCAGCAGCGCCGGCGGCGACAGCTGGTGGGCCGCCTGCACGGATCACGCCGACTCCTCCCCGGTCCTGTCGCCCGAAGCCACCGACCGATAGCCGCACGGCTCCGGAGCGGCCGCGCGTGGTCTCACGAACCTGCACCAGACGGCCCGGGGCCGGTGAGACGACTGCGGGCCGGTGGTCATCGACCACCGGCCCGGAGTGTTGTGCGTGGCCCGCAAGGGCGCTGACCTGGCCTTACAGCACCGGGAGGTTCTTGCGGAGTTCGAAGGCGGTGACCTCCGAGCGGTACTCCTCCCACTCCTGCTTCTTGTTGCGCAGGAAGTCATGTCCGCCTCACCCCTCCAGGCGGATCCTCTACAGACCCCATCCCAACCAGCATCTGAGGGGCCGTCGTCGGTCGTTGCCGGTGACCTCTGGCCACCCTCCGACGGCCCAGAGACGGCCCAGGTGTGTCCCGACCGCAGCTTCCGACGGCTTCAGCAACGACTCCGGAGGCCCCGCGCGTCTCACGAGTTTCAGCAGTTCAGAGCCTTGTAGACGTCGATGCGCCCATGTTGGGTCCGCGAATCGGCCGCAGACCGCCGATCTGAGGTAGGACGTACGGGATAGGGCTCGGCTCGTCCTGCGACCCCGGCCCTAACTACACGGCAGGTACTAGCCTGTCCCGATGGGACTCGACATCACCGTGCTCATGGTCGACTGGGAGCATCTGGCGCGGATACCGGCGGACGACAGGGTGAGCGTACTGGGCGATGCCGCCTGCCCTGACTTCTGCTGCGAGGCGTGCGAAGACGCCGACTACGCCGTGACGGGCGGCTGGGTGTGGCAGCGGCAGGTGTCCTGGTGCGCCGAGTACCGGTTTCACGGAACCACCGGTTCCTACGGCTGGCACCCCCGATTGGGCAATGCCTGGGAGGACATCCGGACCTCGGTGGCGCCCGAACTGCGGGACGCCCTGGACCACTTCCTGTGCGGCCTGTTCTGGGACAACCCGGACGACCTCACGGGAACAGACCCCACGACCGCCGCGGGGAGGGAACGGCCCACCGCGCACGGCTTCCCCGACGACCCCGCTCCGTGGCGCCCCCGGGTGCTCCTGCTCAGCGCTCCCGAGGAGGTGTCGGAGCTGGTCCGCTCCTGGCACGTGGCCGCGCCTCGGCTGGAGGAACTGCGCGGGCCCTTCGAAGCCGAGGCCGCCGGGTGGGCGGGCCGGCCCGCTGGCTTCGACGCTGCCGCAGCGCTGTTGCGTGAATGGGGCGACGTGGCCACGGAGGCCGGCGCCCGGCGATGGGGCCTGGTAGGTCTCCCCTTCTAGGCCCGATGCCGTGTCGTCAGCGTTTGGTGTCCGGCGTCAAGGGGTCCGGGTGGTCAGGACGTCGATGGTGGCCTTGTAACTGGTCCTGTCGACGGCGCCTTTGGCGTTGTACTTCGAGATGGCGCGTTTGGCAGCGCATGGCCGGGTGCGCACGCGCCTGGCGGGCATAAGGGAGGCCAGGGCCCGGCGGCCTATGGTGCCGGCGAGGTCGACGGTCGTGTAGCCGAAGATGGCCGCGGCCTGGACGAGCAGGTCGCGGGCGATGTTCAGCGCGCTGGAGAAACTGGCCCGGTCGAGGTCGGTGTCCGACCGAGTACCGGTGGCATCGGCCATGGCCAGTCGCAGGGCCTGGTAGGTCACCAGCAAGGCGAAGGCTTCCTGGGCAACGCCGGCCGGGTCGGGGCACGAAGGACCCGGCCGCCCAGAATGGTGGACGGACACGGTTCTAACAGGATCCCCATCTCTCCTTCAGTCTGCTTGACGCACCGACCCCGGCCCTAACTACACGACATGGGGCCTAGAACGCGAGGGGACCCTCTGTGCCAGAATCCGGGGCGAGGGACCAGCTGGGACTGGTTTTGCCTCACAGCTGAAAAGGCGTACGCCGGGTTGCAGCCTGTCTTTCACTAAATCTCCGCCGCACGTCAGGGGGGCCATGCCCCGTTACCAGTTCTCGTTGTATGAGATCAAGATCCGTCGACTTCGCGACAAGGAATTTCTGCCGGTTTCTCAATTTGGGTTGCCCCGAAAGGACCTGATCGAGGCGTACAGTCAATTCCTGGACGAGAACCTCAAGGGGGCGGGGAAGAAAATCGGCAAAGGCGAGCGATACCTGCGCCTAAAAGAGGCTGATGTCGACTTCCGGACGCTGTGGTTCACTGTCGAGGCGGGGAGAGGGCCCGTGCAGCGGTGAATGAGGCCGCGCCATACGCATGCCGATTGATCGCTGTAGCAATGCGAGGGCCCAACGGTCGGCTGGCAGCAATACCGCTTCAGCCTCGCAACGTTCACAGATGGGTGCCTCAGGTGGCGGCAAGGGCCAAGACGAACAACACTGACACCCGTGACAGCTCCACGCTTCGGAAAGCGCCAGGCAACAGGGTCAAGCGGCCGGCATGCGCCGAGGCTGTCGAATGTCTGGATCGCAGGCACACTAGCCGTCATTGTTGCTGTAGCAGTCGGCTGCGGGATCTACTGGATCGTCGAGCATCTTGAGGAAGGCGAGGCTAAGACAGGGGAATCCATCAGGAGCACTCTCGCAATGCTCACCCTGATCGCTGCCATCTTTGCCGGAGTATACGCCTACCGTAAGCAACGAATTGCCGAAAGTGAAGCTGACCGCGCCGACGACAAACAGCTCCTTGAGCGCTACACTTCCGCAGCCGAACAGCTAGGTCACACCATGGCCGCCGTACGCCTCGCTGGCGTTTACGCCATGGCGCAGCTCGCGGATGAGTGGCTCGAGCAACGGCAGGTTTGCATCGACGTCCTATGTGCGTACATGCGTATGCCTTTCGAGCGCGACGAAGCATCCGACAACCATAAGCCGGGCGAAAGGGAAGTACGCCAAACAATCATCCGGGTCATCCACAGCCACCTCCAAGACCCACAATCTCCAACGTCCTGGTCAGAGTCTGATTTCGACTTCACCTCTGCCAGGTTCGAAGGCGCCGACTTCTCCGACTGCCACTTTCATGGCAAAGCGTCCTTTAAGCTCGTAATCTTCGACATGTGGTTCAACTTCACAAATTCAGTTTTTAAAGGCACAACATCTTTCGCCGCCGCACGTTTTTACGCCGGCGGGACAACAATTTTCAATGGCGCACAGTTCAGCGGCGGCGACGTATACTTTAACGCACTATTCGGCGGCGCCAAGGTCTCCTTCGAAGGAGCTAACTTCAGCAGCGTAATGATGAATTTCAAAGCCTTGATCACTGATGGTGAGGTCTCGTTTAACGGTGCGACGTTCAGCGGCAGCGAGGTTGACTTCGCTGCCGCTTTTGAAGGCGGCACAGTCTCCTTCGACGGCGCACAATGCGACGGAGGAACAGTCTCCTTTGATGGGGCCGAATACGGTGGAACTCGCATTATTTGGGGTGAATTCTCTCCCTCAATGAGTTGAGCGGGAATGACGTCAACCAAGCTGGCCGTGGACGCAGTCAGCCACGAGACCCGTGGCTCCACGTAGCCCATCAAGTGAAGGTGGTCAACGGCCACCTTGGGTTCTCGCCTCCCAAGGGTGGGAAGGAGCGAGATGTTCCGCTCTCCAACCGCATCGCGCATGTCCTCAAGCAGCACTGCCCTGGCCCCGACCGGACGGGCCTCCCGTCACCAACGACCGCTGTTCTCGCTCTCTGGCGGTGGAACGGTGCGGCGGACCGACGACTTCAACACACGCGTGTGGAAGCCCGCCCTCGTCGAGGCAGGGGTGATCGAGGAGCCGAAACCCGGGCAGCGGCACGAGGCCGCACGGGAGCACGAAGTGCATGCCCTGAGGCACTTCTACGCCTCAGTGCTGCTGGACGCCGGGGAGAACATCAAGGCGCTCAGTACGCACCTTGGGCACGCCGTCCCGGGCTGCACCCTCCGCACGTACACGCACCTCATGCCGAGCAGTCAGGGACGGACCCGGAAGGCCGTGGACGGGATGTACGAGGCCTCAGCTTCTGCGTCGGACGGCCCACAGACGGCCCAGGGGGATTGAGACGGCTCCGGGCCGGCAGTCAACGACCGTCGGCCCGGGATTCCGTGCATCCCCAAAGGGGCTTTGAGCTGCGGTTACAGCACCGGGAGGTTCTTGCGGAGTTCGAAGGCCGTGACCTCCGAGCGGTACTCCTCCCACTCCTGCTTCTTGTTGCGCAGGAAGAAGTCGAAGACGTGCTCGCCGAGGGTTTCGGCGACCAGTTCGCTGCGTTCCATCAGGGCGATGGCCTCGCCGAGGTTCTGCGGGAGGGGTTCGATGCCCATCGCGCGGCGTTCGGCGTCGGAGAGGGCCCAGACGTCGTCATCGGCGCCCGCCGGGAGTTCGTAGCCCTCCTCGATGCCCTTGAGGCCGGCCGCGAGGAGGACGGCGTAGGTGAGGTACGGGTTCGCGCCCGAGTCGATCGAGCGGACCTCGACGCGCGAGGAGCCCGTCTTGCCCGGCTTGTACATCGGGACGCGGATCAGGGCCGAGCGGTTGTTGTGGCCCCAGCAGATGTACGAGGGGGCTTCGCCGCCCGCGCCCGCGCTGCGGGAGGAGCCGCCCCAGATGCGCTTGTAGGAGTTGACCCACTGGTTGGTGACCGCCGCCGTCTCGGCGGCGTGGCGCAGCAGGCCCGCGATGAAGGAACGGCCGACCTTGGAGAGCTGGTACTCGGCGCCCGACTCGTAGAAGGCGTTGCGGTCTCCCTCGAAGAGGGAGAGGTGGGTGTGCATGCCCGAGCCGGGGTACTCCGAGAACGGCTTCGGCATGAAGGTGGCCTGCACGCCCTGCTCCAGCGCGACCTGCTTCATCACCAGGCGGAACGTCATGATGTTGTCGGCCGTGGAGAGCGCGTCGGCGTAGCGGAGGTCGATCTCCTGCTGGCCGGGGGCGCCCTCGTGGTGGCTGAACTCCACCGAGATGCCCATCGATTCGAGCATGGTGATCGCCTGGCGGCGGAAGTCCATGCCCACGTTCTGCGGAGTGTGGTCGAAGTAGCCGGAGTTGTCGGCCGGGACCGGGCGGGTGCCGTCCAGCGGCTTGTCCTTCAGCAGGAAGAACTCGATCTCCGGGTGGGTGTAGAAGGTGAAGCCCAGGTCGGAGGTCTTGGCCAGGATGCGCTTGAGGACGTACCGCGGGTCCGCGAAGGACGGCGAGCCGTCCGGCATCAGGATGTCGCAGAACATCCGGGCGGTCCCGGGGGCCTCCGCGCGCCACGGCAGTATCTGGAACGTGCTCGGGTCCGGCTTGGCGATCATGTCGGACTCGTAGACCCTCGCGAAGCCCTCGATCGCGGAGCCGTCGAAGCCGATGCCCTCGTCGAAGGCCTGCTCCAGCTCCGCGGGCGCGACCGCGACGGACTTCAGGAAGCCCAGTACGTCGGTGAACCACAGGCGCACGAAGCGGATGTCGCGCTCCTCAAGCGTCCGGAGGACGAATTCCTGCTGCTTGTCCATGCCTTCATCCTCGCAGTTCAGACGGCCTGTGCACCACCGCCTCGACGGTCGGGGCACAGTCGGGCGGACCCAGTATCGCCAGCGGTGGTTTCCGCCACATTACGCACCCCGGAAAGCCGGCGGCACCCCCGCACTGACCTGGGAGCCGTCATGAGCATTACCATCTGCGCCCATGGGGGGCCGGCAGTACACGCAGCAGGGGCGTCGAGGACGTCCCGGACTTCGGCGTGCCGTGCTGTTCACGCTCTTCGGGGTGCTGGCCGGAGCGCTCCTGCTGTGTGCGCGCTCGGGCGAGTCGCACGTCTCGGCGGGGGTGCATTCCGTGCAGGCTGCGAAGGCGCACGCCGTCTGCGTGTCGCCGTACGACCTGCCCGGCTGCTCTCCGCTCGCGCACGTCACCCCGGGTGTGCTGCCCGTTCCGCCGCCCGCCGTGACCGGTCCCGTCGGGGATCCGGTGCCCGCCGCGGCGTCCTTGGGGGCGTCGCGGATCCGGCTCTACGGGGCGTCGCCGCGCGCTCCCGACCTGTATGCCCTCCAAGTGCTGCGGACCTGACGGGTCCGGTTTGGTTTCGCGTTCATCCACCCCCCTCAGCAGAAGGAACCAGGGCACATGGCCAGCAAGTCCGGCAGGACCAACCAGAACACCGACCCGAACTCCCGGCAGGCGCGCATAGCCGAGATGCGCCGCGCCGAGAAGATCCGGGAGCGGCGCAACAAGGCCATCGCGATCACCGCCGCGTCGGCGATCGTCGTCGGCCTGGTCGGCTTCGGCACCTGGGTGCTGATCGACCAGAAGCAGGCCGAGGAGCGCAAGCAGGCGGCCGCGGAGAAGCTCCGCAAGGAGGCCGAGGAGATCCGCAAGCAGCCTGTGACGGGCGAGCAGCTCTGGGACGCGAAGAAGCTCGGCCGCAACCACGTCGAGACCCCGGTGAAGTACGAGATGAACCCGCCGGTCGGAGGTGACCACCACCCCCGCTGGATGAACTGCAACGGTGACGTCTACAAGAGCCCGGTGCCGGAGGTGAACGCCGTGCACTCGCTGGAGCACGGCGCGGTCTGGGTGACGTACAACGAGAAGGCTCCCAAGGCCGACGTGGACAAGCTCGCGGCGACCGTCGGCAAGACCCCGTACACGCTGATGAGCCCGGTCAAGGAGCAGACCGGCTCGATCATGCTGAGCGCGTGGGGCAAGCAGGTGACCGTAGACAGTGCGGACGACCCCCGGGTGGCGCAGTTCTTCACCAAGTACGTGCAGGGCGAGCAGACCCCGGAGCCGGGCGCGGCGTGCACGAGCGGGCTGGCCGGCAAGTGAGCCGCCCGGTCCGCGCGGCCCGCCCGGTTCCCCGTACGTACTGGGTCGCGGGCACGGCCGTCCTGCTGGCCCTGCTGTTCGCGGCGGCGGCCACGGTCGCCGCCGCGAACAGCAGGGGTTCCGCCGGCTCCGGCACGCCTGCCGCGACGGCGCCGCGTACGCCGGGGCTGCACTCGCCGGACGCGGGCTTCGCCCGGGACATGGCGGTGCACCACCAGCAGGCGGTGGAGATGTCCTTCATCGTCCGCGACCGCACGCAGGACGAGGCAGTGCGCAGCCTCGCCTACGACATCGCCAACACCCAGGCCAATCAGCGGGGCATGATGCTCGGCTGGCTGGACCTGTGGGGGCTGCCGAAGGTGGTGGCCGGCGAGCCGCCCATGTCCTGGATGGCGGCCTCGGACGGCCACGGCGGGCACGCGGGGCACGGTGCGGCCAAGCCCGGCGCGCTGATGCCCGGCATGGCCACCAAGGAGGAGCTGGAGCAGCTGGGCGCGGCCTCGGGCCGGGACGCGGAGGTGCTCTTCCTCCAGCTGATGACCGACCACCACAAGGGCGGCGTCACGATGGCCGAGGGCTGTGCGCAGCAGTGCGAGACCCCGGTCGAGCGGGCGCTGGCGCAGGGCATGGTCGATGCGCAGCGCTCGGAGCTCACCCTGATGGCGGACATGCTGAAGCAGCGCGGGGCTGCGCCGCGCGGGTGACGGGACACGCCCGTACGGTGGGGGGAGGCGCCCCCTCACCCGTACGGGCGTGTGCTCCACCGCGTGGGCGTGGGCCCGGCGGGCGGGGCGTACGGGGACGCCGCGCCGGACGTGTCCGCGCCCGGCGCCGAACGGCGTGCTCAGGAGGTTCAGCGATGACCACTGCCGCAGACATCATGCACCCCGGGGCCCAGTGGATCCCTGCCACCGAGACCCTCGACCGGGCTGCGCAGCTGATGGCCCGGCTCAATGTGGGCGCCCTGCCGATCAGCGACTCCGAGGAGCGGCTGTGCGGCATCATCACCGACCGCGACATCGTCGTGAACTGTGTGGCCAGGGGCCACGACCCGGAGAAGGTCACGTGCGGTGAAATGGCTCAGGGGACGCCGCGCTGGATCGACGCGGGCGCGGACGTCACGGACGTGCTGGAGGAGATGCAGAGCCACCAGATCCGCCGCCTGCCCGTGATCCGGAACAAGAAGCTGGTGGGCATGATCAGCGAGGCCGACCTCGCCCAGCACCTCTCCGAAGACCAGATGGCCACCTTCGTGGAGAAGGTCTACGCGCGGGTCTGAACCGGCTCCTTCAGCACCCGGCGTTCAGGATCGTCCGGGCCACCTGGTCCGGACGATCCAGCATGATCAGGTGTCCCGCGGGCTCGGCGACCTCGAAGCGGGCGCCGAGCAGGTCGGCGAGGTCCGCCTGGCGGGACAGCCAGTGCAGGGCGCCGCGGCCGGCCGAGCCGTCGTACGCGGCCAGGACGGTGGTGGGGGCGGCCAGCGGGTGCGTCCCGCGCAGGGCCTGCAGTTCGGCGGCCATGTCCGGGTAGCGGGAGTTCTCCAGCAGGGCTCCGCGCCAGACCCGGCCGGTGCGGTAACAGCGTCGTACGAGGTCCTGCGCGGCCGGGTCGGAGCCGCCGGTGCGGGAGGCCCGTACGGTGGCGCGCCGGGCCGACGGCCCCAGCGCGGCCGGCAGGCCCACGGCGGTCACGGCCCGGCCGAGGGCCCGGGCGGCGCCGGTGCGCAGCGCGACGGGCAGGGCCGTACGGGGGTTCTCCTCGACGCTTCCGTCGACCAGGACCAGCGCGGCGGCGCGCTCGGGGTGGAGGCGGGCGAAGGCCTCGGCGTGAAACGCGGCGATGGAGTGCCCGACGACGGTGACGGGGCCGGCCGCGTCGGCGCCGAGCACGAGCGCGAGCGCGTCCAGCAGGCCGGCGATCCGGTGGGCCTCCCCGGCAGTGGTCGGCGGCTCGGTGGCCGGGCCGCTGAGGCCGTGTCCGGGGCGGTCGAAGCGGACGACGGTGCGTCCGGCGGCGACGAGCGGTGCGACGACCGGGTCCCAGTCGAACCAGGCCATGGCGAGCCCGGCGCTCAGTACGCACACGGGGCCGCGGCCCTCGACGACGACGTGCAGCGGGACCCCGTCCACCCGGACGAAGCAGTCGGCGCCGGCGGCGCTCCAGGCACCGTCCCCGTTCCCGTTTCTGTTCCCGCGCACGTTCGCGTTCACGTTCACCTTCACCTTCACCTTCACGTACGGCCTTCCTTGTGCACCGAGTAGGCGAGCAGGCCCAGCCAGAGTGCGACGAGCAGCACCTGGAGCCGCTGGCCGGCGCCCAGGGCCCAGGTGCCGCGCCCGGCGGTGAACATGGCTATCGCGTACAGGGTCCAGGCGGTGGCGGCCAGTTCGAGGGCGACGAGTGCGGGGCCGTAGCGGGCGAGCGGGGCGAACCAGCCGTAGCGGCGGGCGGCGATCGTCAGGGCCACCAGGCCGACCAGCGCGCCGGTCATGGCGAGGCTGCTGCTGACGGCGTGGGCCTGGTGGGTGGCGGGGACCAGTTTGGCGGTCTCCCTGGCGGCGCATTCGGGGTCCACGGTGGGGGTGCAGCTCAGCGGCAGCCAGGCGTCGGCGGCGGTGGCCGCGCCGAAGAGCGTGACCCCGGCCCAGCCGATGACCGCCCAGGGACGGCGGGACTCGGCGTACTTCAGCAGGCGGGAGAGCGCCAGCAGCCCCCCGGCGAAGGCGAGCATCCCGGCGGTGAAGTCGGTGGCCCGGAAGAGGCCGCCGAGCGGCTGGTCCTGGGCGGCGAGTTCGCTGACGTACGTCTGGATGGGGTTGAGGCCCGTGGAGAGGACGACTTCGAGCACCCACGCGGTGTAGGTGGCCGCGGCGAGACCGATCAGTACGGCGACCGGCCAGGCGGTCCGTCGAGAGAGTCCATGTGGGGACATAGTGTGACTAATCCTAGGCAGACCCGGGGTCGGTCCTCCGGTCGGATACCCACCCCGGGTAGGGTTCCCGCCATGACGCGCAGCGCTCAGCGAGCCGCCCCCGGGGCCCGGCTGCTGCTGCTCGCTGCACTTCTGCTGGGCATCGTCACCATGCACACCTTGGGCCATCCGGCTGAATCCCACGCAAGGGAGGACGGATCCCCGGCGCACTCCGTTGCCTCGGAGGAGCAGCCCGAACCGGCGGCGCATGGTGGTGCTCGCCACATTCCGGCACCGGCACCCGCCCCGGCACCCGCCCCGCAGCCGGTCCTGGAACCGGCCCCGGAACCGCGGCCGGCCGCCGAAGGGCCCTCCTCGACGTCCTCCTCGTGGGGTCGCCCGACGCCCGCGACCGGCATGGACCCGATGTCGGTCTGCCTCGCCGTGCTCGCGGGGCTCGTCGTGCTGCTCATCAACGCCGGCCGGGGCGGAAGCCGCGGCGCCGCGCCGCTCGGGGGTGCGGCCCGCATACCGGGCCGGTCCGACAGCGGTCCCGACCCGCCCTCCCCCCGCGAGCTCCTCACCCGGCTGGCGGTCCTGCGGGTATAGGCCCGGCCCCGGCCGTCGCCCCCGCATGCCCGTATGTGCCCGTATGCCCTCGCATGCCCGCGCATGCCCGTGAGGCGGCGCCGAACCGTGCCCATGCATCCGTAACACCACACCCACGAGGTGCTCCCATGCGCTCTCTTCCCACCCGTCGCACCGTGCTCGGCGCGTCCGCGGCCGTCCTCGGCTCCGGGCTGCTCGCCGCCTGCTCGGGCTCTTCCGGATCCTCCGGCGCCGCCGGCGCCGGCCACGGCTCGATGAACCACGGCGGCCCGGCCGCCGACGTGCCCGAGGGGTACGTGGACCCGGCCGGGCCCGAGGTGCGGGCCGCCGAGGCCGCCCGCAAGGCCACCGGCCCCCTCACCGAGGTCAAGGTCACCGCCACCGCCACCCCGCTCGACCTCGGCGGCGGAGTCACCGTCCGCTCCTGGGCGTACGGGGACAAGCTGCCGGGCCAGGAGATCCGGGCCACCGCGGGCGGCACCCTCGCCCTCACCCTGGCCAACAACCTCCCCGAGGCGACCTCCGTGCACTGGCACGGCCTGGCGCTGCGCAACGACATGGACGGGGTCCCGGGACTGACCCAGCGGGCCATCGCCGCGGGCGGGACCTTCCCGTACAGGTTCGCCGTCCCGGACCCGGGGACGTACTGGATCCACCCGCACACCGGGGTCCAGCAGGACCGCGGCCTGTACGCCCCGCTCATCGTCGAGGACCCGAAGGAACCCCTCTCCTACGACAAGGAGTGGGTGGTGGTCCTGGACGACTGGATCGACGGAGTGGACGGCGCCACTCCGGACGCCGTCCTCGCCGAGCTCCGCAAGGGCATGAGCAAGGACGGGGCCCACGCGGCCCACGGGAAGACGCCCACCCCCGCCACCGGCGGCAGCGGCAAGCGCTCCTACGTCGGCATGGGCGGCCACAGCGACTACCTCGGCGGCGACGCGGGCGACGTCGTCTACGCGCACTACCTGATCAACGGGCGGGTGCCGGCCGACCCGTCCGTCTTCACCGCCCGCCCCGGGGACCGGATCCGGCTGCGCATCATCAACGCCGGCGGTGACACGGCCTTCCGCATCGCCCTCGGCGACCACGAGCTCGACGTCACCCACACCGACGGCTTCCCGGTGGAGCGGACGAAGGCGGGATCGCTGCTGCTGGGCATGGGCGAGCGCTACGACGTCCTGGTCACCGCCAAGGACGGGGTGTTCCCGCTCACCGCGCTGGCCGAGGGCAAGGAGGGGTCGGCGCTCGCGGTACTGCGCACCGGGTCGGGGACGGCGCCCACGGCCGGGACCCGGCCCGCCGAGCTGAACGCGCCGCCGCTGATGGCGGACGCGCTCAAGGCCGCCGGAGCGGCCGTACTGGCCCCGCGCGATCCGGACCGTACGGTGGAGATCCGGCTGACCGGCTCCATGACCAGGTACAACTGGGCCTTCGACGGCAAGCCGTACACGCCCGACCAGCGGCACCCGGTGAAGGCGGGCGAGCGGGTGCGGCTGGTGTTCGCCAACGCGACGCGGATGTGGCACCCGATGCACCTGCACGGGCACACCTTCGCCCTGGGCGGGGAGGCGGGCGGGGCGCGCAAGGACACCGCGATCCTGCTGCCGGGCCGGAGGCTGACGATGGACTTCGACGCGGACAACCCCGGGCTGTGGATGATCCACTGCCACAACGTCTACCACTCGGAGTCCGGGATGATGACGGTGCTCGGCTACCAGCTGTAGGCCACGGCCGCCCGGCCGCCGCCCGGCCCCCGGTTCACGGGCGGCCGGGCGAGACCGGGCGAGACCGGGCGCGGTCAGGCGCGGCCGGGCCGGAATTCGGACGGGCTCCGGGCGCGGACATGGCACTCTTGCGGTGATCACGACTACCGCGACAAAGGACGACCCCGCCGGTATGAGCACCCCGCCGACCCCGCCCAGCACCCCCGCCGGTCCGCCGACCGAGCCGGAGGGCACCCCGATACCCGAGACGGACTCCATACCGGCGCCCGCGCAGCCCCTCTCACTGCAGAAGACCCCGGCAGCACCCGAGGCAGCGGCAGCACCCGGGACCCCGGCGGTGGCCGAACCGGAGCCCGCGCAGCCCCTCTCACTGGACAAGACCCCGGCAGCTCCCGAGGAACCTGCAGCCCCGGCAACCCCCGAGGCACCGGCAGCCCCCGAGGCACCCGCGGCCCCCGCGGAGACGCCCGCGGCACCGGCCCCCGCCCCGTGGGCGTTCGCCCCTCCCGGCGCCGGGACGACGCCCCCGCCCGCACCCGCTGCCGCCCCTGCGGCACCCGCGGCACCCGCGGCCGCAGGCTTCGCCCACCCCGGCGCGCCCGCAGCCCCCGGCACGCCCGGAGCCCCCGGCAACGCATGGGGCGAGCCCGCTCCCGGCTTCGCCGGAGCCCAGTACCCCGCGTACCCCGCCTACCCGCAGGACACCGCGCCCGGCAACGGCCTGGCCGTCGCCTCCCTCATCACCGGCGGCTTCGGCATCATCCTCGGCATCATCCCCCTGCTCTTCTGGATGGGCGCCATCACCGCCGCCGTCGGCGTGGGCCTCGGCATCGCCGCGATCGGCCGCGCCAACAAGGGCGCCCCGAACAAGACGATGGCCGTCGTCGGCACCGTGCTCTCCGTGCTGGGCCTGCTCGCCTCGGTCGGCGGGTTCTTCCTCACCGCCATGGTCTTCGACCGGGCCGACCGGGGCTTCGACCGGCGCATCGAGGAGGAGATGGACCTGGACGGGCTCCACCCCAGCGGTGAGCCCTGGCCGTCCGGGTACCCGTCGCCGTCCAAGTCCCCGTCGCCCTCCCAGGTCCCGGGCCTGACCAGCGCGCTGCCCTTCGGCGAGACGTTCACCTACCCGAACGGCATCAAGGTGAGCCTCTCGGTCCCGACGAAGTTCGAGCCGAAGGACAAGTACTCCCGCGAGCGGATCAAGAACGCGGTCCAGATGACCGTCACCATCACCAACGGCACGAGCACCCCGCACGAGGTGATCTACGCCATGCCCAACGTCCGCGACGACAAGGGCATGACCGCGGAGGTGGTCTTCGACGGGGGCAGCGTGCCGAAGATGATCCGGGGCTCCATCATGCCGGGCGAGTCCGCCAGCGGACTCGTGGCCTTCGAGGTCCCCGAGGGCACCAAGAGCCTCACCGCGGACATCTCCGCCGGGACGATGCTCGACGACGTGAAGTACGCCGGCCCGATCGGCTGACGGAGCGTCACCACGCAGGAAACAGGCGGGGCCCAGGACATCGCGTCAGAAAGACGATTACACTGGGCCCCGTGCCTCAACTTCGACTCGCTCTGAATCAGATCGACTCGCACGTCGGCGACATCGCCGCCAACGCCGACTCGGTCGTCCACTGGACCCGGCACTCCGCCGAGCAGGGCGCCCACCTGGTGGCGTTCCCGGAGATGATGCTGACCGGGTACCCCGTCGAGGACCTCGCCCTGCGCGGCTCCTTCGTGGAGGCCTCCCGTACCGCTCTGCGCGAGCTCGCGGCGCGGCTCGCGGCCGAGGGCCTCGGCGAGCTGCCGGTCGTCGTCGGCTACCTCGACCGCACCGAGCGGGCCGTGCCCCGGCTGGGCCGTCCGGCCGGCTCCCCCGAGAACGCGGCCGCCGTGCTGCACCGCGGGCAGGTCGTCCTGCGGTTCGCCAAGCACCACCTCCCCAACTACGGCGTGTTCGACGAGTTCCGGTACTTCGTGCCGGGCGACACGCAGCCGGTGATCCGGGTGGGCGGGGTCGACGTGGCCCTGGCCATCTGCGAGGACCTCTGGCAGGAAGGCGGCCGGGTGCCGGCCACCCGCTCCGCCGGGGCCGGGCTGCTGATCTCCGTCAACGCCTCCCCGTACGAGCGCAACAAGGACGACCAGCGCCTCGAACTGGTCCGGAAGCGGGCCCAGGAGGCCGGCTGCACCCTCGCCTACCTGGCGATGATCGGCGGCCAGGACGAGCTGGTCTTCGACGGCGACTCGATCGTCGTCGGCGCCGACGGGGAGGTCATCGCCCGCGCCCCGCAGTTCTCCGAGGGCTGCGTCCTGGTCGACCTGGACCTGCCGGCCGCCGGCACCGAAGCGCCCGAGGGCGTGGTGGACGACGGACTGCGGATCGAGCGCGTGATCCTCTCCGAGGAGCCCGTGGAGCCGTACGAGCCGGTCGTCACCGGCGGCTACGCGGAGCGGCTCGACGACGACGAGGAGGTCTACGACGCGCTGGTCGTCGGGCTGCGCGCCTACGTCAGGAAGAACGGATTCCGCTCCGTTCTGATCGGGCTCTCCGGCGGCATCGACTCCGCACTCGTCGCCGCCATCGCCTGCGACGCGATCGGCGCGCAGAACGTCCACGGCGTCTCGATGCCCTCGAAGTACTCCTCGGACCACTCCCGCAGCGACGCGGCCGACCTGGCCGAGCGCACCGGGCTGAACTTCCGGACCGTCTCCATCGAGCCGATGTTCGACGCCTACATGGGCTCGCTGGGCCTGACCGGCCTGGCCGAGGAGAACCTGCAGTCCCGGCTGCGCGGCACCATGCTGATGGCGCTCTCCAACCAGGAGGGCCACATCGTGCTGGCGCCGGGCAACAAGTCGGAGCTGGCCGTCGGCTACTCCACCCTGTACGGCGACTCCGTGGGCGCGTACGGCCCCATCAAGGACGTCTACAAGTCGGACGTCTTCCGGCTCGCGGAATACCGCAACCGGGCCGCCGCCGAGCGCGGTGAGGTCCCGCCGATCCCGGAGAACTCGATCGTGAAGCCGCCGAGCGCCGAGCTGCGCCCGGGCCAGGTGGACACGGACTCGCTGCCGGACTATCCGGTGCTCGACGCGATCCTGGCCATGTACGTGGACCGCGACCAGGGCATGGACGCGATCGTCGCGGCCGGCTTCGAGGCGGAGCTGGTGGCCAGGACCCTGCGGATGGTGGACACGGCGGAGTACAAGCGCCGCCAGTACCCGCCGGGCACGAAGATCTCGGCGAAGGGCTTCGGCAAGGACCGCCGGCTGCCCATCACGAACGGCTGGCGCGAGCGGGCGTAGCGGATGCGCGAGGGCCCCGGCCACTCTCCGGGGAGAGCGGGCCGGGGCCCTCGCGCAGGTACGTCCGTCAGGGCTTCACGGTGACCCGGGCCGCGACGGGAAGGTGGTCACTGCCCGTACGGGGCAGGGTCCAGGAGGCCTCCGGCCGGATCCCGCGGACCATGATCTGGTCGATCCGGGCCATCGGGAACTCCGCCGGCCAGCTGAAGCCGAAGCCGTCGCCCGCGGCTCCCTGGGTGGAGCGCATCTGCGAGGTGACCTCGGAGAGGGCGCGGTCGTTCATGGTGCCGTTGAGGTCGCCGAGCAGGATGACCTTCTTCAGCGGTTCGGCGGCGAGCGCGGCGCCCAGCGCGTCGGCGCTGTCGTCGCGCTGGTTGGCGGTGAAGCCTGCGTTCAGCTTGACCCGGACCGAGGGCAGGTGGGCGACGAAGGCGGCGACCGGCCCGTGGGGGGTGGCGACGGTGGCGCGCATGGCCCGGGTCCAGCCCATCCGGATGTCGACGGGCGCGCTGCCGCTGAGGGGGTACTTGCTCCACAGGCCGACGGTGCCCTCGACCGAGTGGTACTTGTACGTGGCCGCGAGGGCCTTCTCGTAGACGGGGACGGCGCTTCCCTTGAGCTCGGTCAGGGCCAGGACGTCGGCCCCGGAGCGGGCGACCGACTCGGCGGTGCCGCGCGGGTCGGGGTTGTCGGCGTCCACGTTGTGGGTGGCCACCACCAGGTTCCCGCCGGCGCCGGACTTGTCGCTGACCAGGCCGCCGAAGAGGTTCGCCCAGACCGCGGCCGTCAGCAGGACGGCGATGAGCGCGGTGGCGGACCTGCGGTAGACGGCGCCGGCCAGCAGGAGCGGGACGGCCAGGCCCAGCCAGGGCAGGAAGGTCTCGGTGAGGCTGCCGAGGTTGCCCACGTCGTTGGGCAGATCGGCGTGGAAGATCATGACCAGCGAGATCAACACGGCGATCCCGGCGAGCACCAGTCCGCGCCGCCAGATGCCCGGGTCCCTGCGCAGTGCGGTCAGCCGGCGCCGGAGGCGGGTTCCGGAGGGCTCGGGGTCCGAGCCGCCGTTCCCCGACTCCGTCATGTACGCCTGTGCCATACCACTGCCCTCACTGCCGCGCTCGCGCTCCGTCCCCGCCCCTTGACCCTAGGCGATGAACCGGAGCCTTCCGTGCCGTACGTCACGACCGCCGGTCACGGTCGTACGTCCGGGAGGACGAACGGCCGTGCGCAGGGGGTTCCGCTTGTCACGAAACGCGCACATTGGATCCCGTGGCGGGGCTCGCAGCGCGGACCACTTCCGCCTTCGGCCCCGCGGGTGCCACCATGGGGGGTGAGTCCGGGGACGCCGTAAGGGCGCCTCGAGATGAACAAGGAGCAGTTGCAATGACGCATGCCGTTTCGCCTGCCCGCGAACCCGCAGCAGCATCTCCGTCGGGCACACCCACCCTGTACGGAGGCACGGGCACCCGGCGCATCACCGTCCGCGACCTCACCCTCGCCAAGGAACGCGGCGAGAAGTGGCCCATGCTCACGGCCTACGACGCCATGACCGCGTCCGTCTTCGACGAGGCCGGCATCCCGGTCATCCTCGTCGGCGACTCCATGGGCAATTGCCACCTCGGCTACGACTCCACCGTCCCGGTGACGATGGACCAGATGACCATGCTCTCGGCGGCCGTCGTACGCGGCACGAGCCGCTCGCTGGTCATCGGCGACATGCCGTTCGGCTCGTACCAGGAAGGCGCCGTGCAGGCCCTGCGCAGCGCCACCCGTCTCGTCAAGGAGGCCGGGGTCGGAGCGGTGAAGCTGGAGGGCGGCGAGCGCTCGCTGGCCCAGACCGAGCTGATCGTGCAGTCCGGCATCCCCGTCATGTCCCACCTGGGCCTGACCCCGCAGTCGGTCAACGCCATGGGCTACCGGGTGCAGGGGCGCGGTGACGAGGCCGCGCACCAGCTGCTGCGCGACGCGAAGGCGGCGCAGGACGCGGGCGCGTTCGCGGTGGTGCTGGAGCTCGTTCCGGCCGAGCTGGCCGCCGAGGTCACCCGGTCCCTGCACATCCCGACGGTCGGCATCGGTGCGGGCGCGGAGTGCGACGCGCAGGTACTGGTGTGGACCGACATGATGGGCCTGACCGGCGGGAAGATGCCGAAGTTCGTCAAGCAGTACGCGAAGCTCCGCGAGACCATGACCGGCGCGGCGAGGGCCTTCGCCGAGGACGTGGTCGGCGGAACGTTCCCGCAGGCGGAGCACGCCTTCCACTGACGGGGTGGGCCGGGCTCCCCCGGCTCCCCGGCAGTCCGCCGACAGCCCGCCGACCGCGTGTCGGCGGGCTGTCGTACGTCTGCCGTACGTTTGTCGTACCTCTGTCGGTCGGCTGTCGGTGCTTTGTCAGTGGCGGCTGCTCCCATAGGGGCATGACGCGAAACGACAACAAGCCCAACGCCGTGGAGGTACGGGGGCTGGTCAAGCACTACGGCGAGACCAAGGCCCTCGACGGTGTCGACCTGGATGTCCGGGAGGGCACGGTCCTCGGGGTCCTCGGCCCCAACGGCGCAGGCAAGACCACGCTGGTCCGCTGCCTCTCCACCCTGATCGTCCCGGATGCCGGCACCGCGACCGTCGCGGGCTACGACGTGGTCCGCCAGCCGCGCCAGCTGCGCCGCACCATCGGCCTCACCGGCCAGTACGCCTCGGTCGACGAGAAGCTCTCCGGCTGGGAGAACCTCTACATGATCGGGCGGCTGCTCGACCTCTCCCGCAAGGACGCCCGCCGCCGCGCGGACGAGATGCTGGAGCGGTTCTCCCTGACCGAGGCGGCCAAGAAGGCCGCCATGAACTACTCCGGCGGCATGCGGCGCCGGCTGGACCTCGCCGCCTCGCTGATCGGCAACCCGGCCGTGCTCTACCTGGACGAGCCGACCACCGGTCTCGACCCCCGCACCCGCAACGAGGTGTGGGACGAGGTCCAGCGCCTCGTCGCCGAGGGCGCGACCGTGCTGCTCACCACCCAGTACATGGAGGAGGCCGAGCAGCTCGCCAGCGAGCTCACCGTCATCGACCGCGGCAAGGTCATCGCCAACGGCAAGGTCGACGAGCTGAAGGCGCGCGTCGGCGGCCGCACCCTCAAGATCCGCCCCGTGGCCGCCTCGGACCTGCCGGGCATGGCCCGCTCGCTGGCCGAGGCCGGACTGGACGGCGTGGCCGGCAGCCAGGCCGTACCGGACGAGGGCGTCCTGCTGGTCCCGATCCTGAGCGACGAGCAGCTGACGGCCGTGGTCGGCCTGCTGGCCGCCCGCGGGTACGCGATCGCCGACCTCGGCACCTACCTGCCCAGCCTCGACGAGGTGTTCCTGGCCATCACCGGCCAGAAGCCCGCCGCCGTCGAGGACTCCGTTCCCACCGAGAAGACCGAGGAGGTCGCGGCATGAGCACCGTAACCACGACGAAGCCCGCGCCCACCGCGCCCGGTCCGGCCTCGGTGGCCGCGTACCCCGGCGAGGGCCGGATCGGCCTGCGGGCCAACCTGCGGCACATCGGCGCCCTGGTGCGCCGCAACGCCCTGCAGATCAAGCAGGATCCCGAGTCGATGTTCGACGTCGTGTTCATGCCGATCATCTTCACGCTGCTGTTCGTGTTCGTCTTCGGCGGTGCGATCTCCGGCAAGGGGAACCAGGCGGACTACGTCAACTACGTGGTCCCGGGCCTGATGGCCATGATGGGCATGAACATCGCCATGGGCGTCGGCACCGGGGTCAACGACGACTTCAAGAAGGGCGTCATGGACCGGTTCCGGTCGATGCCCATCGCCCGGTCGTCGGTGCTCATCGCCAAGATCCTCGTCGAACTGGGCCGGATGATGGTCGCCATCGCGATCCTGCTCGCGGTGGGCTTCCTGCTCGGTCTGTCGATCAAGGGTCCGGTGGTGGGCCTGTTCCTCGCCATCGCTCTGTCGGCCGTCTTCGGCGCCTCGCTGATGTGGATCTTCGTTCTGCTCGGTCTCACCCTGAAGACCCCGCAGGCCGTCCAGGGCATGGCGATGATGGTCCTGATGCCGCTGCAGTTCGGCAGCTCGATCTTCGCCCCGCCGACCACGATGCCGGGCTGGCTGCAGTCCTTCACGGACTACAACCCGCTGTCGAACCTGGCGGACGCCGCCCGTGCGCTGATCAACGGCACTCCGGTCGGCGACTCGGTGTGGATGACCCTGGTCTGGTCGCTCGCCATCACCGCGGTCACCATGCCGCTCGCGGTGCGGAAGTTCCGCCAGAAGACCTGACCCGCGGACCGATCCGTTCCGGATCGCGTCCCGGACGGACACCGGCCGGGGGCCGGGTCAGATGAGGGCGGTGGCCTCCTCCAGGGAGAGGCCACCGCCTTCGGCGTACGCCTTCTCGTAGGCGGCGTCCCCCAGCGCCGCCCGTGCCAGATCCTGCGCTCGGGCGAAGTCATCGCGCTCCGTGGTGACGGGGAAGTGCCCGGGCGGCAGCAGCGCCCGGTAGGCGCCCAGCAGCCGGGCCGCGTCGTACTCGCGGCGCGGGCCCCCGAGCGAGGCCAGGGAGACGGCCGCGGTCATCAGGTAGACCGCCGGCATCTGCGGGGCCACCATCCGCGCCATCGGGTCCGAGGCGGTCCCCAGAGCCTGGCGCAGCCGGCCGAGGGCCTCCTCGTACAGCCCCTCCTGGTTGTCCAGCCAGCCCATCGTGCCGAGCAGGAAGCCGTCGAAGATGGCGAACGCGCCGAAGGCGAACTCGTCGCGCAGGAGCTGCAGCTGGCGGCGTGCCTCGGCGAGCCGACCCGTGCGTCCGAGGATGCCCGCGAGGAACATCCGGGCGGCGGGCATGGCCTCGTTGCCGTACCGCTGGACCGTGGCGGTGATCTCGGTGAGGATCTCCTCGGCCTCCTCGATCCGGCCGTCCTCGGTCAGCGTTCCGGCCATGCGTACGCGCAGCACCGTCACCTGGGCCATGGCGCCGAGGCGTTCGGCGTACGCGATCGCCTCGCGGTAGTCGCGGGCGGACAGCGCGTACTCCCCGCGCTTCTCCCGGGCCTCGGCGCGGGCGGACAGGGCCTCGGCGCAGCCCCAGGCGTCGCCGAGTTCGCGGAACAGGGCCAGGCTCTCGTCGGCGTCGCGCGAGGCGTCCCCGGCCCAGTCGGCCCGGTTGGCGAGGATATTGGCGCGCAGCTGGAGCGCGGAGGCGAGCTCCCAGCGGTAGCCGAGCTCACGGGCGGTGGCGACGGTCGCCTCGACGACCTTCCGGAGCAGCCCCGGGTCGCCGGCGATCATGACCGCGTAGATCCACAGGGAGGCGGGGGTCCGGCAGGTCTGCGGGAGTCCGGGCCGGTAGGTGGCGAGGACCCCGTCGATCAGGGCACGGACCGCGGGGGTGTTCCAGTTCTCGTTGGTCTGGTCGCGCGAGGCCAGCAGGACCAGGTTGAGGGCGCGCCAGCCCTCGGTGCGCGTTTCGCCGGAGTAGGGCGGGGGCGTGTCGACGAGCCGTTCGTAGATGGGCTCGGCGGGGGTGACGGGCGCCTCGAACGGGTTGGGGCCGAGCGCGGCGGCGGCCTCGGCCCAGTGCCGGGACTCGGAGCGCAGGTCGTGCATGTGCCAGTACCAGCCCAGGGAGTGGACCAGGCAGAGGGCTTCGTCTGCGTCGCGGACGGCGATGGCCCGGCGCAGGGCGGTACGCAGGTTCTCGTACTCGGTGGCGAGCCGGTCGGCGGCGGCGCGCTGGCCGTGGCCGCGCAGCACCGGTTCGGTGGTCCGGGCGAGTTCGCGGTAGTGGACGAGGTGGCGGTGCTCGGTGGCCTCGCGGTCGCCGTGGGTCTCGGCGAGGCGCTCGGCGGCGTACTCGCCGACCGTCTCCAGCAGGCGGTAGCGCATGGCGGAGCCGTCGGATCCGGGGGCGGCGACGACCAGGGACTTGTCGACGAGGGAGCCGATGACCTCGGCGGCGTCGTAGGAGGCGGGATCGGAGGGGTCGGCGCAGACGGCCTCGGCGGCGTCCAGGTCGCAGCCGCCGGCGAAGACGGACATCCGGCGCAGGGCCGTGCGCTCGGGCTCGTCGAGGAGGTCCCAGGACCAGTCGACGACCGCGCGCAGGGTCTGCTGGCGGGGCAGGACCGTACGGGCGCCGCTGGTCAGGAGCCGGAAGCGGTCGTCGAGGCGGTCGGCGATCTGGCGCGGGGTGAGCAGCCGCAGCCGGGCGGCCGCCAGCTCGATGGCGAGCGGCAGACCGTCGAGGCGGCGGCAGATCTCGGCGGCCGCGGCGGGGTCCTCGTCGACCGTGAAGCCGGCGCGGGCGGCGGCCCCGCGGTCGCCGAGCAGCCGCAGCGCGATCGGGTCGGGCAGCGGTTCCACCGGGCGCAGGGACTCCCCCGGGACGCCGAGGGGTTCGCGGCTGGTGGCCAGGATCCGGACGCCGGGGCAGTGCGTGAGGAGCCGTTCGGCGAGGGCGGCGGCCGCGCCGATGACGTGCTCGCAGTTGTCGAGGAGCAGCAGGAGCCGGCGCCGTGCGCAGTGCTCGGCGAGCCGGTCGAGGGGGTCGTCCCCGGCGCGTTCGGTCAGGGCCCGCAGTTCCTCGGCGGCGGCGGCGCGCAGCTTGGTCTCGCGGGCGCCGAGCGCGGCGAGGGTGGCTTCGGCGACGTCCTCGGGGTCGCCGGGCCCGTCGATGGGGGCCAGTTCGACCAGCCACACGCCGTCGGGCCAGGCACTCTCGTCCTGGGCCTCGGCGGCCTCCTGGGACAGCCGCGTCTTGCCCGCGCCGCCGGGTCCCAGGAGCGTGACGAGGCGGGACCGCGCCAGGTCCTCGCCGATGGTGCGGATGTCGTCCTCGCGCCCGACGAAGGTGGTCAGGCGGGCGCGCAGGTTGCCCGCGGACACGGGGGCGGGTTCGGGGGCGGCCGCGGACGGGGCGGCCGTCGTGGCGGTGGCGGTCATGGCGTTGGCGGTCGTGGCGTTGGCCGTGGCGTTGGCCGTGGGGCGCGGGGCGGGATCCGAGGCCAGCAGTTCGGCGTGCAGGGCGCGCAGTTCCGGGCCCGGGTCGGTGCCCAGCCGGTCGGAGAGCTCCCGGCGGACGCTGTCGTACGCGGCCAGTGCCTCCGCCGGGCGGCCCGCGTCCCGCAGGGCCTTGATGCGCAGGGTGTGCAGCGGCTCGTCCAGCGGCTGCCGCGCGCACAGCGCGGTCAGCTCCGGCAGGAACCGCTCCGCCTCGCCCAGCGCCAGGGCCGCGGCGAGGCGTCCCCGGCGCGCGTCCGTCCGTACGGCCTCCCAGCGCGCGGCCTCCGCGCCCGGGTCCGGCAAGTCGGCGAGGGCCGGTCCGCGCCACAGGGTGAGGGCCTCCTCGTACAGGGCCGCCGCGCCGGCCGGATCAGCGGCCTCGCCCGCGGCCCGGACCAGCCGCTCGAAGCGGTACAGGTCGATGTCCTCCCGCCCGGCGACCAGCTCGTAGCCGCCCTCCGCGGAACGCACGGCCGCGTGCCCGAGCGCCCGCCGCAGCCGGGCCACCAGCGCCTGCAGGGCCGCGGGCGCGTCGGCCGGCGGGTCCGCGTCCCACACCTCGGCGACGAGCAGCCGGGCCGTCACCACCCGCCCCGGCCGCAGCGCGAGCGCGGTCAGGAGCGCCCTGAGGCGTGCTCCGCCGACGGCCACGGGGGTCCCGTCGTCGTGGATGGCCTGGGCGGTTCCGAGGATTGCGTAACGCACCGGCCCATTGTCCCCGCACCCGGCCCGGGACCCGCACCGTTTTCCGTCGAGCCCGCGGGATAGGTTGCCCGCATGGGTCATCAGGGCGGCCGCGGTGAGCGGCAGATCAGTTCGGTATTCCTCGGCATCGTCGCGATCATGGCCGTCACGGGCTGGGCGGTGTGGACGGGCTACTCGACGAGCGCCGGTCTCGCCGTGTTCCTCTTCGTGACGTCGGCGTGGATCGTCTCCCTGTGCCTGCACGAGTACGCGCACGCCCGGACCGCCCTGCACGGCGGCGACCTCACGGTGGGCGCAAAGGGCTACCTGACGCTGAACCCGCTCAAGTACACGCACGCGCTGCTCAGCATCGTGCTACCGGTGATCTTCGTGATCCTGGGCGGCATCGGCCTGCCCGGCGGCGCGGTCTTCATCGAGCGCAGCCGCATCCAGGGTCGCTGGAAGCACAGCCTCATCTCGGCGGCGGGCCCCCTGACCAACGTGGCCTTCGCCCTCGTGTGCACGGCCCCGTTCTGGCTGGACGCCCTCGAAGGGGTGCCGCTGGGCTTCCGCTACGCGCTCGCCTTCCTCGCCATGCTCCAGGTCACGGCGGCGATCCTGAACTTCCTTCCGGTACCGGGCCTCGACGGCTACGGGGTCATCGAGCCCTGGCTGTCGTACCGGGTGCGCCGGGAGGTGGAGCCGCTGGCGCCGTTCGGCCTGCTGGCCGTGTTCGCGCTGCTGTGGATCCCTGGCGTCAACGCGTTCTTCTTCGACGCGGTGGACGGCCTGATGTCCGCGCTCGGAGTGTCGGACCTGGAGACGTACTGCGGCCGCGACCTCTACAACTTCTGGCGGGACACCGACGGCTTCTGCGCGATGCCGCAGGACTAGGCGTTGCGGGCGGCGGCGGCCTTCTCGGCCTTCGCCTTGCGCAGGTAGTACCAGGCCATGTTGGACGTGAGGCCGGCCAGCAGCACCCACACGATCCCGAGGAAGCTGCCCTCCACGAAGGCGACGACGGCCGCGGCCACCGCACAGACGCAGACGACAACGGCGAAGACGGCAAGGCGGGGCATGGGTGGGGCTCCTCGGAAACACTGAACGGGGTCGAACCCGTCCAGTGTCCCCCATGCCGCGCAGTGCTGCCGTAAGGACCGCCGGTGACCGCACCGGGAGCGCGTTTCCGGCTTCACGTGACCTTCGGTACCCCAGGGCACTACGGTCGGCGGACACGCGCCGTGTCTGCGCGCGTGACAGAACGAACAGCCCGGCCTGCTCGGCCCGCGACGGACGACACCGGGTGAGTGGGGGGAACACGCATGCAGGAGATCTCCAAGGGCGCGAACGTCAGCCTGACCGCCCTCAGTGAGGACGCCGGAGCGGTCGTCGTGAGCCTGGGCTGGACCAGCGCCACCGGAGCCGGCGATGCCGACGTCTCCGTGCTGCTCCTGGACGAGAACGGCAAGATCCGCAGCGAGAACGACTTCTACTTCTACAACAACCCCGCTGCTGCGGACGGCAGCGTGCAGCTCCTCGGCAAGACGCCCACCGCCAACGGCGACGAGGACCGCATCAGCGTGGACCTCACCGCAGTCCCCGAGGACGTGGCGCGGATCGTGGTGGCGGCCAGCCAGTACGGCGGCGCGCGCTTCGGCGATCTGGACGACCTGCGGATGACCGTCGCCGACCGGTCGGGGGAGCCGCTCGTCGGGTACTCCATCGAGGACGCGGGCGTGGAGACGGCCTTCATCTTCGGCGAGCTGTACAGGCGCGGCGAGGACTGGAAGTTCCGCGCCGTGGGACAGGGGTACGAGACCGGGCTCGCCGGGCTGGCCACGGACTTCGGCATCGATGTGGACGAGGGCGCCGAGGAGTCCCCCACTGGCGCCGCGGCCCCGGCCGAGGACACCGGGCCGGAGACGGCCGACGTCGCCCCCGTCGCCGACGCCGCCGCCGTGGCCGCCGTGGCCGCCGTGGCCGTGGCCGTGGCTCCGCAGGAGGGCGCACCGTCGGCGGTGGTGGCCGTGGCGGCGGCGGAGCAGGCGGGCGCCATCGTGCCCGCCCAGACCCGCGGACGCACGCCGCGCACGACGAAGAAGAAGGTCACGCTGCCCAAGGTGGCCAAGAAGTCGCTCGCCGAGAATGACACCTGGCGGACCGCGCGGCTCTTCCCCGTGCCGTCCCTCAAGAGCGACAAGGAGCGCGAGGTCCGGGCGACCTCCGTCCTGCTCTCCGTCATGGCGCAGGTTCCCGAGCTCGGCCGCCGCCTCACCGCCGGGTTCGGGGCGCCCGCCGGTCGGATGCAGACCTTCACCGAGGTGCCCCTCCCCCACGGCGACACCCCGAAGCGGCCGGACGGGGTGATCCGGGTGGAGCGGGCGGGCAAGCTGTGGACCGCCCTCGTCGAGACGAAGACGCACGGCAACCCGCTCAAGGACGAGCAGGTCCAGCAGTACATGGACATCGCGGCCCGGCGCGGCTACGAGGCGGTGATCACGCTCTCCAACGATGTGGCCCTGGACGGCTCGCCTGTAGTCGATGTCAAGATCGACCGGCGGCGCAAGCACAAGGTCAGCCTCTGGCACCTGTCGTGGGCGGAGGTGGCCCACCAGGCCCAGATGCTGATCCGCCACGAGGGGGTCGGCAACGCCGCCCACGCCTGGCTGCTCCAGGAGTTGCTGGACTACCTCCAGCACGAGAACTCGGGCTGCCACGGGTTCCAGAACATGGGCCCCGCCTGGGTGCCTGTCCGCAAGGGCATCGAGGACGAGACCATCAGCCCGGACGACGTGCGTGCCGTCGGCGTCGTCGAGAGCTGGGAGCGGCTGATCCGCCAGGTCTGCCTGCGCCTCGGCGGCGAGTTGGGGCAGAAGGCCCTGCCGGTGCAGCGCACCCGGCGCGACAGCGACCCCGGGGCGCGCCGGGTCGCGGCGGCCGAGGCGCTGTGCGCCGACGGGAGGCTGTCGGCCGAACTGCGGATCGACGGTACGAGTTCTGTGATCGCCGTCACCGCCGATCTGCGGACCGGCAAGGTCCGCACGTCGGTGGACATCCCCGCCCCGGAGGGCTCGTACCCGCTGGCGACGGCGAAGCGGCTGCTGCGGGTCCTGGCCGAGGCACCGGCGGACCTGCACGTCCAGACTCTGGTGGAGGGCGAGAACGGGCCGCGCGGCACGCTGGAGCGGCTGCGGCCCGAGCCTGGCGACCTGCTGCCCAAGGACGGCGCGGCGCCGACCGGGTTCCGGCTGTCGCTGATCAAGGGGATGGGCAACACCCGCGGCAACACGGAGTCGGGCTTCATCCGCGGCGTCGACGACGCCGTCGACCGTTTCTACCAAGGGGTGGTGGCACACCTGGGCGCAGTCGAGGCGCGCGGCGGCCGCCGCGGCTGATCCGGGGCGCCGTCGGGCCCGGCGGCCCGGTCCCGGCCCGGTAGGGGCGGGACCGGGCGGACCGGGTCAGACGTCCGTGATGCGCAGGCCCGCGTGGGCCTTGTAGCGGCGGTTCGTGGAGATCAGGTTGGCCACCAGGGACTCGACCTGGTGGGCGTTGCGCAGGCGGCCCGCGAAGACTCCGCGCATGCCCGGGATGCGGGCGGCCAGGGCCTGGACGATGTCCGTGTCGGCGCGGACCTCGCCGAGGACCATCACGTCGGTGTCGATCTCGTCGATCGACTCGTCCTGGAGCAGGACGGCCGACAGGTGGTGGAAGGCCGCCGTGACGCGGGAGTCCGGGAGCAGGGCGGCGGCCTGCTGGGCGGCGCTGCCCTCTTCGACCTGGAGGGCGTAGGCGCCCTGCTTGTCGAAGCCGAGCGGGTTGACGCAGTCCACCACGAGCTTGCCCGCGAGGTCCTCGCGCAGCGCTTCGAGGGTCTTGGCGTGGCCCTCCCACGGCACCGCGATGATGACGATGTCGCTGCGGCGCGCGCACTCGGCGTTGTCCGCGCCCTCCACGCCGAGGCCCAGTTCCTCGGCCACGGTCCGCGCGCGGTCGGCGGCGCGGGAGCCGATGATCACCTTCTGGCCGGCCCTGGCGAGCCGGTAGGCCAGGCCCCGGCCCTGGTCGCCGGTGCCGCCGAGGACGCCGACGACGAGGCCGGACACGTCCGGCAGCTCCCACGGGTCCTTGACCGGCGGCTTCTGCGTGTTGTCTGAGGAAGTCATGGGGGCGAGGGTACTGCCGGGTAGCCCACAGTCGAAGGGTGTCGAAGAGGAAGGAATCCCTCCCCGTGTCCCCTGCATGGTGCAGGATGCCGATATGGACGCCGTGAGGGTCGCGCTGCTGCGCGAGGTGCTCGCCGGTACGCAATGGCCGGGCGCCGCACGCCGCTTCGCCGCATCGCTGCGCCGGTCCGTCGTACCGGCCGGCGGGCACCTGCTGCTCGTGGGGACCGAGGGCTACGAGCCCTGGCACATGGCGGCGCACCTGGTGGACGAGGCCGCCTGGTCGGGCCGGCCGGAGCTGGCGCCCACGCTCGTACGCCACCACGTGCGGCCCGGGGAGCCGCCGCACCTGTCGGTGGGGCTGGGCCGGCTGGAGGCGGCCCGCCGCGGGCACACCCTGCTGGTGGTGGCGCCCGGGGCGCCGGGCGAAGGGCTGCTGGAGCGCGTCCACGACGCGCGGCGCGCAGGGGCGACCGTACTGTCCCTGGACGGCGGGGACCCGGGTCTGGGCACGCTCGCGCACGATGTCCTGTCCGTGCCGGGCGGGGACACCGGCGCGCAGGACGGTGGGATGGATCTGGACACCGTGCAGCACCTGGTCAGCGCGGCGGCCGGGGAGAACGGTCTGCCGGTGCAGCGCGGAGCCCGCCGGTTCCGGGACCGGCTGGCGCGGCTGGCCGACCAGCTGACCTCGCCGCCGCCCAGCCGCTGGTAGGGCCTACGCCGTACCCGTGCCGGTGGTGCCGGTGGTGCCCTCTTCGTCCTCGCGGGTCCTGTCGTTCCACTTGGGGTCGTTCTGCCATTCGAGGTTGCGTTCCTGCGCCGTCTCCATGGCGTGGTTCGCCTCCTCCGGGGTTTCGTACGGCCCGAACCGGTCCTTGGCCGGGCACTCGGGGCCTTCCTCGACCTTCTTGTGGACCAGGCAGTAGTACCACTCGCCGGGTTTGCCCACCTGACGCTTCTTGAACAGGGCCATCGTCGTCGGGCTCCTCTCGTACCTCTCTATGCCGCCATGCTGCCCCATCCCCGCTGGATACACTCGCTCGCATGTCTGGCCAGTCGCTGCTCGTACCAGGCGAGCTCTCTCCCGTCCGTTCCGTTCCCGGAAACATCCGCCGGCCCGAGTACGTGGGCAAGCCCGCGCCCACTCCGTACACCGGACCGGAGGTGCAGTCGGCCGAGACCATCGAGGCCATGCGCATCGCCGGCCGGATCGCCGCCCAGGCGATGGAGGAGGCCGCCAAGCTGATCGCGCCGGGGGTGACCACCGACGAGCTCGACAAGGTCGCCCACGCGTACATGTGCGACCACGGGGCCTACCCCTCGACGCTCGGCTACCGGGGCTTCCCCAAGTCGCTGTGCTCCTCCGTGAACGAGGTCATCTGCCACGGCATCCCCGATTCCACCGTCCTGCGCGACGGCGACATCGTGAACCTCGACGTGACCGCGTACATCGGCGGCGTGCACGGCGACAACAACGCGACCTACCTGTGCGGAGAGGTGGACGAGGAGTCGCGGCTGCTGGTGGAGCGCACCCGGGAAGCCCTGAACCGGGCCATCAAGGCCGTCAAGCCGGGCCGCCAGATCAACATCATCGGCCGCGTCATCGAGTCGTACGCGAAGCGCTTCGGCTACGGCGTGGTCCGGGACTTCACCGGCCACGGCATCAACTCGTCCTTCCACTCCGGCCTGATCGTCCCGCACTACGACAGCCCGCACGCCACCACCGTCATCGAACCCGGCATGACCTTCACCATCGAGCCGATGCTCACGCTGGGCACCCACGAGTACGACATGTGGGAGGACGGCTGGACGGTCGTCACGAAGGACCGCAAGCGCACCGCACAGTTCGAGCACACGCTGGTGGTGACGGACTCCGGCGCGGAGATCCTGACCCTGCCGTAGCCGGTCCGGCCGGCTCCGCGGCCCGGGATTTTTTACCGACAGGACGTCGGGAACACATTGACTTAGGCAAGCCTAAGTAGGAGGATCAGGCGTGGCGGCATTGCCGTCACGCCTGTTTCCTCTTCCTGGAGGTCCGCCTTGGACGCCTTCTCTACGGTCATCCGCGTCGCCTCGCACGAGCAGCACACCGAGGCCGAGACGTCGACCTTCATGAGCGATCTGCTGGGTGGACGGCTCGGCGTGGACGCATACACGCGCTACACCGAGCAGCTGTGGTTCGTGTACCGGGCCCTGGAGGACGCGGCCGAGTCCCTCAAGGACGACGCGGTGGCAGGACCCTTCATCCGGCCCGAGCTCATGCGCGTCGCCGAGATCGAGCGCGACCTGGCACACCTGGTGGGCCCCGACTGGCGCGAGCGCGTGGTGGCCCTGCCCGCGACGCGTGCGTACGCCGACCGGGTCGCCCAGTGCGCCGCCGAATGGCCGGGCGGGTACGTCGCCCACCACTACACCCGCTACCTGGGCGACCTCTCCGGCGGACAGATCATCCGCGACAAGGCCGAGCGCACCTGGGGCTTCGAGCGCAAGGGCGACGGCGTCCGGTTCTACGTCTTCGCGGACATCTCCAACCCGGCGGCCTTCAAGCGGACCTACCGCGAGCTGCTGGACGCGATCGCCGCGGACGACCTGGAGAAGCAGCGCATCATCGACGAGTGCAAGCGCGCCTTCGACTTCAACGGCGCGGTCTTCCGCGAGCTGGGCGAGCAGTTCCCGCTGAGCGCGTAGCCCCTCCGGGGAGGTCCGCGGAACGGGAACGGAAACGGAAGCGAGCGTGGGACCGGTCCGGGTGCACATGTGCACCCGGACCGGTCCCACTGCCGTTTCAAGCGTGCGGGGCGAAGCGGACGCGGCCGCCGATCTCGACCGTGCCGTCCGGGCCGGGGGCGGTGAGGATCTGGGAGCCGGCGCCCTGGGTGATGTTCAGGGCGCGGTTCAGCTGGGCCGTCAGCAGGATCGCGGCCGAACCGGTGGCCTCGTCCTCGGTGATGACCCCGTCGGGGCGGCGCGGAAAGCCCCGGGCGCGCACGCGGCCCGCGGCCTCGTCCTCCCAGGCCCAGGCGTACAGCCAGCCCTCGCCGGGCGGCGGCGCGGGCAGCGCCTCGACCTCGGCGACGGACCCGAACTGCTCGGTGCGCTTGCCCTCGACCCACTCGGGGCGGGCCGTGATCCAGGTGAACTCCCCGTCGTCGCGGGCCCATACGGATCCGGCGGGCGGCTGGAGCTCCTCCACGTCCAGCAACCACGCGACCCCGACCAACGGATGTCCCGCGAAGGACATGCGCGTGCCGGGGGTGCGGATGTCGACGACCCCGCGTTCGGGGTCGTCGACGAACACCGTCTCGCTGTAGCCGAGTTCGGCGGCCAGGGCTTGCCGCGACGCGTCGTCGGGGCAGGTCCGGCCGTCGCGTACGACACCGAGCAGGTTGCCGAACCGGCCGTCACCCGCGCAGAAGACCCTCAGCACGTCCAGATCATTCACGCGGGAAATTGAAGCACGGCTCAGACGTGCGACGTACGGCGCCTGCGCGCGAAGTACACCGCGCCCGCGCCGGCCGCGATCACCACGCCGGAGGTGGTGAGCAGGGCCGCGGCCGGGATCTCGGCGCCGGTGTTCGCGAGATTGCCGCCGACGGTGGAGGAGCCACCGCCCACCGTGCCGCCCGTACCGCCGGTGGTGCCGCCCGTCGTTCCGCCGGTGGTGCCGCCGTTCGAGCCGCCCGTGGAGCCGCCGGTCGTGCCGCCCGTCGAGGGCAGCTGGGCGTCCTTGTCGACCGCCACGGCGAAGGTGAGCGGGTCGATCGGGTCGCCGGCCTTGTACAGGGAGCCGGTGGTGTCGTTGGCGAAGGCCGCCGCACCCTCGGCGGTGAAGGCCGCCGGGACCGCGTTCAGCGCCAGGACGCCCTTCGTGGTCTTGTAGTCGGTCTTCGACAGGTCGAGCGTGGCGAAGCGCAGGCCCGTCTTGGTGCCGGAGCCGTTCTTCACGTCCACGTAGAGCGTGCCGGTCTTGCCGGTGGCCTCCACGCGGGGGTTGCCGAAGGTCATGTCTATGCCGTGGGCCGCGTACTGGAAGCGGAGGTTGCCCGCGAAGGAGGCGTTCAGCTTCTGCTTCTTGACGTCCAGGTCACCCTTGCCGAAGGCGAAGTCGAAGGTGTCGCCGTTCTTGGCGGCGCCGCCGGCCGGGGTGATCGAGCCCGCGCTCAGGACGTACTTGCGGAAGGACTCCTTCACGCCCCACGTCAGCTTGCCGCTGAGCACCTTCTGCGTGTCGTCGGCCGGAGGCGTCGGGTTCTTGGTGGTGTTCTCCGGGGTGGGCTCGGGGGCGGGCTTCTCGAACTCCAGCTTCGCCGTGAGCGGGTCGCCGGGCTTGTCCTTGTAGCCCGGCGACCCGAGCGCGTCCGCGGCCTCCTGGGTGAGGGTGGTAGCCAGGCCGGTCATCGACTGGCCGGCGAAGGCCACGGTGGCCATGGGCACGTCCTGGGTGGTCGTGCCGCCCTTGGTGACGTCCGCGGTGAGCTTCTTGGTGCCGGTGTCGATACGGATGTCCGAGAGCTTGACCTCGAAGCCGTGGCCGGTCGGCGGGGCGGGCGACGAGAAGGTCACGCTGCCCTTGAAGGCCGCCTTCACCACGTGCCCGTTGGCCGGCTCGTACGCGCCGGTCGGCTCGACGAAGCGCAGGGTGCCGTCCTCGTTCTGCTTGGCCCCGTCCGCCACCGTGATGGTGCCCTTGGCCATGCCGGTCACGTAGGCGCGGTAGCTCGCGAGCACGCCCCAGTCGAGGGTGCCACCGGTGATCTTCATCGGTTCGGTGGGGGCGCCGCCCGCGGCGGTGGCGGGCAGGACGAAGGCGGTGGCGCCGAGCGCGGCGGCGGTCAGGACTGCGGCCGCGAGGGAGATCGGGCGTCGGATGGACGACATGGCTGGGTACTCCTGAAGGAACGGAGGGAGAAGGGAAGGAGGAGCGGGCCTGCTACGGAGCGTCGGTGGACGTGCCCTTGGGGGCTGCGGCGTCCGGGTCGGAGGCGGCGGCCGGAGCGGGGGCAGCGGCCGGGGCGGAGGCAGCGGCCGGGGCCGCCTGGGCCGTACGCCGCTTGCGCACGACCAGGAGGGCACCGCCGCCGGCCAGGACCAGGACGGCCACGGCGAGGGCGATGAAGAGCCCGGCGTCGGAGGACTCCGCGTCCTTCGCGACCGGGGCGGGCTCGGCGGAGGGCGACGCGGCCGCGGGGGCGGCGGGCGAGGCCGTGGAGCCCAGGTCGGGCAGGGCGGGAAGCTGGGCGGTGGCGTCCAGGGCGACGGCGAGCGAGACGGGGTCCATCTCGGTGCCGGCCTTGTACATGGAGTTGAAGGCCTGGGAGCCGCCGTCGGTGAGGGTGGCGGGGGCTTCGGTCAGGGTGGCCAGCTTGCCCTCGGTCTTCAGGCCCTTCGCGTCGAACTCCACGAGCGGGACGGCGTTCTTCGTCTGGCCGCCGGCGGTGACGTCCGCGGACAGGACGCCCTTTCCGTCCGCCACCTTCACGCTCAGCTTGCCGAGCGTGAGGTCCAGGTGGGCTCCGGTGAACTGGACGGTGCCGGCGAAGGCCGCGTCGAGAGTGCCTTTCGCGCCGTCGAACGAACCCTTGCCCTGCGGGAAGCGGAACAGCGCACCGCCGTCCTGGGCGCCCTCGGCAAGGGTCCACTTGCCCTGGCCGATCGAGCCGGTGACGTACTCGCGGAAGGTGCGGCGCACCCCCCAGTCGACGGCGGCGTCGGTGAAGGCGCCGGGCGACTGGGCGGCTTCGGTGGTGGCGCTCGACTGCGGAGTCGCCGACTGCGGGGGCGCGGCGGCCGGGGCGGTCTTGACGTCGGCGGAGAGCGAGACGGGGTCGAGCTGGGTGCCGGCGCCGTAGTAGCCGGCGAAGGCCTTGGCGCCTTCCGCGGTGAGGGTGGCCGGGAGGTTCGTGAGGGTCAGCGGGCTGGCGCCGCCCTTCATGTTGATGCCGCCGACGCCGAGGGAGGCGAAGGCGACCTGCGCCTGGCTGGTGACCGCGCCGCTGTCCTTGGCCTTGCTGGAGACGTCCACGTACAGCGTGCCCTTGCCGCCGGAGATCTTGACGGTCGGGCGGCTGATGGTCATGTCCAGTTCGTAGACGCCGTCGGGCTTCTGGTGCCCCTGGAAGGTCACCCCGCCCGAGTAGGAGGCCTCGAAGGCACCGGAGTCCGGGTCGTACGAACCGCTCGCGGAGTGGAAGCGGAAGAGGCTGCCGCCCACCGTGGCGGCGCCGCTCTTCAGCTTGAAACTGCCTTTTGCCACCGGACCCGTGACATAACTCTGGAAAGACGATTTGATGCCCCAGTCGAGTCGGCCCCCCTGTACGGTGCCCGCCCGGGCGGCGGTCGCCGGGAGCAGTGCGCCCAGCAGGGCCGCCAACAGGGCGACGGCGAACGTACGGACGGGTCTCGTGGGCATGACCGCCCCCTCCTAAGGTCTAGCGGGCAAGGTTAGGCTAACCTAAGCTAACCACGGCCGGATGAACACCCCCCGGTCTCCAGAACCTCAGTCGGACGATCAGGACGGTGCATTCGTGCCTACGCCCGCCGCGTCACACCGCTTTCCCCGTCTCGCCGTTGCCGTGGCAGCACTGGCACTCGCGCTGACGGCCTGCGGAGGTACGGCCACCACCCCGGGCTCATCGGCCCCCGGCGCAGCCTCGGTTCCGGACCGGGTGGAACCACTCGCTCCGGCGCCCCGGCCCGCCCTTCCCGTCACGGTGCCCTCCGTCGACGGCGCCCAGGTCACGATCACCTCCGCGGACCGGGTCGTCCCCCTCAGCGGCAGCCTCAACGAGATCGTCCACACCCTGGGCCTCGGCGAGCAGGTCGTCGCCCGGGACATCACAGCCACCTTCGAACAGGCCGCCCGGCTGCCGGTGGTGACACGTGGACATGACGTCTCCGCGGAGAGCGTGCTCTCGCTGCGCCCGACGCTGGTGCTCGCCGAGACCACCACCGGACCGGGAGAAGCGATTCAGCAGATCCGCGACGCCGGTATCCCGGTCCTGGTCATCGCCCCCGCCAAGGGACTGGACGACGTACCGAAGCGGATCGACGCGGTGGCCGCCGCGCTCGGCGTCAACGAGGCAGGCACGCAGCTGAACCGGCGCACCGCCGACCGGATCGCCACCGTCCGCAAGGACATCCCGGCCGCCTCCGGCAAGAAGCCCCGGGTGGCCTTCCTCTACCTCCGCGGCACGGCCTCCGTCTATCTGCTGGGCGGATCCGACTCCGGCGCCGCATCGCTGCTGGAGGCGGCCGGCGCGGTCGACACCGGCAAGGAGTCCGGACTCGGCAAGGACTTCACCCCGATCACCAGCGAGGCCCTGGCGGCCGCCGCGCCCGACGCGATCCTCGTCATGTCCAAGGGCCTCGAATCGGTCGGCGGCATCGACGGCCTGGTGAAGATCCCGGGCGTCGCCCAGACCCCGGCCGGCATGGACCGCCGGGTGGTCACGGTCGACGACGGCGTCCTGCTCAACTACGGCCCGCGCACCGACCAGGTCCTCTCCTCCCTGGTCGACCAGCTCTACGGCAAGGGCGCCTGAGGTGGCCCTCCACGACCCGGAAGCCCGGGACCTGCCCGCGACCGCCGGATCCGACGGGACCGCGAGCGCGCCCGGCCCATCCCCGCGTGCCGAACGCACCGCCGCCACCCCCACCCCCACCACCGCCACCGCCACCGCTCCCCGCGACACCTCGTCGCATTCGGCGCCCGAGGAGCTGCCCAAGCAGGCACCCGGCCCCACCGGAACCGGCCCGGCCGACCCGGCCGGCGCACCCGGCCCCACCGGAACCGCAGCCACGGGCCCCGCCGACCCGGCCGCCCCCGCCCCGGCCCCCGACCCCGCCCCGGCAACGCCCAAGCCGCGGTCGCGCGGCCACCGCCGGGCCGCTCTGCTCACCACCGCCCTCGTGGCGGTCCTCGCCCTCCTCGCCCTCTTCTCCGCGGGAACCGGCGCCTACGACATCCCCCTGCCCGACGTCCTCGCCTCCGTCCAGCACCACCTCGGCCTCGGCGGATCCCCCCTCGACCGCGTCGGCGAGAGCGTCCTGTGGAACGTCCGCCTCCCCCGCGTCGTGCTCGCCCTGCTCGTCGGCGCCAGCCTCGGCTGCGCCGGCGCGCTCATGCAGGGCGTCTTCGGCAACCCCCTCGCCGAGCCCGGCGTCATCGGCATTTCGGCCGGAGCCGCCGTCGGCGCGGTCGCCGCCATCGGCCTCGGCCTCAGCTTCTTCGGCAACTGGACCATCACCGTCTGCGCGTTCGTCGCGGGCCTGATCACCGTCAGCTCGGTCTACCTCCTCTCCCGCAACGGCGGCAGGACGGAGGTCGTCACCCTCATCCTCACCGGCATCGCCGTCAACGCCTTCGCCGGCGCCCTCATCGGCCTGTTCGTCTTCTTCGCGGACAGCGGCCAGGTCAACCAGATCACCTTCTGGCAGCTCGGCTCCCTCGCCCAGGCCACCTGGCCCAAGGTCCTCGCCGTCCTTCCCTGCGCCCTGGCCGGCCTGTTCGTCGCCCCCTTCTACGCCCGCCGGCTCGACCTGCTCGCGCTCGGCGAACGGCCCGCCCGCCATCTGGGCATCGACGTCGAACGGCTGCGCCTCGCCCTCATCCTGGTCGTCGCGCTGCTCACCGCCGCCGCCGTCGCCGTCGCCGGCGTCATCACCTTCATCGGCCTGCTCGTCCCGCACCTGCTGCGCATGGCCAACGGCCCCGGCCACCGCTTCCTGGTCCCCGGCAGCGCCCTCGCCGGCGCCGTGGTCCTGGTCGCGGGCGACCTGGCGGCCCGGACCCTCGCCCAGCCCGCCGAGCTGCCGCTCGGTGTACTGACCGCCCTGCTCGGCAGCCCGTTCTTCTTCTGGCTGCTGCGCCGCACCCGCCGCAAGCAAGGAGGCTGGGCGTGACCAGCAGACTGACGGGGCTGCTCACCCGTACCCGGAGGACCGTCCCGGCCCGCCCCGCCCCCGGTGAAGCCGTCGCCGAGGCCGTGGACCTGCACGTCCGGCTCGGGCACCGCGAGGTCCTCGCCGGGATCGACCTGACCGCCCGGGCCGGTGAGGTGGTCGCACTGGTCGGCCCCAACGGAGCGGGCAAGTCCACGCTGCTGAGCGCGCTCGCCGCCGACCTGCCCGCCGCCTCCGGGGAGATCCGGATCGACGGCCGCCCGGTGGGCGACTGGAGCGCCCCGGATCTCGCGCTGCGCCGCTCCGTCCTCCCGCAGTCGGCCGCACTGTCCTTCCCCTTCCCCGTGGAGGACGTCGTACGGATGGGCCGCGCGCCCTGGGCCGGCACCCCCCTCGCCGACGCCGACGAGGAGGCGGTGGCCCTCGCCATGGCCGCCACCGAGGTCACGGACTTCGCCGCGCGCCCCTTCTCCGCCCTCTCCGGGGGTGAGCGGGCCCGGGTCGCGCTGGCCCGCGTACTGGCCCAGCGGGCCCCGCTGCTCCTGCTCGACGAGCCCACCGCCGCCCTCGACCTGCGCCACCAGGAGCTCGTGCTGCGCATCTGCCGGGAGCGGGCCGCGGCCGGGGACGCGGTCGTCGTCGTCCTGCACGACCTGGGGCTGGCCGCCGCCTACGCGGACCGGGCCGCCGTCCTGCACGACGGGCGGATCGCCGTGGACGGCCCGCCGGCCGAGGTGTTCGAGGGCGAGCTGCTGAGCCGCGTCTACCGGCAGCCGGTGGAGGTGCTCCCGCACCCGCGCACCGGGGCGCCGCTGGTGGTTCCCGTCCGGGCCGCGAAGGCGTCCGCCGGTTCCGCGGGTTCCAGCGGTTCCAGCGCTTCCGCCGGTTCCGCCGGTTCCGCCATACCGAACGCACACCTGACTTGACCCCGGCTTGACCGTGCCATGGGCCTGCCGTGGAGGGCCCGTGACAGGGCCGTGTCCGGAGCGAAAACCTATGACCTGAATCACGGTACGAGAGGGTATGGGTGAGGTAAGCCTCGGTTAAGTTAGGTCCGCCTCACCGGCCTCTCCCTCCTCGGGACGGCCCCTTCGCCCGACGCCAGGAGCCTCCGTATGCGCCCCGCTCGCCTCACCGCCATCGCCGCAGCCACCGTCGCGGCCGCACTGACCGCCGTCACCGGCTGCTCCCAGAAGAGCGCAGCGGGCGGCGACGACGTGATCAAGGTGGCGGCGTCCGACAGCGCCTGCGAGGTGTCCAGGACGGAGTTCCCGTCCGGCAAGGTGCAGATCGACGTCGAGAACAAGGGCTCCAAGGTCACCGAGGTCTACGTCCTCTTCCCGGACGCCCGCATCGTGACCGAGCGCGAGAACATCGGCCCCGGCACCAAGGCCTCCATCACCGCCGAGATCAAGGCGGGCGACTACGAGATCGTCTGCAAGCCCGGCATGAAGGGCGACGGCATCGCCCAGAAGGTCAAGGCCACCGGCAAGGGCGGCGAGGAGAAGCGCAGCCCCGAGATGGACGCCGCGGTCTCCGCCTACCGCGGTTACGTCGTCACCCAGGCCGAGGAGACCCTCCCCAAGGCGCAGGCCTTCGCGGACGCGGTCAAGGCCGGCGACGTCGAGGCCGCGAAGAAGCTCTACGCGCCCTCCCGCATCGGCTGGGAGCGCACCGAGCCGGTCGCCGAGTCCTTCGGCGACATCGACCCGAAGGTCGACGTCCGCGAGGACGGCCTGGAGGCCGGCCAGGACCTGGAGAAGGACTGGACGGGCTGGCACCGTCTGGAGAAGGCCCTCTGGGTCGACGGCAAGATCACCGACCGGGAGAAGCAGCTCGCGGACACCCTGATCGCGGACCTGACCGACTGGCAGAAGAAGGTCGGCCAGGCGGAGATCACCCCGACCTCGATCGCCAACGGCGCCAAGGAGCTCCTCGACGAGGTCGCCACCGGCAAGGTCACCGGTGAGGAGGAGCGCTACTCGCACACCGACCTGGTCGACTTCAAGGCCAACGTCGAGGGTGCGCAGCAGGCGTACGAGCTGCTCAAGCCGATCGCCGTGAAGAACGACCCGGAGCTGGTCAAGCAGCTGGACACCCAGTTCGCGGCGCTGACCGTGCTGCTGGACAAGTACCGCGCCGACAAGACCACCTACGAGTTCACCTCGTACGACAAGGTCGGCGAGCCGGAGCGCAAGGAGCTCTCGGACGGCGTGAACGCGCTCGCCGAGCCGCTCTCCAAGCTCGCCGCCGCGGTCACCAAGTAGCGGACAGGGACAGGGACGAGAAGCAGGCGGGAGAACACGATGACCGAGTCGGACTCGGCTGCGCAGCAGCCCGGGCAGGACGGTGACGGCGGCGCGCCGGTTTCCGGCGGCGCGCCCTCGCGGCGCGCGGTGCTGGGCTGGGGCGGGGCCGGTTTCGCGATCGGCGCCGCCGCGGCCGGCGGTGCGGTGGCTTCGTTCGGCGGCGGCTCGGACATGGTGTCGGCGGCGGCCGCCGGGGCGGCCGTGCCGTTCCACGGCGAGCACCAGGCCGGTATCGCGAGCGCCGTGCAGGACCGCCTGCACTTCGCGGCCTTCGACGTGAAGACGAAGGACCGCGGGGAACTGGTCGAGCTCCTCAAGGAGTGGACGGTGGCGGCCCGGCTGATGACGGCCGGTCTGCCGGTCGGTGACGGCGGCTTCGGCGGTCTCCCGGAGGCCCCGCCGGACGACACGGGCGAGGCGCTGGGGCTGAAGGCCTCCCGGCTCACCCTGACCATCGGCTTCGGGCCGGGGCTGTTCGCCAAGGGCCGGTTCGGTCTGGAGGGCAAGCGCCCCGAGGCGCTGGTGGACCTGGAGCTGTTCCCCGGCGACAACCTGGATCCGGCCCGCTCCGGCGGCGACCTCTGCGTCCAGGCCTGCGCCGACGACCCGCAGGTCGCCGTGCACGCGATCCGCCAGCTGGCCCGCATCGGCTTCGGCCGCACCGCCATGCGCTGGTCGCAGCTGGGCTTCGGCAAGACCTCGTCGACCACCCCCGACGAGCAGACCCCGCGCAACATGATGGGCTTCAAGGACGGCACCCGGAACATCTCCGGCACCGACCGGGCCGCCCTGGACAAGCACGTGTGGGTCGGCGCGGGCGACGGCAGCGACTGGCTGACCGGCGGCTCGTACCTGGTGGCGCGCCGGATCCGGATGAACATCGAGACCTGGGACCGGACCCCGCTCCAGGAGCAGGAGGACATCTTCGGCCGCGACAAGGGCGAGGGTGCCCCGGTCGGCAAGTCCAAGGAGCGCGACGAACCGTTCCTGAAGGCGATGAAGCCGGAGGCGCACGTGCGTCTCGCGCACCCGGACACCAACAACGGTGCGACGATCCTGCGCCGCGGCTACTCCTTCACCGACGGCACGGACGGTCTGGGCCGCCTCGACGCGGGCCTGTTCTTCCTCGCCTACCAGCGCGACATACGCAAGGGGTTCGTCCCGATCCAGCGCAATCTGGCCCGGTCCGACGTGCTCAACGAATACATCCAGCACGTGGGTTCGGCCGTCTTCGCCGTCCCGCCGGGCGTCCGCGACAAGGACGACTGGTGGGGCCGGACGCTGTTCGGTTAAGCAACCGCCGGAGAGGAACAACCGCCGTGTTCGGCAATTATCTGATCGGCCTGCGCGAGGGGCTGGAGGCCAGCCTGGTCGTCTGCATCCTCGTCGCGTACCTGGTGAAGACCGAGCGCCGGGACGCCCTGCGTCCGGTGTGGCTGGGCATCGCGATCGCCTGCGGGCTCTCGCTGGCCTTCGGCGCGATGCTCGAATTCGGCACCCAGGAGCTGACCTTCGAGGCGCAGGAGCTGCTCGGTGGCGCCCTGTCGATCATCTCGGTGGGTCTGGTGACGTGGATGGTCTTCTGGATGAAGCGCACCGCGCGCCATCTGAAGGCCGACCTGCACGGGAAGCTCGACACGGCGCTCGCCATGGGCACCGCCGCGCTGGTCGCCACCGCCTTCCTGGCCGTCGGCCGGGAGGGCCTGGAGACGGCGCTGTTCGTGTGGGCGTCGGTACGGGCCAGCGGCGAGGGTTCGTCGGCGCCGCTGATCGGTGTGCTGCTGGGCATCGGCACGGCGATCGTGATGGGCTACCTGTTCTACCGGGGCGCCGTGAAGATCAATCTGGCGAAGTTCTTCCGGTGGACCGGCGCCATGCTGGTGGTCGTGGCCGCGGGCGTGCTCGCGTACGGGGTCCACGACCTCCAGGAGGCCCGTTTCCTGGGCGGACTGGGCGACAAGGCCTTCGACATCAGCGAGACGATCCCGCCGGACAGCTGGTACGGGACCCTGCTCAAGGGCGTCTTCAACTTCCAGCCGGACCCGACCGTCCTCCAGCTCACGGTGTGGCTGCTGTACCTGGTCCCCGTGCTGACGCTCTTCCTCGTCGACCGCGGACGCCCGGCGGCCGCGCCGCAGGCGCGGCCCGCGGACTCGGGCTCCACGCCCGCCGGCTGACCGGCCGCGGGGACACTGCCCCCCTCTGCGGATACAGCCGAGGCCGACGGGCTGTGGTGAAGAGCTCGCGGGCCCGTCACCACAGCCTGTCGGTGTTTCCGGGGTGCAGCGGGACGCGGACGCCCGTGAAGGCGGCACGGTCCCCTTCCGGGTCGTCCGTGAAGAAGGCCGCCGGGACCACCTTGTCGAAGCCAGGGGCGTCGGTGGGCAGTGGGTCCTCGGGGGTTCCGCCCACCAGCACCGTTCCGGGCAGCACGGCAAAGCCGGCCGCCCCGTAGAAGGGGGCCAGGGGACGGTCGCAGCTGAACAGCGCCAGGTCCACGGCCGGGTCGGCCGCCAGCTCGGCGTGGGCCGCCGCCACCAGCCGGCCGCCGTGCCCGCGGCCGCGCAGCTCCGGCCCGGTGGCCACGGAGCTGAGTCCGGCGGCCCGGTACGTCCGCCCGGCGAGCGGGACCGGCTTGTACAGCAGCGACAGCGAGGCCGCAACCGTCCCCGCCCCGTCCACGAGCAGCATCGTCCGCGGGTGGAGTGCCGGGTCGTGGCCGGGTGCGGAGCCCGGCCAGGCCGCCGCCTCGATGGCGGCGACCTGCCGGGCCAGCTCCGCCGGCACCTCGGCCTCGGCGAAACGCAGGACCCGCATGCCCCGGTCCCGCTGTGCCTGCCGGTGGGGGGCCGGCTCCGGTCCGGTGTGCGCGCTCACGCGATCCGTACTCCCGCGCCGCCGACGCGCACCCGCGGGTCGCCCTCGCGCAGTTCCACGGTGAGCACGCCGGGGCGGCCCATGTCCTCGCCCTGGTGGAGGGTGAGCACGGCGTCGGCCGGGACCAGGCCCCGCTCGCGCGCGTACGCCCCGAAGGCGGCCGCGGCGGCTCCCGTGGCGGGGTCCTCGACCACGCCGCCGACCGGGAAGGGGTCCCGTACGTGGAATTCGGCCGGGCCCGCCCGGTGCACCAGCTGGACCGTGGTGAGGTCCAGACGCCGCATCAGGGCCTCCAGCCGGGCGAAGTCGTAGGCGAGGTCCGCGAGCCGGGCCCGGGTGCGGGCGCCGATCACCAGGTGCCGGGCTCCGGCGTAGGCGATGGCGGGCGGGAGGGCCGGATCCAGGTCGGCCCCGGGCCAGTCCAGCGCGGCCAGTGCTTCGGTGAGGTCGGCGGCGCCGATCTCCTCGGTGTGCGGCTCGACGCTGGTGAGCGTGGCCCGCAGCCGCCCGTCCTCGGAGGTGACGGACACCGGTACGGTCCCCGCCTGGGTGGAGAAGAGGAGCTGTCCCGGCCCGATCCGCTCCCCCAGCGCCACGGCCGTGGCCACGGTCGCGTGCCCGCAGAAGGGGACCTCCGCCTTCGGGCTGAAGTAGCGGACGGTGAAGGACCGGCCCTCCTCACCGCCGAGCCCCTCGGGGGGAGCGGTCAGGAACGCCGTCTCGCTGTAGCCCAGCCCGGCGGCGATCTCCAGCATGGCGTGCTCGTCCAGTCCGGAGGCATCGAGCACGACCCCGGCGGGGTTGCCGCCGTCCGGGTCGTGGGAGAACGCGGTGTAGCGCAGCACTTCGGTCGTCATGACCGCCTCAACCCCGGCCGGCCGGGCGCCATTCCCGTCCCTCAGCCGCGGCCGATGTACGGCATGGCCGTCGCCATGACGGTCGCGAACTGCACGTTCGCCTCCAGCGGGAGTCCGGCCATGTGCAGGACCGTGCGGGCCACGTCGGCGGCGTCCATCACCGGCTCGACGGCCAGCTGCCCGTTGGCCTGCAGGATGCCGGTCTGCATCCGCTCGGTCATCTCGGTCGCCGCGTTGCCGATGTCGATCTGGCCGCAGGCGATCCGGTACGGCCGCCCGTCCAGCGACAGGGACTTGGTCAGGCCCGTCATCGCGTGCTTGGTCGCGGTGTAGGCGATGGAGTTCGGGCGCGGCACGTGCGCCGAGATGGAGCCGTTGTTGATGATGCGGCCGCCCTGCGGGTCCTGCTGCTTCATCAGCCGGAAGGCGGCCTGCGCGCACAGGAAGGCGCCGGTCAGGTTGACGTCGACGACGGAGCGCCAGGCCTCGTAGGTGATGTCCTCCAGCGGGACCCCGCCCGGGCCGAAGGTGCCCGCGTTGTTGAAGAGCAGGTCGAGGCGCCCGTACCGCGCGCGGACCGACTCGAACAGCGCAGTCACGTCGTCCGGGTCGCTCACGTCCGCCGGTACGCGCAGTACGTCGGCGCCGTCACCGGCGGCCTCGGCGGTCTCCTCCAGCGGCTCGGGCCGGCGGCCGGCCACGGCCACGGACCATCCGGCGGCGGCCAGGGCCAGAGCCACGGAGCGGCCGATTCCGGATCCGGCACCCGTCACCACGGCGATCTTCTTCGTACTTTCGTCCATGGGGCCGCAGGGTACGTCACACGGCGCCCCGCTCCCCGGACGTTCCGATTGCTGAGAGCATGGGTCGGTCAGGGGTGCGTAGATCAGATGAGAAGACTGGAGTTCCGCATGTCGGAGAGAGGCCCCGCGACGGCCCCCCCGCACGACTCGTCGCCCGCATCGCCCTCTGCCCCCACCGCCACGACGCCCCTGACGGCCGCACGCCGCACGGGCCTTCTGGTCACCTTCATACTCGGCGGGCTCACCGCCCTCCCACCGCTGTCCATGGACATGTACCTGCCGGCCCTGCCGCAGGTCACCGACGCCCTGGACAGCCCTGCCGCGACCATCCAGCTCACCCTCACCGCCTGCCTCGCCGGCATGGCCCTGGGCCAGCTCGTCATCGGCCCGATGAGCGACAAGTGGGGCCGCCGCCGGCCGCTGCTCATCGGCATGGTCGTCTACGTCCTGGCCACGGCGATCTGCGCGCTCGCCCCGACCGCCCAGCTGCTGATCTCCTTCCGGCTGCTGCAGGGCCTCGCCGGAGCCGCCGCGATCGTCATCGCACGGGCCGTCGTGCGCGACCTGTACGACGGCGACGAGATGGCCCGCTTCTTCTCCACCCTGATGCTCATATCCGGGGCCGCCCCGATCATCGCCCCGCTCATCGGCGGCCAGGTGCTCCGCTTCGCCGACTGGCGCGGGGTCTTCGTCGTCCTCACCGTCGTCGGCGCGGTGCTCACCCTGATGGTCTGGCGCAGCCTCGGCGAGACCCTGCCGCCCGAGCGGCGCCACACGGGCGGCGTCGGCTCCGCCCTGCGGACCATGCGCGGCCTCCTCGGCGACCGCGTCTTCGCCGGCTACACCCTCACCGGCGGCTTCGCCTTCGCCGCGCTCTTCTCCTACATATCCGCCTCGCCCTTCGTGGTGCAGGAGATCTACGGGGCTTCGCCCCAGGCCTTCGCCCTGCTCTTCGGGCTCAACTCCGTCGGCCTGATCCTCGTGGGCCAGATCAACGGCAAGCTGCTCGTGGGCCGGGTCAGCCTGGACAAGGTCCTGGCCGTCGGGCTCGGCGTCGTCGCGGCCTCCACGGTGGCCCTGCTGCTGATGTCGACCGGGGTGTTCGGGGAGGTCGGGCTGACCCCGATCGCCGCCGCCCTGTTCGTGCTGATGTCCGCGATGGGCGTGGTCCTGCCGAACACCAACGCGCAGGCCCTGATGCTGACCCCGCACGCGGCCGGATCGGCCTCCGCGCTGCTCGGCACCACCTCGTTCCTGGTCGGCGCGATCGCCTCGCCGCTGGTGGGCATCGCGGGCGAGGACACGGCGGTCCCGATGGCGCTGGTGCAGCTGGTGTGCGCGGTGCTGGCCCTGAGCGCCTTCTTCGGCCTGTGCCGCCCGTGGCAGAACCGCAAACCGCTGGAGCCCGCGGAAACCCGGATGGGCTAACGCGACCAGCGGGGGCATCAGCGGTGTCACGCCGTGACGGTTTCCGCTGGCCAGAGACACGGCGAGGCGTGCGGCCGGCTGGCGTCGGGGGCATCATTGCGGGCGATTCCCTTGGGCCGAACAGGTGGTCTTCGCCGCCCGGGTGCACGCCTCGTCGGCTCGGGTATGCAGAATGCTTTTGGCGACAGTTGTCGGGTTGTGCACTTCTGCATGAGGCCCTGTAGTTGGAGGTAGACCGCCCATGGCGGCGAACGGAAGCCCCACCGTCAGAAGACGCCGCCTGGGGGCGGAACTTCGCCAACTACGCCGCGCCGCGGGCATGACGTCCCAGCAGGTTGCGGGTCGGCTGCTGGTGTCCCAGTCCAAGATCAGCCTGCTGGAGACGGGTCGTCGCGCCATCAACCCGCGCGACGTGCGTGATCTGTGTGAGCTCTACGAGGTCACCGACCAGTCGCTCGTCGCCTCGATGATGCGGATGGCGAAGCAGTCCCGGCAGCAGGGCTGGTGGGTCGCCTACGGCGACGTCCCCTACAGCGTGTTCGTCGGGATGGAGACGGAGGCCGTCGCCATCCACTCGTACGAGCCTCTGGTGATCCCCGGCCTGCTGCAGACCCCCGCCTATGCCGCCGCGGTCATCGGGGAAACGAACCCCCACATCACAGCCGAGCAGGCCGCTACCTGTCTCGAGGTGCGGCTACGGCGCCAGCATCGCGCCCACCACCCCGCCCGCTCCCTCCGCTTATGGGTGGTTCTGGACGAATCGGCGTTACACCGCGCCGTCGGCACCGCCGACATCATGCGCGAACAGCTTGAGCATCTGAACCGGCTCGGCGCACAACCGCACATCACCGTGCAGATCCTCTCGCACGACGCAGGAGCCCACCCCGGCGTCTCGGGGCAGTTCTCCATCCTCACGTTCCCCGACAGCGACGCGGGAGTCGTGTACCTGGAGCGCTTCACCAGCGACCTCTACCTGGAGAAGCCGGCGGACCGCCAGCCCTACCACCTCATGTACGACCATCTCCAAGCACAAGCGCTCGGCCCCGAACAGAGCCGCGGGTTCATCCGTGACACCAAGCGGATCTACACCCGGCCCTCGTAAGCGGTGGGCAGCGCCGGAGCTCAGCCGGATACGCCGCCTTCCCAACCGGACAGGGCCCCGCAGGCGGCACACGTCGCACCGCCGCCGGGTTCTCGCGCCGGTTCGGCGGCCGCCGGGGCTTCCGGCGGGAAGGGCCGGCCGGCATGCGCGTTCCGGGCCAGGACATACCTGAAGCGCTGCTGACGCCTCAGCTCGAGGATGTCCCTGTGCCGCATTCGGCCCACCCCGGACGATGCCAGTGCGCTCCAGAACGCACCCAGTACTGCACAGATCAGCACAAGCCTCATCAACACATCTGCCACAGCGGTCCCTTTCCGGTGACGGATTCATTCGGCGGGCCCGCGGTCGAACCCTCAGCAACACAACGACACAACGCATCGGCATATGCAGGGTTATGGCCCCGCCCCCTCATTGCAGCCATGTGCAGCAGCACGCTGCCGGATTGCAGTTTTTCCGATTTGCATGAGGCGGCACCGAGGGCACGAAGCGCGACGCCGAGGCGTTGGGCAGGGTGCAGAAACGATGAACGGAAGCGGTCAACACGCGCACGCCCCGCCATCATCACTCGCATGGCGCATACCCTGCCCGCCGCCGGGAGCGTTGGGTGGACTATGACAAGAGCAAGCCTCGGAAGAATCTTCAATCGTCAAACAACAGACATGGATGTCCCCGTTCCGCCCGGGGGCGCCCACATGGGCAAATGGACATTCACGCCGGCCTCACCGGACCGCGCTCAAGGCGAGAACGCGACTCTGCATCACGAAGGCCGGGAAATCGAACTGAATTACTCGGCCTCGGTCGTCGAGGACTTCCTGAAGGAGATCAGCGCGATCCATCGCGAGTTCGACCTGCGGTCGCGCGCCGTGGCCGCGTCCGGGACGTGCCCCGACGACCAGGTGAGGCACGACTCCCGTGTATGAGACGTACGGATCGCTCGGTCATCCCGACTGGAACGGCTTCCACGCACCACCGGAGGCCCGCACGTTCCGGCCGGGGCCGGATCCTGAACAGCACACGGCCACAGGGCATCCATCGCTCGGACTGGGCCGGGCGAACAGCGGATGGGATCCGGCGGAGGAGCTCGCCTGTCTCCTTCAGGAGAGCGCGGCCGCCAGCCGGGAGCAGGCCTTCGGCAAGGCCGTCTTCGACGATGCGAACGACACGATGAGCACCGACGGGCTGGTGGCCGGACCGCCGGACATCATCGGATTGCCGGAGGCGCACGTGTCCCGCGGACACCGTCGGACCGTCGCGGCCAAGGCGCCGGCCATGGCCCTGATGCGGACGGGCAGTCTGTGCACGGCCTTGCTGGTCGCGCTCATCGCCGCCGTCGTGAGCACCCTCAGCGGCCTTGCCATCTGTGACGCCCTTCGGCACAGCGCCATGGACCGCACCGCCCAGGACATGGTCGGCTGGTGGCCGCTGCTGATCTACGGACCATGGACGGTCGCCTCCCTGTCCATCCTCAGGGCGGCCCTGCACCAGCGCCGCGCCACCCACTCGTGGTCCGTCGTCCTGCTGTTCTCCACTCTGGCCACGCTGCTGTGCGTGTCACAGGCGCCGCGAACGCTCGCCGCCCAGGCCGCGGCGACCCTTCCCGCCATCGCCGCGCTCGCCTGCTTCCAACAGCTCGTCCGCCAGATCACGCTCACCCGGCCGCCCCGCCAGCCGACGCCACGGCACCGCAACTCCAGGCCCCCCGCTGCCCCCAAATTCCATTACGGGGCATGACGACAACGTCCGGGAAGCCCCCCGCCGGGTGCGGCCCGCCGGGCAGCGCCGGAGCCTGCCACCCCAGCCGTGGCCGCCCCGGCGAGCCCAGAGCCGGTGCAGCCGCGTACGGCGCCAGGGACGAAGGCGCAACAGCCGCTAACCGCATGGAGAACGTGGTCCTTCCCAGAGCCGCAGTGATCGTTTTCACCTGAGGAACGACAACCGAATCCGATAAGTCACGGGCGGTCCGCGATCTTGCGCCGACGGCTGCCCGGACTCCGTTGCCACCTGCGCGACCGCATGGTTCACCGATCCGGACCGACCCGGCTCGCGCAGCGCCAAAGCACCACGCACCACACCCACGACAGACCGAGAGGACAGCAACGATGGCGTACGAGCCCTCCCACGCCGAGCGGATCCGTTACAAGCGACTTCAGGACGCCGCCTACCAGGCGGGCCTGGACGCTGTCACCAGTCTCGAGGCGGCCCTCGCACTCGCAGGGCTGGTCCTGCCCTCCTTGACCAACGACGGGCCCGTGGGCTCACGCGGGTTCGTCCGGCTCGGCGGGTGCAGCGTATCCGTCGCCAACCAGCTCGCCGCGGTGATCGCCGCGGGCGCCCATGTCCTGCATGAGCAGCGGACGTGAGTGCGTGCCCCCTCCTCCACCGCGCCCGAAGACGTCCGATCCGCCGCCCACCCGCGCCGCCCCCGCACGGCCCCACCGCAACGTCCCCGCACTCAGGCAGATTCCAGGAGGTCCCTGCATGAAACCGTGGCGAGCTTCCTCGCACGCGCTGAAACCACAGGAGGCACTCGACCCCTACCGCTTCCCCGGTGTGCGGGGGCTCGGGGACAGGGAGCAGGCCCGCCTCGAAAGCACCGCGGCGACCCCGGACCCACAGGAGCAGTCTGCCGGCCGGATCAGTGCGGCACACGGCAGGCGCCTCGCCCTGCACGCCGCGCTGACCACCGCCGGCATCCCACCACTCGCCGGAGACTGTCACGCCATCGAAGTTGTCTCCGCACTCGACGACACCACCAATGCGGCCATCCGGCGATGGATCGCGGGCACCCGATGACCCACCGCACCTCGCGGCGCTGCGGTCCGCTCGCTCCGTCGCCGTTCCCGCCCGTCCCGTGCGGGCCCACGCGGACGGGCGGCATAAACTTCGCAGGTGAACGCCTCCGCCCCCACCTCCGCCGAGACCCTCCGCCGCACCCTCGGCGGCCTGCTCGACGGACTCCCGCCGAAGCAGGCCGCGGCCGCCGTCGAGCGGCTCATCGCCAGCTACCGGGGGCAGACCCCGACCGACGCGCCCGTACTGCGCGACCGCTCCGACGTGGCGGCGTACGCGGCGTACCGGATGCCCGCCACCTTCGAGGCCGTCCGCAGCGCCCTCGACGCTCTGGCCGAGGCCGCCCCCGACTGGGTTCCGGGCTCGCACGTGGACGTGGGCGGCGGCACGGGTGCCGCGACCTGGGCGGTGGACGCCACCTGGGACGGCCCGCGGGAGACCACGGTGCTGGACTGGGCGGAGCCGGCGCTGGCCCTCGGCCGGGAGCTCGCGGCGGCCTCGGCCTCCGAGGTGCTGCGCGGCGCCGCCTGGCGGCGGGCCGTCATCGGCTCGGGGCTGAGCATCCCCGAGGCCGACCTGGTGACGGTGTCGTACGTACTCGGCGAGCTGACCCCGCAGGCGCGCACGGCCGTCGTCGCCGAGGCGGCTCGGGCCGGACAGGCGGTGGTGCTGATCGAGCCGGGCACTCCGGAGGGCTACCTGCGCATCCGCGAGGCCCGTGACCAGCTGATCGCGGCCGGGCTGCGGGTCGCCGCCCCGTGCCCGCACGACGGGACCTGTCCGATCGAGGTCGGCCAGGACTGGTGCCACTTCTCGGCGCGGGTCAGCCGTTCCTCCCTGCACCGGCAGGTCAAGGGCGGTTCGCTGCCGTACGAGGACGAGAAGTTCAGCTACGTCGCCGCGACCCGCTTCCCGACGGAGCCGGCCGCCTCCCGGATCACGCGGAAGCCGCAGATCCGGAAGGGGCTCGTCCTGCTGGAGCTGTGCGGCACCGGGGAAGAGGGCCTGACCCGGGTCAATGTGACCAAGCGCCAGGGCGATCTCTACAAGGCCGCACGGGACGTCGACTGGGGCCAGGCCTGGCCCCCGGCGCTGTAGGCGTTCCTACGGCCGCAGCTCCTGGGTGCAGCACTTCACGCTGCCGCCGCCCTTGAGCAGCTCGCCCAGGTCCATCGGGACCGGCTCGAAGCCCCGGTCCCGCAGCGGTGCCAGCAGTCCGGTCGCCGCCTGCGGGAGCAGGACGTGCAGACCGTCGGAGACGGCGTTCAGTCCGAGCGCGGCAGCGTCCCGGCCGTCGGCGATCAGGGCGTCCGGGAAGAGCCGCCTGAGCACTCCCTGGCTGCCGGGCGAGAAGGCGTCCGGGTAGTACATGATCTCGTCGCCGTCGAGGACGCTGAGCGCCGTGTCCAGGTGGTAGTAGCGCGGATCCACCAGGTCGAGGCCGATGACCGGACGGCCGAAGAACTCCTGGGCCTCGTCGTGCGAGAGCGGGCTGGAGCGGAAGCCCCGGCCGGCCAGGATGTAGCGGTCGGTGACGGCGAAGTCCCCCTCGCCCTCGTTGACGTGGGACGGCTCGTGGATCTCGGTGTAGCCGTCGGCGCGGAACCAGTCGAGGTGGAGCTCGGCCTCGGCGGCCCGTTCGGGGTGGGCGAAGCGGGCCCCGAGGACCCGGCCGTCGACGACGAGGGCCCCGTTCGCCGCGAAGACCATGTCGGGCAGCGCCGGGTCGGGTTCGAGGGTCTCGACGATGTGCCCGAGGGAGCGGTAGCGGTCCCTCAGATCCTCCCACTGGGCCAGTGCGAGGGGCAGGTCCACCGGTTTCGTGGGATCCATCCACGGATTGATGGAGTACGTGACCTTGAAGTGTGCGGGTGGGCACATCAGGTAGCGCCGGGGTGTGGCGTCTCTGCGCAAAGAAGGCTCCTCACGACTTTCACGACTCGGGACGAGTGCTGGAGAGAATCGTCTCTCCTCCACCAGGACAGCACAGTGAACTGATTGGGTGGTTTAAGCAAACCTATGGAAAGACGAGACGTCTCGCTTTGATAGTTTCGGGCCATGCCCAAGACCCCTGACGCCACCCGCCGCAGCGACCGCTCCCGGCGCGCCATCCTCGACGCGGCACTCGCCCTCGTCGGGGAGGTCGGCTACAACAAGCTGACGATCGAGGCCATCGCCGCCCGTGCGGGCGTCGGCAAGCAGACCATCTACCGCTGGTGGCCCTCGAAGGCCGCCGTCCTCCTCGACGCCTCCCTGGCCCTGGCCGGCGACGCGGAGACGGAGGCCGAGTGGACCGGCTTCCCGGACACCGGGGACCTGGCGGCCGACCTGAAGAACGTCCTGCGGGCGACGGTCGACGAGTTCAACGACGAGAAGTACGACGCCCCCGCGCGCGCCCTCACGGCGGCCGGGGCCACCGACCCCGAGCTCGGCGCCCGCTTCACCGAGCAGCTGCTGGAGCCGCAGCTCGCCCTGTACGAGGCCCGGTTGGACACGGCCCGGGAGGCCGGCCAGCTCGCACCGGACACGGACCTGCGGCTCACGGTGGAGATGCTGCTGGGGCCGCTGACCTACCGCTGGCTGCTGCGCACCGCGCCCCTGACGCACGCTTACACCGACGCGCTCGTGGACCGGGTGCTGGGCGGGGTGGCCAACGTCACCGACCGCTAGCAGGCCGGCGATCCAAGATCGGCCGCGAAATTTGGCCTGTTTCTGTGCTTATGTGGGGCTTTCCGGTCGCACATCTCCAACCCCCCGCTCGTCAAGAGCGGTCACCCGGGGCTCAGGATGGTGGGACGATGGGTTGGTCCGCCGGGGATACGGTGAGGTGAGGGGATAGATGGGGTCTGAGTCCGGCCGCGTCAAACGCGGCGAGCAGAGCAGGATTTCCCAGTGGCTGCGCCGGCGGCAGAAACCCACCGCCGAGGATCCCGGAGCCGAGCGCGAGGCGCTCCTCCTGGCCGTCGCCGCCGCAGGCCTGCCGCTCGCCCCCGCCGCCCATCCCGCCGGTTACCGGTGTTCGTGCGACCGGATCGGCTGTCCGACGCCCGCAAGGCACCCCGTCTCCTTCGCCTGGCAGACCCAGTCGACCACCGACCGTGCACAGGTCGAACGCTGGGCCCGCAACGAGCCCCAGGCCAACTTCATCACCGCGACCGGCATGGTCCACGACGTGCTCGACGTCCCGCTGGAAGCCGGAACCAACGCCCTCTCCCGCCTGCTGGAGGCCGGGATCGAGGTCGGCCCCGTCGCCGAATCGGGCGGCACCGGCGACCAGGCCCGGATGCTCTTCTTCACCGCCACCCGCGGCACCCCCGAGGACGAGGACGAGTGGTGGCCGTGCGCACTGGACTGCCACCCCGAGACGATGGACGAACACCCGGGCCTGCGCTGGCACTGCCGCGGCAGCTACGTCCTGGTCCCGCCGGCGGCCCTGCCCGGTGACCAGGCGGTGACCTGGATCCGCGGCATGGAACACCCCCTGCCGGACCCGCTCACCCTGCTGGAAACCTTGACGGACGCCTGCGCCGCGTACGCGGACACCACGGACCGCACCCCGACGGCGGTCGCCTGGCCCCTGGGCCGCTAGCGCCTCTTTCGGACAAGATCCGAAAGAGGCGGCCCGGGTCCGGGGACCTGAGGAAACGGGGTCCGGACGCGCCTGCACGTACGGGGTTCGTGCGGGGGGCCCGTGCGTCCGCCATTCGGGGGAAACCGCCCACACGGGCGGCAGCTCCGCGCTCGGCCCGTGGGGTTGCTGGCATCTTGAGGGTTCATGCAAGCACCCATCGGCAACGCCGCCGCGCTTCCACTGCAACAGTCGGGTACTGAGGAACGGGCGGCTCCGGAGACGCCTGCGGGAAGACGCCCCGGGGCCACCTGGTGGATCTGGGCCATGGCGGGGGCACTGTGCTTCGCCTACACGGCCTTGTCCCTGCGGATCCACGAGCATCTGCTCTCCCACTCCTTCGACCTGGGGATCTTCGTACAGGTCGTGCAGTCCTATGCGGACGGGAACCTGCCCGTCTCCGAGGTGAAGGGGCCGGACTTCCCCGTCCTGGGCGACCACTTCTCTCCCGTCCTGGCCCTTCTCGCGCCGCTGTACCGGTTGTGGCCGTCGGCGGAACTGCTGCTCGTCGCGCAGGCCGCACTGGTCGCCGCGAGCGTGCTGCCGCTGGCGTTCTGGGCCCGCAGGACACTGGGGTCCGCCGCCGCCGTGGTCATCGGCACCTGTTACGGCGTCTCGTGGGGCATCGCGAGCGGGGTCGGCTACGACTTCCACGAATGGGCCTTCGCAGTTCCCCTGCTCGCCTTCTCCCTGACCGCCCTCGGCAGCGGCCGGCTGCGCGCCGCCGCGTACTGGGCGCTGCCGCTCGTGCTGGTGAAGGAGGACCTCGGCCTCACCGTGGCCGCGATCGGCCTGGTCATCGCGTGGCGGGGTGGGCGCGGTGGCCGCAGGCTGGGGTTCGTCACGGCCGCGGCCGGGCTGGCCGCGGTCGCGCTCGCCGTGCTGGTGCTGGCCGCCTCCCACCCGGGCGGCTTCGACGGCTACTTCGCCTCCCACAATCCCGGAGGCGGCGCGGGCAAGTCGGGAGGCGGCCTGATCGGGTTCCTCCACCAGGTGACCCTCGGTCTCATCACCCCGCAGGAGAAGGTCACGACCCTCATCCTCATCCTGGCTCCCACCCTGTTCCTGGCGCTGCGCTCGCCGCTCCTGTTGATCGCGCTGCCCACCGTGGTGTGGCGTCTCGCCTCGGATTACCCGGCCCACTGGGGCACCGGCTACCACTACGCGCTGCCGATCATGCCGATCGTCTTCGCGGCATTCATCGACGCCCTGCACCGGCGGCGTGCGAGTGGCCACAGCCTGGGCCGCTACCTGGCGGGTTCCGCGGCCGTCACTCTGCTGCTGCTGCCGCACTTCCCGTTGTGGCAGCTGGTCCAGCCGGCGACCTGGCGGACCGATCCCCGTAGTGCGGTGGCCCGCAGTGTGATGGCCGAGATCCCGGACGGAGCCACGGTCCAGGCGTCGAACAACCTGGGGCCCCACCTCGCCGGCCGTACCAGCGTCAGTGTCTACGGCTGGAAGGACAGCCGGCCCGATCCCGAGTGGATCATGGTTGACACCAAGGTCGTGCCGAACCACCGTTGGCCGATGTCGGTCGAGCAGGAGCTGGTCGCCCTCGACATCGCCCGGTTCCGGGGGTACCGCACCGTTGCCGAGCGGGACGGTTTCGTCCTGCTGAGCCGCACGGGGCAGCAGGACGCCACTCGGCCACGCCCGGGACAGCTCCCGGGTGCGGCCGGGTAAACCCCGCCCCCGCAGCGGCAGAGCCGTGGCGCCGCCGCGGCCCCGCGACGTCGCGTCAGTGGTGGATCTGCGTCACGACCACATCGAGCGCCCAGGCCTTCGCCGCCTTCGCGGGGGCCTCGGCCTCGACGGTGTACCCCAGGTCCCGCAGGGCCGTGACCAGCTCCGCGGGCCCGCCCGGCACCGCCCCCGCCGTCAGCAGGTCCCGTACCAGCCGACCCTTCGTCGCCTTGTTGAAGTGGCTCACCACCGACCGCTTCTCCACCCCGTCCACCAGCTGCGAGTGCAGCACCCGGACGGTCGCGGTCCGCCCCGCCACCTCACCCTTCGGCTTCCACGCCGTCCCGTACGCGGCCGACCGCAGGTCCAGCACCAGCCCGTCCCCCGCCGTCTCCGGCATGACCTCCGCCATCGGCCCCCGCCAGTACGCGCCGAGCGCGCCCAGCCCGGGCAGCTTCACCCCCATCGAGCAGCGGTACGAGGGGATCGCGTCGGTGATCCGCACCGCACCCCACAGTCCCGAGAAGACGAGCAGCGAGTCCTGCGCCAGGGCGCGCGCCGCCGCGGGCAGGTCCGTCAGGCCGAGCGCGTCGTAGAGCACGCCCGTGTAGATCTCGCCCGCCGGACGCGCACCGGCCGTGCGCAGCTCCAGATTCTTGGCGACCTCGCCGCGCAGGCCCTCGCTCAGGCCCAGCACCTCGCGCGCCTTCGTCTCGTCCGCCGCGCACAGCTCGACCAGCTCCTCCAGCACCGCCGCACGGGCCGGAGCGAGACCGGGCAGGGACAGCGCCTCCGGCTTCAGGGGTGCGCCGGGGCCGCCGGCGGCCTTTCCCTCGGACGGCGGCAGCAGCACGAGCACAGTGGTTCTCCTTCGGTACGACGTCGCAGGGGGTGCGGCCCCCGAGCCAGGGTAGACGTCCGCCGCCCCCGCCCGCCGCGCCGTCCGAGCCCGCCGCACCTACGCTCGACGCATGCCACGCCGTCAGATGCACATGACCGGCGCAGACGGGACTGCTCTGCGGGCCGCGCTGCGTGAACTGCGGACGAAGCTGGACGTGCCGGAGGCCTTCGCGCCGGCGGTCCTCGCCGAGGCCGAGCACGCGGCGGCGCACCCCCGCCTCCCGGACCTGGACAGCACGGACATCCCCTTCTTCACGATCGACCCGCCCTCCTCCGTCGACCTCGACCAGGCCATGCACCTGGCGAGGCGTTCCGGCGGCGGCTACCGCGTCCACTACGCCATCGCCGACGTCGCCGCCTTCGTCACGCCCGGCGGCCCGCTCGACGCCGAGGCCCACCGCCGCGTGACCACCCTCTACTTCCCCGACGGGAGGGTCCCGCTGCACCCGGCCGTCCTCTCGGAGGGCGCCGCCAGCCTGCTGCCCGACCAGGTCCGCCCGGCACTGGTGTGGCGCTTCGACCTGGATCCGGACGCCCGGGTCGAGACCGTCGACGTGCGCCGCGCGCTGGTCCGCAGCCGGGCCCGGCTCGACTACGACGGCGTCCAGAAGGCCATCGACACCGCCACGGCGGAGGAGCCGCTCGCCCTGTTGAAGGACATCGGTCTGCTCCGCGAGGCCCTGGAGCAGGAGCGCGGCGGCATCTCCCTCAACGTGCCCGAGCAGGAGGTCGTCGAGCGCGACGGCACGTACTCCCTGGCCTACCGCGCCCCGCTCCCCGCCGACGGCTGGAACGCGCAGATCTCGCTGATGACCGGCATGGCCGCGGCCGATCTGATGCTGGCCACGGGCACGGGGGTCCTGCGCACCCTGCCCAGCGCCCCCGACGGCGCGGTCGGCAGGCTCCGGCGGACGGCCAGGGCCCTGCGGATCGACTGGCCGCACCACGTCCCGTACGCCGAGCTCGTGCGCTCCCTCGACCCGCACCGCCCCGCCCACGCCGCCTTCCTCCAGGAGTGCACGGCCCTGCTGCGCGGCGCCGGCTACACGGCCTTCACCGGCGGCGAGAGCCCCGACCCGGCGATCCATTCCGCGGTGGCGGCCCCGTACACGCACTGCACCGCGCCGCTGCGCCGGCTCGTCGACCGCTACTGCGGCGAGCTGTGCGTGGCGGCCGCGGCCGGGACCGAGCCGCCCGACTGGGTGGGGGCGGCCCTCCCCGCGCTCCCGGAGGAGATGGCGGCGGGCACGCGGCTGGCCAACACGGTGGAACGCGAGTCCGTGGACCTGGTCGAGGCCGCCGTGCTGAAGGACCGGGTCGGCGAGTCCTTCGAGGCCACGGTCATCGACGTCAAGGACCGGGAGCCGCTGGTGGGTACGGTCCACCTGGAGGACCCGGCGGTGGTCGGCCGCGTCCGGTCCGCCTCCCGGGCCCTGCCGCTGGGCGACCGGATCCGGGTCCGCCTGACGGAGGCCGACCCGGGCACCGCGAAGATCCTCTTCGCGGCCGTCTAGGAGCCGGCGGGCTGCCGGCGCAGGGCGGTGACCAGCGCGCGCGGGTCGTCGGCGTGGAAGCGGACGGTCCGGGCCTCGCCGGTGGCGCCGAGCGGCCGGGTGAAGGGGAGGGTCCGGTTCAGCTCCACGGTGACGGAGGTCTGGCTGCCGACAATGAGGTCGAGCACCCCGTCCTCGGACAGGGTGACCAGCCGGCCCTCGGGATAGCGGCGGTCCACCCGTACGGAGGCCACCGCGTCCGCCGGCACGGCCAGGTCGAAGAGGGCCCCGTAGCGGATCCGCAGGGACCCGTCGGGTCCGACGACGTGCGGCCGGGTGACACAGGCGGCGTGCAGGGCGAGGACGAGCAGGATTCCGTACACGTCGAGCACGAGCACCACCCGGTGCACGACCGGCCAGGGGATGAGCACGGCCAGGGCGACGGTCTCGATCACCGAGACGAAGACCATCCCGTACATCATGGCCGTCTGCGGGCCGGTGTACGCGGCGGCGAGGTCCCCGGGGCGCACCCCGTGCTTCCGGCGGACCGCCCACCGGCCGAGGGAGGCGGTGGCGCGCAGCTCGTGCAGCAGCAGCCGCCGCACCTGCACCGGGACGACGGCCCGGACGGCCGCCCGTGCGGCGGCCCGCCGGCCGGTGCCGGCGCCGCGGGCCCGCTCGGCGGCGTAGAGGCCGTACAGCACCCAGGCCTCCAGCAGCAGTGCGCCGACGAGGACCGCCTCGGTGGCGGCGAGCGCCCAGCCGGGCAGGCGCACCCCGGCCGCCAGGCACACCACGAGCGCGAGCTCGGCCGGAACGACGGCGGTGACGGCGATCCGTGCGGCCCGTATGCGGGTCATCCCCGCCCCCTCTCGATGAACGCCTCCATGACGCCGCGGACGACTTCCGCCTGCGCGGGCGCGTACTCGGCGAGCAGCGCCTCCTTGAACCCGGTCACGACCGGCCCGCCGGTGGGGATCGAGGCGAACACCTCGTCGGGGACGGCCGCCACCAGCTCCGCCACGAGGGGCGTGATCCGCGGGTCGTCCACGGGTGCGTCGGCGAGGTCGTCGAGCCGCTCGTACAGCGCGAGCACGGCGGGATCGGCGGCGAGGGGGCCGAGCGCGGCATAGATCTCCTGGCCTCCGGCGCCCGCGGCGTCGAGGAGGATCAGGTGTTCGCGGTCCTTGGCGGCGGCCGGGGAGTCGGTCCTGGGCGCCATCGCCAGCAGCTCGGCGAGCGCGGGCGAGAGCGGCTCGGCCTCCCCCGGACCCGCGGCGAGCAGCACCGCGAGCCGGCGGCGGCGTTCCTGGATCTCGGCCTCCTGCCGGGCCAGGTCGGCGTCGAGTTCCGTGAGGACGTCGGCCAGTTCGCGTCCGGCGTCGTCCGCGAGGACGTCCCGGACCTCGTCGAGGCTGAGGCCGAGCTCGGTGAGCCGGCGTACGCGGGCGAGCAGGACGGCGTCGCGGACGCTGTAGGCCCGGTAGCCGTTGGGGCGCCGCTCCGGTTCCGGGAGCAGCCCGACATGGTGGTAGTGCCGGATCGCCCGGGTGGTGACCCCGACGACCGCGGCGATCTCTCCGATCCGCATGCCCCCAGTAGAAACCCTGCCGCTGCGTCAAGGTCAAGCCAGGTCGTCGCCCCGGGTAACATGGTCGCCACGGCAGACGAGTCGGCCGGGCGGCCGCGTCGGGATCCTCGGATCCCGCCGAGGAACGTCCGGGCTCCACAGGGCAGGGTGGTGGCTAACGGCCACCCGGGGTGACCCGCGGGACAGTGCCACAGAAAACAGACCGCCAGGGGCTCCGGCCCCCGGTAAGGGTGAAACGGTGGTGTAAGAGACCACCAGCGCCTGAGGTGACTCAGGCGGCTAGGTAAACCCCACCCGGAGCAAGGTCAAGAGGATCCGTCCCCGGACGGGTCTGCGCGAACGCTCGAGGGCTGCCCGCCCGAGTTCGCGGGTAGACCGCACGAGGCCGGTGGCAACACCGGTCCTAGATGGATGGCCGTCTCCCCGGCGACCGCGAGGTCTCCGGGCGACAGAACCCGGCGTACAGGCCGGCTCGTCTGCCTTCTCCACTCCCGTTCGGGGCGCCGCCGAGGATTCCGGCGGCCGCCCCGCTCCCGGCAGTCGGTGCACACGCCTATCGGCGGTCCGGCCGATGCGGCACTCTCGGCCACATGACCGAGCACCCTGCCCGCGCGGCCGCGGCTGCCGCGCACATACGCGAACTCGCCGAAGCCACCACCGATCACCGCACCGCCTATGCGAGCCCCGCCGAGATCGCTGCCGTGACCGGGAGCCTGCGCGAACTCGCCCGCCATCTCGAGGACGCGCTGGACCAGTTGGAGACCCACGTGCGGCGGCGGGACAAGGGCGACTGGGTCCCGCCGGACGGGGAGGCGCACCGCCCGTACGCACGGCAGGCGGCCGATGCCGTCCAGTCCGCCCGGGCCGACGCGAAGACCATGGTCCGCCACCTCGACCGGGCCATGAACGCCCTCGGCCCCTTCAAGGCCGCGCCCTGACCGGCACACGGGAACGGACGCGTACACGGACGCCGACGCGGGCGCCGACGCGGTGACGAGCCGCCCCCGCCGGCGGACCGCCGTCGGCGAGGGCCTTCCCCGGCGGGGTCTACCGCAGGTGGGACGTGTCGTTCAGGAGACGGACCGAGGCGTTGCCGTCCGCGTAGTAGGCAACCGCCGAGAGGGAGGCCGCCGAGAGTTCCATGCGGAACAGGGCCTCCGGCGGGGCGCCCAGGGCCAGGCGGACCAGGATCTTGACCGGGGTCACGTGGGTGACCAGCAGGACCGTGCGGCCCGCGTGCGCGGACAGCAGCCGGTCCCGGGTGGCCGAGATCCGGCGGGTGGCGGCCATGAAGCTCTCGCCGCCGCCCGTGGGCGCCGCCTTCGGGGAGTCCAGCCAGGCCTGGAGGTCGTCCGGGAAGCGCTCCTGGACCTCGGCGAAGGTCATGCCCTCCCACGCCCCGAAGTCCACCTCGCGCAGCCCCTCTTCGACCGTCACGGTGAGGCCGAGGCGGTCCGCAACGGCCTGGGCGGTCTCGCGGCAGCGGCGCAGCGGGGAGCTGATGACCGTCTGGACGGTGCCGCGGGCGGCCAGCGCCTCGGCCACGGCGGCGGCCTGGCGGTGGCCGGCCGGGGACAGTTCGGGGTCGGTGCCGCCGCTGCCGGAGAAGCGCTTCTGCGGGGTGAGGGCGGTCTCGCCGTGCCGCAGCAGCACGAAGGTGGCGGGCGCGCCCATGTCCGGGCCCCAGCCGTGGCTGCCGGCGGCGACCGCCGGGGCGTCGGCGTCGAGGCAGGGCTCGATCGCCTCCGTCAGGGCCTCGGCGTCGGCGAACAGCGTGTCGTTCAGCTCCTGGGCCGCCATGCCCTTGGCCGCGCCCGCGGAGGCGGTGACCAGGGCCGCACGCACGGCCGCGGCGCCCTTCGCCGCGTCCCCCGGCGGACCCACCGGAGCCGGCGGGGTGGCCAGGGCACGCGCGGCGCCGTGGTCGAGGGCGGCCGTGGACGCCGAGGGCTCCCACTGCCTGCCGCGCTTGCCCGCGTCCATCGCCTCGTTCGCGAGCCGGTCCGCGTGCTTGTTCTGCTCGCGCGGGATCCACTCGTACGTCACCTGGGCGCGCGGCAGGATCCGCGCGGCCTCGGCCGCGAGCGGCTTCATGTCCGGGTGCTTGATCTTCCAGCGGCCCGACATCTGCTCGACGACCAGCTTCGAGTCCATCCGGACCAGGACCTGCGCGTCGGAGGCGAGGTCACGTGCCGCCGCGAGCCCGGCGATCAGGCCCTTGTACTCCGCCACGTTGTTCGTCGCGACGCCGATGTACTCGGCACGCTCGGCCAGCGTCTCGCCCGTCACCGGGTCGAGCACCACGGCGCCGTAGCCGGCGGGCCCGGGGTTGCCCCGGGACCCGCCGTCCGCCTCCACGACAAACCGGACGGGCCTCTGCATCAGATGCCCGAGTCGGCCGTACGGACCAGGATGCGGCCGCAGTTCTCGTGGCGGACGACCTGGTCGCGGGCCGCGGCCTTGATCTCGTTGACCTCGGCCATGTCCAGCTCCAGCCGGCAGCCCTCGCAGCGGCGCTGGTAGAGGCGCGCGGCGCCGACCCCGCCCTGCTTGACGCGGATCTTCTCGTACAGCGCCATCAGGTCGGCCGGCATGGACGCGACGATGACCTCGCGGTCCTTGGTGACCTTCGCGGCCTCGGCGTCGATCTCGGTGGTGGCGGCGTCACGGCGCGCGGTGGCGTCCGCGGCCTTGGCCTCCAGGGCGGAGACGCGCTCGGTGAGCCCGGTGACGCGCTCCTGCGCACCCTCCAGACGCTCCATGACCTCCAGGACCACGTCCTCCAGGTCGCCCTGGCGCTTGGCGAGGGAGACGACCTCGCTCTGCAGGTTCGCCAGGTCCCGGGCCGAGATGCCCACGCCCGAGTCGAGCCGCTGCTGGTCGCGGACGGCGCGCTGGCGCACCTGGTCCACGTCCTGCTCCGCCTTGGTCTGCTCGCGCGCGGTGTCGCTCGCCTGGGTCTGGGCGGCGACGAGCAGGTCGCGCTGCTGCGCCAGGTCCTTGGTGAGCGAGTCGAGCTCGGCGTGCTCGGGCAGCGACTTGCGCTTGTGGGCGAGCTGAGACAGCCGGACGTCCAGGGCCTGGACGTCGAGAAGTCGGATCTGGTCGGCGGGCTCGGCGTTCAGTTGGGGGCTCCAGAGATAGAAGGGGGTGTGACGGACGGCGCGTGGGCCGTCCACGGATCGGTGACCGTGTGCGACACGTGGGTCCGCAGACCCCAGCCGTGGCGCTCGGAGATGGCGTCGAGCTGCGCGGCCGCCTGCTCGCACCAGGGCCACTCGGTGGCCCAGTGGGCGGCGTCGACGAGCGCCAGCGGGCGGCTCGTCTCCCGGGCCTCGGACGCCGGGTGGTGGCGCAGATCGGCGGTCAGGAAGACGTCCACGCCTGCGGCGCGGACCTGCTCGAAGAGGCTGTCGCCGGAGCCGCCGCTGACGGCGACGCGACGGACCGGCATGTCCGGGTCGCCGGCCACGCGGATGCCCTGGGCGGTCGGCGGCAGCCAGGCCGCGGCCCGCGCGGCGAACTCGCGCAGGGTCTCGGGGTGGTCCAGTTCGCAGATCCGGCCGAGGCCACGGCGGCCTTCCCGATCGGTCGGGTCGGGCACCAGCGGGCCGATGATGCGCAGGTCCAGGGCGCCGGCGAGGGCGTCGGAGACTCCGGGGTCGGCGGTGTCGGCATTGGTGTGGGCGACGTGCAGCGCGATGTCGTTCTTGATCAGCGTGTGCACGACGCGGCCCTTGAAGGTGCCGGCCTCGACGGTGGTGGTGCCCCGCAGGTAGAGGGGGTGGTGGGTGATGATCAGGTCGGCGCCCAGCTTCACCGCTTCGTCGGCGATCTCCTGGACGGGGTCCACGGCGAACAGGACCCGGGTGACCTCGGCGTCGGGGTCGCCGCAGACGGTGCCGACGGCATCCCACTGCTCGGCCCGCGAGGGGGGCCAGAGAGCGTCCAGCGCGGCGATGACTTCAGAGAGACGGGGCACGGGCCAAGGCTACCGTCCGGGGCGACCGTCCCGGTCAGCCCCGTCCGGCCCCGTCCCCCGCTGCCAGACCGGGAAGCCGCGCGGGTCGTGAGGAACCTCGTCGCGGACATCGTCGCGAGCCTCGGCGCGGACCTCGTCGGCGGCGGTCACCCCGGGCTCCAAGCGCCGAGTTCCGTCCGGTACGGAGTCCCGTCCGGCACCTCCGCGGCCCGCGCGGAGCCGATCGCGGCGGCCGGTGAGGCACGGCTGACATCGCCGCACCCCAAACGCCCCGATATCGCACAGCACAATCGCCTCGTCCACCACGCACGAATCGCCGTGCGGACACCCGTATGTGTGAAGCGGTGTTGGTGGTGTTGTTCGCCGCGATGCCCGAAAACTACCTTCCCCCCCGGAGGTGACCACGGATGACTGTCTGTGCCATCGAAATGACGACCACGGCCGCGTTCACCATCGCCGCGGACGGGTCGTACGCCGCCCGGCTGGCCGGGGAGGGCGAGTCGCTCTACGTGGAGCGCTGGACCCTGGCCGGGCCCGAGGCGTACGCGGTACCGCTGCCGCTCGCGCAGCCCGAGGAGGCGGACAGCGAAGTGCTGCCGCTGGCCGACGGGCGGGTCCTGATCCACCGGCGGGTCGCCGACCGGCACGCCTTCGCTCTGCTGTACCCGACGGGCGCCGAGGCCGGGCCGAGCACCGGGGAGCTCCAGCTGGGCGCGGTGGACGTGCGGGAGGGCGTACGGCTGCGCCTGCTCCCGCCCTCCCCGGACGGGTCCGCGGCCTTCGCCCTGGCCGCGGAGGACACCGTGACCACGGTCTGGCAGGTGGCCGGTACCCCCTTCGGGCCGCAGCCCGTCGCCCGGATCCCCGGGCGGTGCTCGGGCGGCGTCTGGCTGGACCGGGCGGGCCGGCTGCTGGCCCTGGACCGCGAGCTGGAAGGGATCACCAAGGCCGTCGCCGTGGACCTCGGGCCCGGCGATGTCTCCCCGCTGCTGCAGATCACCGAGGACAGCGACGACCGGCTGCTGCTGGCCGACCCGGACAGCGGGCTGCTGCTGATCCGCTCCGACGCGCCGGGCGAATCACGCCTGGGCTGGGGGGTGTCGGGCAGCTCCCTGCCCGTCCGGTTCCCGGAGTGCCTCGCCCGCCTGGGGGCCGCGCACCCCTTCGCGGTCCAGCCGGGCCAGGCCCTGATGCCGGAGACGTGCGGGGTGGCGCTGCGGCTGCCCGAGGGCGGCATCGGGCTGTGGCGTCCCGCGGACCGGCACGTCTTGCGGGTCGGCGCCCCGGCGGGCTGGCTCGGCGGCACCGGCCTGTGGAGCCCGCAGGGCCGACTGCACCTGCCGTACGCGACGCCCGAGGTGTCCTGCGGGATCGCCGGCCTGAACCTGCCGGTCGCCCCTCCCCCGCCGGTGGTCCTGGACCCGCCCGCGCCGACCGCCCCCCGCCCGGTCCCCCTCCAGCAGGCACCACTGGCGGGACGTTAGGGCGGGGGGCGGCAGGACGGGGCGGAGGTTGCCCGCTATGCGTGCTTGAGGCTCAGGACCTCCGTCGCGGCGAAGGTCTCGTTCGCCGGGCGGGAGGCGTAGTGCGGGGTGAGCAGCTCGTCGAGCTCCTCGAAGGAGAAGGACTCCTTGGCCGTGTCGAACTTGGCGGCCACCTTCGGGCGCTCCATCACGACCACGATGCCGCCGTGCACGACGAACAGCTGGCCGTTGGCCCCGGCGGAGGCGGGCGAGGCCAGGTAGCCGACGAGCGGGGAGACGTGCTCGGGGGCGAGGGCGTCCAGCTTGCCCTCCTCCGGGACCTCGAAGCCGGCGAAGACGTCCTCGGTCATCCGGGTACGGGCCCGCGGGCAGATGGCGTTGGCCGTCACCCCGTACTTCGCGAGCGCGAGCGCCGTCGAGGTGGTCAGGCCCACGATGCCGCCCTTGGCCGCCGCGTAGTTCGGCTGGCCGGCCGAGCCGCCGAGGAAGGCCTCGGAGGAGGTGTTGACGATCCGGCCGTAGACCGGGCCGCCCGCCGCCTTGGACCGCTCGCGCCAGTGCACGGACGCGAAGTGGGTGGTGTTGAAGTGGCCCTTGAGGTGGACCCGGATCACCGAGTCCCACTCCTCCTCGGACATCGAGAAGACCATCCGGTCGCGCAGGATGCCCGCGTTGTTGACCAGGATGTCCAGCTTCCCGAAGCTGGACACCGCCAGCTCCACGAGCTCCCGCGCCTGCTCGAAGTCGGCCACGTCGCCCAGGTGCGCCACCGCCCGGCCGCCCGCGGCGCGGATCTCCGCGGCGACCTCTTCCGCCGGGGCGGCCGAGGCCTCCCCGGAGCCGTCGCGGCCCGGCTGGCCGAAGTCGTTGACGACCACGCTCGCGCCGAGCCGCGCGAGCTCGACCGCCTCGGCCCGGCCGAGGCCGCGGCCCGCGCCCGTGACGATGGCGGAGAGCCCCTCAAGTGGGAGTGACATCCGTAGCGTTCCTCTCGCAGTTCTCAGAGCGGTCAGCGATCCGCAGCCGGCGGTCAGCGGTCAGAGTTCGATGCAGGTGCGCAGGGCCACGCCCGTACGCATCTGGTCGAGCGCGTCGTTGATCTCGGCGAGCTGCACCCGGTGCGTGATCAGGCTCGCCAGGTCCACCCGGCCGGCCCGCCACAGGGCGATGGTGCGCTCGTAGGAGCGCAGCACGTCCCCGCCGCCGTACATCGACGGCAGGATCTTCTTCTCGTCGAAGAACAGCGAGAACATGTCGATCTGGAAGTTGTCGTCCAGCGCACCGGCCCCGACGATCACCACGCTGCCGCCGCGGCGGGTCATCTTGTACGCGGTCTGCGCGGTCGCGGACTTGCCGACGACCTCGAAGACGTAGTCGAAGCCCTCGCCGCCGGTGATCCGGTTCTTGGCGTCGTCGAAGGCCTCCGGCCCCACAGCTTCGGTGGCCCCGAACCGCAGGGCCGCCTCGCGCCGCGACTCCACCGGGTCGACGGCGATGACCTGGGCGGCGCCCTGGACCTTGGCGCCCTGGATGACGGATATGCCGACGCCGCCGCAGCCGATGACGGCGACCGAGGATCCGGCCTCCACCTTGGCGGTGTTGATGGCGGCGCCCAGACCGGTGGTGACACCGCACCCGATGAGCGCGGCGATGTCGAAGGGCACGTCGTCGGGGATCGGGACGGCGCACGCGGCGTCGACCACGAGCTCCTCGGCGAAGGTGCCGGTCGCGGCGAAGCCGAAGATGTCGCCGCCCGCGCGCCGGAAGTTGGGGGTGCCCGCGTTGACCAGGCTCGCCAGGCACAGGTGGCCCTGGCCGCGCCTGCAGGACGGACAGCTGCCGCAGGGCGGCAGCCAGCAGACGAGGACGCGGTCGCCCTGCTTGAGGGTGGTGACCCCGTCACCGACGTCGGAGATCACTCCGGAGCCCTCGTGGCCCGGGACGAAGGGGGCGGGCTGCGGCAGGACCCCGCTCATCGCGGAGAGGTCCGAGTGGCACAGGCCGGTGGCCCTGATCCGGACCTTCACCTTGCCGGGGCCGAGGCCCACGGCCTCCATGTCGTCGACGACCTCGAGCTTGTCCTGGCCGATCTCGCTCTGCAGTGCTGCGCGCACGGTGCGGCTCCTTGGTCTCGTACGGTCTGTGCTCGTTCTCGCTGCTCGTTCTCGCTGCTCGTTCTCGGTTCGCGTGCTCGTGCCCGGTGCTCTGTTCGCGTGGGCCTGCTTACGCGTGTTCGACGACGGTGTCGGCGAGGACCGGCGCGTCGTCCCGTTCGACGGCGGTCACCGACACCAGCACCCGGCCCGGCTCCTGCCACATCCGGATGCGCAGCGTCTCGCCGGGGAAGACGATCCCGGCGAAGCGCGTGCGGTAGGCGCGGACCCGCGAGACGTCCCCCTGGAGGACCGTGTCGACGACGGCCTTGAGGGTCATCCCGTACGAGCACAGCCCGTGCAGGATCGGCTGGTCGAAGCCGGCCGTCTTGGCGAACTCGGGGTCGGCGTGCAGCGGGTTCCAGTCGCCGGAGAGGCGGTAGAGGAGCGCCTGGTCCTCGCGGATGTGCCGCTCCTCGATGCGGTCCGGGGCGCGCTCGGGCAGTTCCTCCCGGACGGAGGGGCCGCGCTCGCCGCCGAACCCGCCCTCGCCCCGTACGAAGATCTGCGCGTCGCTCGTCCACAGCGGTCCGTCGGCGTCGGCCACCTCGGTGCGCAGGACGACGACGGCGGCCTTGCCCTTGTCGTAGAGGGCCGCGACCCTGGCGGTCGAGGTGGCACTGCCCTTGACGGGGATGGGCCGGTGCAGCTCGATGGACTGGCCGCCGTGCAGGACGTTCGCGAGGTTGATGTCGATCCCGGGGGCGGCGAGGCCGCCCATCATGGCCATGCCGGCACCGGCCACGGTCGCGAAGCTGGGGAGGACGTGCAGCTTGGATTCGAGGGTGTAGCGCAGCTCGTCCGGGTCGGTGGCCGGCAGGCCCGCGCCGAGGCCGAGGTGGTAGAGCTGGATGTCCTTGTGGTCCCAGCCGATGTCCCCCTGGCGGGGGTCGGCGGCGAGGGCCTTGGCGGCATCGATCGGCATGGGGATGCTGCTCCCTGTCATTGGAGAACCGGGGCCGTGGAAGAGCCGTCGGAAGAGCTGTGGAAGTGCTCTGGAAGACCTCGGTGCGACCGTCCGCACCGTCGGCCGCACCGAGGTCGTCTGCGGGGGCCGGTTCTAGAACGCGTTCTAGGCCCGACCGGTGAGGGAATGTATAACGCACGCCCCCGCACTTGGGAAGACTCTTGACTTCACGTCAGATCGGTTGTCTGCGGAGCGTGTTGCGTGCCCGCCGGGAGGCGGGGCAATAGCCTGCCCGCGTGGACGAAATGCCTGTTGATCACCGTGATGTCCGTGCCCTGCGGGTCCTGCTGGAGCCGCCGAATCCGGCCCTGGCGCTCCAGCTCGGCCTCCAGCCGGACATCGAGGTCGTACAGGACCCGATGGCCCGGCCCGCGGTGGCCCTGGTGGAGGAGCTCGCGGCCGTGACCGCGCTGCTGGCCGACGATCCCCAGTGCAGGGTGCTGGTCCTCACGGGCTCGGCGCACCCGGGCCTGGCGGAGGCCGCCCTGGCCGCGGGAGCGGCGGGGCTGGTGCTGCGGGACGGCCCGGTCGAGGATCTGGCGGACTGCGTCCGCCGTGCGTCGATGGGCGAAACGGTGGTGGACCCGGCCCTGGGATGAGCCGTGGTGCATCCTGGTGCCTCCGGAGGATCCCGGGGACCCGGGTGAATCCCATGGTTCCCGTGAATCCCATGGTTCCCGTGAATCCCATGAATCCCGGTGAATCCTTTCGTGGCACCCGCGCCTCTTATGCATGTGCCGACGCCAAGGTCGGCACCTGACCCGGAGGTTGTCATGATCGCTGTTGTTGCCGGTACCGTGGCCGTTCTGCTGCTCTGCACGTGCACCGTCCTCGTGGTGCGCCGACGGGCCCGCTCCCGTGGCTGAGTCGTCGGCCTGGCCCGCCGAGGCGCTGATCGTCGCCGCGCAGGGCGGGGACCTCGATTCGATCACCGCGCTGGTCTCCGGCTCGCACCCGAACGTCCGCAGGTTCGCGTACTCGCTGTGCGCCTCGCCCGAGGACGCCGAGGACGCGGCCCAGGAGGCGCTGATCATCCTCTACCGGAAGATCGGGATGCTGCGCGCGTCCGGCGCCCTGGCCTCCTGGATGTTCCGCATCGTCCGCAACGAGTGCCTGCGCCGGGCCCGGCTGATGCCGCGCGAGCGCGCTCCGCTGCCGGACACCGCCGTGATGTCGGCCGAGGAGGAGGTGCTGCAGCGTCTGGAGGCGGCCCGCGTGGCGCGGGCCGTCGCCGCCCTGCCCGCCGACCAGCGGCGCGTGCTCATCATGCGGGACATCCAGGGCTACAGCGGGCGGATGGCCGCCGACGCGCTCGGCATCGGTACCGCCGCGATGAAGTCACGGCTGCACCGGGCCCGGACGACCCTTCAGGACACCTTGCGCAACGCCCCCGGAGGCAACGATGAAGACCACTGACGGCCCCGACTTCGCGAGCTCCTCCGTGCCCCGCCACCTGGTCCGCGGCGCGATCGGATTCGGCTCGCTGATCGGGGCCTTCGCCCTCCTCCCGCTCTACGGGCCGCTCACGCTGCTGCTCGCCCCGGTCGGCGTACTGGCACTGCGCGGCTGCCCGATGTGCTGGGCGATCGGCCTGGCGCAGACCCTTTCCCGGGGCCGCCTGCGCCGCGAGTGCACGGACGGCCGCTGCGAACTGAAGCCGACCGGCTCCAGCCCCGCCGGTGTGTGAGGTGCGGGTCCGGGCAGCGCCCGGCGAGGCGCAGGCGGGTGCCCCGATATGAGCGCAACTGCGCGGTCCCGGCCACTGATTGACGGATTCCGCAGCAGCGCGCGTCCACGTACGGGGACCAGGATGGGACTCCCTTCAACCTAGCTTCGTGGAGACGGAACCATGCGCTTATCCGCCCTGTCCGCCACCGCCGCGCTCGTGCTCGCGACCCTCGCCGGAGGCGCGGCCCCGGCTACTGCCGACGCCCCGGCCGGCCCGGTCCTCCAGGTCGACCTGGACGCCGGCAAGGGCCTCCACCACAACATGGGGACGGTGATCTACGAGCGCGTCGACGGCGCGGCGAACTCGGTCAGGATCATCTCCGTGCAGATCACCAGCGGCGAGCGCGACTGCGCCTGGGTGTCGTGGAACGACCCGCACAACTTCAACGGCTGGACGAACCTGACCACCGAGCCCTCCTGCAACGGAGGCGGCATGGGGGAGAACCCGGACATCATCATCAAGGCACCGGTCGGCCACCCGCTCAAGGTGCGCCTGTATGCCGACCACCCCGGCTCCGACGTGGTGCACAAGGACATCCAGAAGCTCTGACCGGGGCGGGCGGGGCCGGGGCGCTACGAGCCGTCCCCGCCGCCTTGGCGGCCTCGTCGTACTCGTCCCTGGTCACGCTGCCGGTGGCGCTGAAGGACGCCTCACGTATGTCGCTCACGGGGGCGGAGCCTGGCGCTCCGCCCCCACGGCCGAAAGCGCGTTCAGCGCTGGCCCCGCCGCAGCAGCGTCACCACCGCGGCGCCGCCCAGGCCGATGTTGTGCGCCAGCCCGACCCGCGCGCCCGGGACCTGCCGCGGCCCGGCCTCGCCCCGCAGCTGCCAGACCAGCTCCGCCGCCTGCGCCAGGCCCGTCGCTCCCAGCGGATGCCCCTTCGAGATCAGCCCGCCGGAGGGGTTCACCACCCACCGCCCGCCGTACGTGGTCGCGCCCGACTCCACCAGCTTCCCGGCGGCGCCGTCCTCGCACATGCCCAGCGCCTCGTACGTCAGCAGCTCGTTGACCGAGAAGCAGTCGTGCAGCTCCACCACGTCCACGTCCTCGATGCCGAGCCCCGAGGTCTCGTACGCCTGCCGCGCCGCGGCCGCCGTCATCGGCTTGCCCACCACGTCGATGCACGAGCCCGAGGCGAAGGAAGCCTCCGTGTCCGTCGTCATCGCCTGGCCGACGATCTCCACCGCCTTGTCGTGCAGCCCGTGCCGCACCACGAAGCGCTCCGACACCACCAGCGCCGCCGCCGCGCCGTCCGAGGTCGGCGAGCACTGGAGCTTCGTCAGCGGCGCGTGGATCTCCTTCGCCGCCAGGATCTCCTCCACCGTGTACGCGTCCTGGAACTGCGCGTTCGGGTTGTTCACCGAGTGCCGGTGGTTCTTCGCGCCGACCGCCGCGAGCTGCGCGGCCGTGGTTCCGTACCGCTCCATGTGCTCCCGCGCCGCGTTGCCGAAGATCTGCGCCGTGGGCGGGGACATCTCGAAGCCGTGGCCCGCGGCCATGATCCCGTAGTGCCGGGCCACCGGTGACGTCTTGAAATCGCCGCCGTCCGAGCCGCCGCCCAGTGCGCCGCGCTTCATCTTCTCGAAGCCGAGCGCCAGCACGCAGTCGCTGATCCCGCCCTGCACGAACTGCCGCGCCATCATCAGGGCGGTCGAGCCCGTCGCACAGTTGTTGTTGACGTTGTAGACCGGCACCCCGCTGAGCCCCAGCTCGTACGCCGCCCGCTGGCCCGCGGTCGAGGCCTGGAAGCAGTAGCCCACCGGGACCTGCTCGACGAGCCCGTAGTCCACACCCGCGTCGGCGAGCGCCGCCGATCCGGCCTCCTTCGCCATGTCCCAGTACTGCCAGTCCCGCGACTCCGGCTTCTCGAACTTCGTCATGCCGACGCCCACGATGTACGACTTCATGCCCCTGGTGTCCCTTCAGTCCCTCGGGAGGCCGAGAATCCGCTCGGCGACGACATTGAGCTGGACCTGTGTGGTGCCCCCGGCGATGGTCAGGCAGCGGGACATGAGCATCCCGTGCACCGCCCGCTCCCCCGCTCCTTCCCGCACCGCGCCCGCCGGCCCCAGCAGTTCGAGCGCGAGCTCGGCGGTCCGCTGCTGGTGCGGGGTCTGGACGAGCTTGCGCACGGAGGCGCCCGCGCCCGGCTCCAGCCCCGACACCTGCTGGAGCGTGGTGCGCAGCCCGATGCAGGCCAGGGCGTGGGCCTCGGCGGCCAGCGCTCCGATCCGCGCCCTGTACGTGCCGTCGAGACCGGCGGCGCGCGCCAGCAGCGCCTCCAGGCCGGTGTCGAAGGTCATCTGGTCGGCCATGTGGACGCGTTCGTTGCCGAGGGTGTTGCGGGCCACCTTCCAGCCGCCGTCCGCGGCGCCGACCAGCGCGTCCGCCGGGAGCTCCACGTCGTCGAAGTACACCTCGTTGAAGAGGGCCTCGCCGGTGATCTCCTTCAGCGGCCGGACGTCGATGCCGGGGGTGTTCTTCATGTCGACGACGAAGTAGCCGAGCCCCTTGTGCTTGGGCGCGTCCGGGTCGGTGCGGGCCAGCAGGATCCCGAGGTCGGCGCTGTGCGCGGAACTCGTCCACACCTTCTGCCCGTTGACCTTCCAGGAGCCGTCCTCCCGCCGCTCCGCCCTGGTCCGCAGCGAGGCCAGGTCCGAGCCCGCGCCCGGCTCCGAGAAGAGCTGGCACCAGGTGAGGTCCCCGCGCAGGGTCGGCAGGAGGTAGGCCTCCCGCTGCGCCTGCGTCCCGTAGGCGAGCAGTGAGGGCACCACCCAGGTGGCGATCCCGAGGTCGGCGAGCTTGACCCCGGCAGCGGCGAGCTCCTGCTGGACGACGAGCTGCTCGACCGGTCCCGCGCCGAGCCCGTACGGGGCCGGCAGGTACGGGGCGGCGTAGCCGGTGGGGGCCAGGATCCGGCGGGCTGCGGCCGGGCCGAGCCCGCGCGCTTCCCCGATGGCGGTACGGGCCTTCGCACGGTACGTCTCGGCCTGCGCGGGCAGTTCCAGCTTCAGCTCCCGGCGCGCCCCGGCGGCCGCGAGCCGCACGGCCCGTACGCGGTGTCCGTCGCCGGGCCCCAGCAGCTGGCGGGCGACCAGGGCCCGCCGCAGGTAGATGTGGGCGTCGTGCTCCCAGGTGAAGCCGATCCCGCCGAGGATCTGGATGCAGTCCTTGGCGCAGGTGTAGGCGGCGTCCAGGGCGGTGCCGGCGGCGAGGGCCGCCACCAGCGAGCGCACCTCGGCGGGCTCGTCCATGGCCTGTGCGGCGTCCCAGGCCAGCGCCCGGGCCTGCTCGAGGCGGACCAGCATGTCGGCGCACAGGTGCTTCACGCCCTGGAACTGCCCGATGGGCCGGCCGAACTGCTCGCGCACCTTCGCGTACTCGGCGGCGGTGTGCAGGGCCCAGGCGGCGGTGCCGCAGGCGTCGGCGGCGAACAGCGTGCAGGCCAGGTCGCGCACCAGGGCCGCGTCCAGTTCCAGCAGCCGGTCCGGGCCGGTGGCGACCCCCCGCGCCCGGACCTCGGCGGTGGGGCGGGTCGGGTCGGCGCTCTCGTGCGTACGGATGTCCAGCGCGGCCGCGTCCACCGCGAACCACCGGGTGCCGTGCGCGGCCTCGGCGGCGAGCAGCACCAGGTCGGCCTCGCCGGCGCCGAGCACGGGCGGCGCGAGCCCGTCGAGCAGGTACCCGCCGCCCGGGGCGGCGACGGCGGTCAGGGTCCCGGGCCCGAGCGCGACCGCGCCGACCCGGCCTTCGAGCGGCTCGGCCCCGGCCCGGTCCAGCAGTACGGAGGCCAGCGCGCTCGGCAGGTACGCCCCGGGCAGCGCGGCCCGGGCCGCCTGCTCGACGACGACGGCCAGGTCGAGCAGGGTCCCGCCGTCCAGGTGCGGGTCCAGCAGGCCCTGCGCGGTCATGGCGTCCCAGTAGGCGGGCCGCGCCCCGGTCTGCGGCGGGGTGTCGAGCAGTTTGCGGATCTCTTCTGGAGGCGCGGCCCGCGCGACCCAGCCGCGCACCGCCTCGGCCAACTCGCGCTGCTCCTGCGTGATTCCGATGCCCATGCGCGGCAGACTAGAACACGTTCCAATCTGACGGAAGGTCAGATGACCGGTCGGATGGACGCGTTCTTCGTTCGGCGGCCGAGACCGCAGGTCGGGGGCCCCGGCCGGTGACCCGCCCACCGCCACGGGCCTTGCCCGCCGGCGCTCTCAGATGTTGCGCAGCGCCCAGACCGCCCAGACGAGGGCGCCCGTCACCGTCACGACGGCCACCGTCCCGAGGGTGATCCCGGCCCGCGCCCGGGTGCGGCTGGCGCCCTCGTCGCCGCGCACGCGCCGCAGGGCGATGCCTCCCGAGACGACCGCCCAGACCCCCAGCGGCAGGACCAGGTAGAGCGGGAGGAAGCGCAGCAGGTTCGGAACGGACTCCGGAAGCAGCGGACAGCCGGTGGACGCGACGGCCACGCTCCCCAGCACGAGTGACCAGGTGCCCGTCACCTGCGGGAGGGCCTCGTCTTCGAACGGATCGGTCTGCGTGGAACTCATGGTCCGCACGCTAGGCGGCGGACGGTGTGCTCCGCCTGAGTACAGCTACCCGGACGGGCGTGAGTAGGCCGGGGCGGACCGCCGGTCCTCGCCCACCGCCCGCCGTAGGGTGGATTTCATCCGCGACGGACAGGAGCCCGTGATGACCGAGACGACGGTGGCGCAGGTCATGGCCGAACTGGCCGGGCTCGAGGACCCGAAGATGCGGGCTGTGAACGAGAAGCACGGCGACGACCACGGCGTGAACCTCGGCAAGCTGCGCGCGATCGCGAAGCGCCTCAAGACGCAGCAGGACCTCGCGCGCGGGCTCTGGCGGACGGACGACACCGCGGCCCGGCTCCTGGCACTGCTGATCTGCCGCCCGAAGGCCTTCGAGCGCGACGAGCTGGACACCATGCTCCGCGAGTCCCGCACCCCCAAGGTCCACGACTGGCTCGTGAACTACGTGGTGAAGAAGAACCCGCACGGCGAGGAACTGCGCCTCGCCTGGTTCGCGGATCCGGATCCGGTCGTCGCGAGCGCCGGCTGGGCCCTGACGACCGAGCGGGTGGCGAAGAAGCCCGACGGTCTCGACCTCCCGGGACTGCTCGATCTCATCGAGGCGCGGATGAAGGACGCCCCGGACCGCCTGCAGTGGGCGATGAACCACTGCCTCGCGCAGATCGGCATCGAGCACCCCGAGCACCGCGCCCGCGCGATCGCCATCGGCGAGCGCCTGGAGGTCCTCAAGGACTACCCGACTCCCCCGAACTGCACGTCTCCCTTCGCGCCCCTCTGGATCGGCGAGATGGTGCGACGGCAGGACGAGAAGCGGTAGGAGGGATTCAGCCGGCGTCGGCGGGCACGGCCGCCAGCGCGGCCTTGGCGACCGACTTGGCCTTGTCCTCGCACCCCCCGGGACGGTGGAGGCCGACCCAGACGACCAGATTGCCCTGCCGCACGGAGAACGCGCAGGTCCATTCGGCGTTGGAGGATTCCCAGTACGCCCCGTCACCGAAACCGAGGTTGTTCGCCCGCCTCCCGCCGTCCGCGTCCGCGGCGAAGCCGACCTGCTGGAGCCGCGCGTTGGCGGCGTCGTCACCGCCCCGCTTGACGTCCCACCGGACCAGCGCGCTCCGCCGGGTGGACCCGGCCTCGTACCAGGAGCACATCGTGTGCGCCTGATTTGCGGTCGTGCTGTGGAAGTCCTCCTTCGATTCCCGCCCCGCCAGCTGGAGGTTCCTGGTGGCTTCCCGGCAGGCCGGTACGTCGGGGTAGGCGGCGGGACCGGTGCCCCCCGCCCGGTCCAGGGCGTACGCCCCCACTCCGACGCCCGTCGCCACGAGCACCCCGGCGGCCACCAGGGCCACGGTCCGCGACCGCAGCCCCGGGGCGGGGCGCGGCGGCGTGGCCGACGGCTCGGTCGGCGGGGTGTCCGGCCGGGCAGGAACGACGGACGGCCCGGCCTGCGCCGCCTCGTCCCGCACGGGCTCGGGGGCCGGGGCGGGAGCGGGCTCGGCAGCAGGCCCGGGCCCGGGCTCGGGAGCAGGCTCGGCTTCCAGCTCGGGCTCGGGCTCGGGCTCGGGCTCGGGAAGCAGTTCGGGGAGCTGTTCGGGCGGGGCCACGGCGGTCGCCGTCCCCCCGGAGAGCAGCCCGTCGATGTCCGCCCGCTGCGCGGCGAGCATCCGGTACACGGCGGGCGGCCACTGCAGCCCGGCCGGAGCGACCGGTCCCAGCAGTTCGAGCAGCTGCGCCGGGGTCGGCCGGGCGGCCGGATCCTTGGCCAGGCACTGCTCCACGATCCCGCGCAGCCCGGCGGGTACGGCACTCAGATCGGGCGTCGAGTGCACCACGTCGTAGAGCGTCTGCAGGGTCGAGGCACCCGCGAAGGGGCTGCTGCCGGTGAACGCCATGACCAGCATCGAACCGAGCGAGAACACATCGCTCGCCGGGGTCAGCGGCTTGCTCTCGGCCTGCTCGGGCGACATGAACGCGGGCGAACCGATCACCCACCCGGTGCGCGTCAGCCCGGTCTCACCCTCGGACTCGTCCTCCGTCGCCCGCGCGATGCCGAGGTCGATGACGCGTACGCCGTCCTCGGCGAGGAGCACGTTGTCGGGCTTGAGGTCGCGGTGGATGAGCCCCGCCCGGTGGATCTCCGCGAGCGCCGACGCCAGACCCGCCGCGAGCCGGTGGACGACGGCCTCGGACAGCACCCCGTCCGCCTTGACCACGGCGCCCAGCGAGGGCCCGGCCACGAACACCGAGGCCAGCCACGGCGTCGGCGCGTCCGGGTCGGCGTCCATCACGGCCGCCGTGTAGGCACCGGAGACCTTGCGCGAGGCCACGACCTCACGACGGAAACGGGCCCGGAAGCCGGCGTCGTCGGCGTAGTGCGTGAGCACCTGCTTGACGGCCACGAGCCGCCCGTCGGGCCCCGCGCACAGCAGGACCCGCCCCATCCCACCCTGCCCGAGCACACCGGCCACCTTGAACGGCCCCACATGCGTCGGACCGTCCGGTCCTACGTGCTTCATGTCCCCCCGACTCCCTCCCCCTCGTCAGGGGCGGATCATACAGAGAGGGACCTCACGAACGCCTGGAACGCGGCCGGTTGGACGGTGAAGACGGGACCTTCGGGGTTCTTGGAGTCCCGCACGGCGACGAGGCAGGGCTGAGCGGCGATCTCGACGCAATTGCCTCCGGTGTCCCCGCTGTACGAGGCCTTGAGCCAGCCGGTGTCACCGAGCGGCGCGCACTCGACGCAGTCGCCGCCGGTGTCACCGCTGTACGAAGACTTACGCCACTGCGCGCCCGTCAGGTTCTGGTTGATGTCCATAACGCTCCTCCATTACGCGGGCGATCCGTTCCGCCGAGTCGTCCAGAGACAGGGCGGCTGCCTGCAAATGATCGTATCGGAGCGAACCCTCCCTGAGAGCTTGCGGATTGGCCGTCATATGGCCCTGCACGAAGTCCTCGGTGTAGACGATGTCGGGGTCGTCCTCGAATCGCAGAAGGTTGAACGAGCCCATCACCCCCGCATGGGCGCCCGCCTCGAACGGCAGGATCTGCACCTTCACCCACTCCCTCCTCTGCTGTTCCAGCAAGTGGGCGAGCTGGTTCCGCATGACCTCGCGGCCACCGACCTCCTGGTGCAGGACGGCCTCGCTCATCACCACCCACATCAGTGGCGGGTCCTCGCGGTCGAGGATGCGCTGCCGCTCCATCCGGGCAGCCACCTTGGCGTCGAGGCCCCCCTCGGTCCGCACCCCGAGCACGGCCCTCGCGTACGCCTCCGTCTGCAGCAGTCCGTAGACCAACTGCGCCTGGTACGTCGAGATGTACGAGGCGCGCGCCTCCATCTCCGCGTACGGCTGGAACCACGTCGGCAGCTGGCACCTCAGCACCAGCCCCACCAGCCGGGAGAACACCCCGCCGGTACCGAGCGCCGCGTCCACCCGCTCCGAGAAGTCCCGCGTCGGGACCCGCTTCGTCGTCTCGATCTGGCCGACCAGGGAGCCCGTGCAGAAGATGATGTCGCCCAACTGCGCCTGCTTCAGGCCCGCCTGCTCTCTCAGCCGCCGCAGTTCGTAGCCGTAGTAGTCCAGCGGAGAGGCGCTGGGATCGAGCTCGCGGATCTTGACCATGAGGCGGTCACCCCCAAGTACACCTGTGTTCGGCGGTCGTTTCGCGCTGTCGCCGAGCGTAATCAGCCCGGTGCGCTCCGGTGGCCCGAATGGCTCGATCGGTCGCAGTCGGGCAGAAAGGGACGCGCGTGCCCGGCGATAATGCCCTGCTGGACCGATCTTGCGGCGACGGGGGCCGAGCACGTGCGGGAACTGATCGAAGACCGTTATGCCCTGGACGAGTTGCTCGGCCGGGGCGGCTTCGGCGAGGTGTGGCGGGCCGAGGACAGCCGGGTGGGCCGTCAGGTCGCGATCAAGATCGGATATCCGCAGACGCCGGAGGAGACCCGCCGTTTCGAGCGCGAGGCCAGCCTCGCCGGGAACCTCGCGCACCCCAACATCGCCACCGTCCACGACTTCGGCCGCACCGAACGGGCCGGTCGCAGCGCCGTCTTCCTCGTGATGGAGCTGCTCCAGGGCCGCAGCCTCGCCCAGGTCCTGGACGAGGGCGTGCCCCCGCTGGCGGACACCCTGGACTGGGCGGCGCAGGTGGCGGCCGCCCTCGGCGCCGCGCACGCCGGCGGGGTCGTCCACCGCGACATCAAGCCCGCCAACGTGATGGTCACCGGAGCCCGGGTGGTGAAGGTGCTCGACTTCGGGATCGCCAAGGCCCAGGGCGGCGCCGGTACGGAGCTGACCGGCACCGGGATGGTCATCGGCTCGTTCCCGTACATGGCACCCGAGCGCTGGACCGGCGGGGCGAACGGCGTCCCCGTGGACGGGCGGGCCGACCTGTACGCCCTCGGCTGCGTGCTCATGGAACTGCTCACCGGGACACGGCCGTTCGCCGCCCGCGAGATGCACGAGCTGCTCGCCCAGCACCTCACGGCCGTACCGCCCGCGCCCGGCACCCTGCGCGCGGGGCTGCCGGGCGCGCTGGACGCCCTCGTACGCGACCTGCTCGCCAAGGACCCGCGCGAGCGGCCCGCGGACGCGGGAGAGGTGTCCCGCCGGCTGGCGGAGATCGCCCGCGGACTGCAGCCGGCGGACCTGTCCGGGGCCGTTCCTGCGCCCGCCCCCGCTCCGCCCGCCCCCGCCCCGACCGCGGTGGTGACGGCCGTCGTGTCCTGGCCGCCGCCGCCCTCGTACTCCCCCACCGTGCACACCACGGCCGGCGACCCGGTCCGCACGATGCTGGACCGCAGGCTGACGCAGCTGCTGGAGGACGATCCGGCCGACATCGTGCAGCGGCTCACGATGCTGGTGGCCGACCTGACCGAGGAGGTGGGCGCGCAGGACGCGCTCACGGTGCGCGCCGCGTACCACCGGGCCCTGCTCGTCCGGAGGCAGTCCGCCATGGACCTGGAGCGCATCCTGCCCCGCATGGTGCGGGTCCTGGGCCTGGAGCACCCGGACACGATCACCGGGCGCGCCACCCGGGTCGGCGAGGCCGCGGCCTTCGGGCCCGGCGACGGCCGCCGCCACGAGGAGGAGCTGCGCGAGATCATCGGGCAGGCCGCCCAGGTGTTCGGCCCGCACGCCCTCGTCACGCTGACCGCCCGGTACCACCTGGCCTCGGCCATGCACCGGGGGGCCTCGGACCGCGACGGCCAGTGGGACGCGCGCACGCACGAGCGCGCCGTGAGCGAACGCCGTTGGCTGGGACCGCTGCTGCCCGATCTGGAATGGGCCCTGACCGCCGACAGCCCGATGCTGCTGGACGTGCGGCGGCGCCTCGCCCACGATGCCTGGCTGGTCGGCGACTTCGCGGGCGCCGCGCTCCTGTACTGGCGGCTCTTCCCCGACCTCGCGGAACTCGCCGAGTACGGGGACCCCGAGGTGGCGTACCGGGTGCTGCGCAGCATCGGCGAGGCGGGGGATCCCGTGAGCGCCCTGGCCCACATGGACCTGCTGCTGCACCGGCTTCCGCTGCTGTCCGGCACCCGGTGGCTGGCCCAGGAGGTCTCCGACACCCGGGCGGACTTCCGGCGGGTCGTACGGGAGCGGCGGCGCGCGGAGGGCACCGGCGGGACCGGCGGACTGTCCCGCCTGTTCGGCCGCTGACCGGGCGGCGGCGTACGGGCCCACCCCGGCCGTAGCGTCCTACCAGCGGGTAAGGCACCATGGGCCGCCACCGCCCCCACACGATCAACGCCGGAGGAACACCATGGCCACCCCCAAGCCGGAGACCCTCGCCGCCTTCGAGGCCGCCAAGGGGTTCATGCCCGTACGGGAGGGTCTCGCCCTGTACGAGGCGGCCGTCGCGGCAGGGGCGCTCGGGCTGCCGCTGCTGGAGGTCGGCACGTACTGCGGCCGCTCCACGATCCTGCTCGCCGACGCCGCCCGCGAGGCCGGCGTCGCGGCGATCACCGTCGACCACCACCGGGGCAGCGAGGAGCAGCAGCCGGGCTGGGAGTACCACGACCCGACGGTCGTGGACCCGGAGGTCGGGCTGATGGACACCCTGCCGACCTTCCGCCGGACCCTGCACAAGGCAGGGCTGGAGGACCACGTGATCGCGATCGTGGGCCGGTCCCCGCAGGTCGCGGCGGCCTGGGGCGGCAGCCTCGGCTTCGTCTTCATCGACGGCGGCCACACCGACGAGCACGCCACCGGGGACTACGAGGGCTGGGCCCCGCACGTCGCGTCGGGCGGCACGCTCGTCATCCACGACGTGTTCCCGGACCCGGCCGACGGCGGCCAGGCCCCGTACCGCATCTACCTGCGCGCCCTCGCCTCCGGTGCCTTCGAGGAGATCTCCGTCACCGACTCCCTGCGCGTGCTGCGCCGCACGGGCGCGGGCATCTAGGACCCCTGGGACACAGGAGGGAGCCTCCGTACGGTCAGGGACCGTACGGAGGCTCCTTCTTCACCGGCGGGGCGCCGGGGCCCCTGGGCGGCTCAGTGCCAGTACGCCCCGAGCTGGCCGTTGCAGCTCCACTGCTGGGCCCGAGCGCCGTTGGACTTGGAGGAGTTCTCGATCTCCAGGCACTTGCCGCTCTTGGCGTTGACGACCTTGGCCGCCTGGCCGGCGACCACGTAGAAGCGCCACTTCGAGCCGGCCTGGCCCTTGCAGTCCCACTGCTGGGCCCGAGCGCCGTTGGCGGTGGAGGAGTTCTCGATCTCCAGGCACTTGCCGCTGTTGGCGTTGACGAGGTAGTAGTTGCCGCCGCCCGCGTCGGCCATGCCCCACTTCGAGCCGGCCTGGCCCTTGCAGTCCCACTGCTGGGCCCGTGCGCCGTTGGCCTTGGAGGAGTTCGAGATCTCCAGACACTTGCCGCTCTGGTTGTAGATGTACCCGATGGCGGGCTCGGCCTGGAGGGCCAGGTCGACCGTCCCGCCTTCGGTGAGCTGCGCCAGGATCGACGCGGAGCTGCTGCCGGACGGCGCGGTCTCGAGCGCCGTCGCGGATGCCGGTGCGAGGAGCACGGACAGGGCGAAGGCGGACACACCGACAGCGAGTGTTCCCTTGAGCTTCATGAAAGGTTTCTCCCCGTTTGCTGTGATGCAGTACGGCCTGAGAACGGCCGCTCCGAGCATGGCTGGGGCGCAAGTCGTCCTGCTATCCGCTTTCGGCGGGGCGCGGACACGTTTCCGGATAGCGAAGAGCCAGGTCGTTCGTTTTCACCCGAAGCCGAAGGAGCTGCGCAGGGTCTGCGAGGGGGTCTCTCCGTAGGCTTTGCGATAGTGGCCGGTGAACCGGCCCAGATGCGTGAACCCCCAGCGCAGGGCCACATCGGTGACGGTCCTGGGCGCATCGCCGTCGGCCGCCGCGAGGAGATCGCGGCGCGCGAGGTCCAGCCGCACGCCGCGCAGGTACGCCAGCGGGGTCGTGTCCAGGTGCATCCGGAAGCCTTCCCTCAGACTGCGCACCCCGACCCGGGCGGCCTGTGCCATGTCGGCCACCGAGATGGGCTCGGCGGCGTGTTCGGCGCAGAAGGCGGTGGCGCGGCGTACGGCGCTGGGCAGGGCGGCGCAGCCGCGGCCCGCCACGGCTTCGCTGAGCACGTGGGGCTGCGCGTCGAGCAGACCGTTCACGAGGAGCTGCTCGAAGTGTTGGACGGCCAGGGGTGAGCGGGCGGCGAGGGCGGAGCCGGCGAATTCGGCGAAGTGCGCCACCGCCGTCAGCCACGCCGTCACCGGTTCCGCCCGGTCGTCGAGGACCGGCACGAAGTCCACGGGGCGTTGCGGCAGGTCCCCGAGCCGGACGGCGACGGCCTGGTCGATGCTCCGGCGCGGGATGATCAGGACCCGGTTCACGCTGTCGTGGCTCCAGCGCATCCCCAGCTTCTGGTCCGGTCCCGCGACGCTGAGCGGGGAGGAGAGCAGCTTGCCGTTCAGGGTGACGGCGCCGTCACCGGCGAGCGGGACGTGGATGTTGTAGAAGTCCAGCGGCGCCTCGGGCGTGACGTCGACCTCCGAGCCGTATCCCAGCTCGTAGAGTGCGACCGTCCCCTCCCGGAGACACCGGAAACGGCCGTCGAGCGGGAGATCCGCCAGGACCGATAATCGATGGGGCGCGAACCGCACGCGGATCAGATCACTGAGCTCCTCGACGTCCCTCCCGCGGAAGAGCAGACCTCCGTCTCCTGCTGGGGTTTGCGGCTCCGAACCAACTGCGCCGACCTCGGACATGTTCTTGACCTTCCGGTAACGTACAGGTGGATTTTGGAATGTACCGGTCAAGAAAATGGGCGTCGCTCATATAAGCGCACCGCGCCCTCGGACGGCCTACGGTCCGGACGGGCGCCGGGCCCCGGGTCTAGCATCGCCGCGTGCGCAACGACAACAGCCCCCCGCCCCCCGAGTCCGGCTCCTCCATCAGCACGGACCGGCCCTGGTTCACCCGACGCTCCACGCTCGTCGTCGGGGTTGCCGCGCTCGCCCCGGCCGCCCTCGCGGGCTGGGTCCTGACCCAGGCGTTCGCCGGGTCCGGGCCGGACGGGCAGGCGCGCCCGGCGCCGTTGCCCGCCTCGCACTCGGCCCTGTCGCCGGGCCAGCGGGACGCCAAGCCCGGATCCACCCCGAGCGAGAGCGCGAGTACGAGCCCCGGCGCCGGTACGAGCAGCCCGGCGGCCGCGCCCGCACCGGCCCCCGCCAAGGGCCCGCTCACCGGCCGGACCGTGGTCGTCGACCCCGGCCACAACACCGGCAACTTCAAGCACACCGACGAGATCGACCAGCAGGTCGACATCGGCACGAACCGCAAGGAGTGCGACACCACCGGCACGACCACCAACTCCGGCTACATGGAGGCCGAGTTCACGATGGACGTGTCGAAACGGCTGCGGACCGCCCTGGAGGCCCAGGGCGCGAAGGTGGTCCTCACCCACGAGACGGGCGACCGCGCCTGGGGGCCGTGCATCACGGAGCGCGCCCGCATCGGGAACGAGGCGAAGGCGGACGCCGTCGTGTCCGTCCACGCCGACGGGGTCTCGGCGGGCAACCGCGGCTTCCACATCATCCTCCCGGCCACGGTCAAGAGCGGCAGCGCCGACACCGCCAAGATCGTCGGCCCGTCCCGGGAGCTCGGCGAGCGCATCGCCGGGAACTTCGCCCGCACCACCGGATCGGCCCCCGCCAACTACCTCGGCAGCGGCACCGGCTTGGTCGTCCGCGACGATCTGGGCGGACTGAACCTGTCAACTCAGCCCAAGGTGTTCATCGAATGCGGCAACATGCGTGACGCCAAGGACGCGGCGCAGCTGACGAGTCCGGAGTGGCGGCAGAAGGCGGCCCAGGGCATCGCGGACGGCATCGTCGGCTTCCTCGGCGGGTAGTCACTCTCGGGAGTCCGGCGGGTCCACCCGTCGACCCGATCATCTCGGCCGCCGGAAACCTCCGTACGATGGTGCCGCCCGCCCCGCTGCAGGCATGATCTGCGACCGCGGCACCACGAGACGACCGAGACCGAGAAGGACACCTGAGACGTGAACATCCGCTCCCTCACTCGAGGCGACGGCGTGGTGATCGGAGCAGCGGCGCTGCTGTTCATCGCTTCGCTCCTCGATTTCTACTCCGCCGACGGGGGTGAAACGCCGAACGGATGGAGCACCCGCGCCTACCTTCTGGTGCTCCCCACCATCTTCCTCGTCGGCTTCGTCGCCGCCGGCCTGCTGATCGCGGCCCGCTTCCAGCCGGAGACGCGCAAGGTGCTCGGCATGCCGCTGGCGACGTGGGGCACCGTGCTCGCCGTCTCGGCCGCATGGTCGTCTCTGTGGTCGCTGATCACCTGCCCGGACGTGCTCGACCTGGGTGCCGGCTCCATCCTCGCCTTCCTCGCCACCCTGGCCCTGGCCGGTGTGGCCCTGGCCGGCGCGAAGATCCCGGCGCTGGCCGGCCAGCTGGTTCCGGAGCCGAAGCCGGCCGCCGTCCCGCCGTACGCGGGCCAGCCGGGCCAGCCCCAGCCGGGTGCCGGGTACGGCTACCCGGGCGCGCAGCAGACCCCGTACGGTTCCACGCCGCAGCCGGTCCCGCCGTACGGCGGCTCGCCGAACCCGGCCGCCGGTCCCGGTCCGCAGGACTCCCAGCAGACCCCGGCCCCGGCTCCCGCGGCGGACTTCACGCCGTTCTGGTTCGCGGTCCCGGTGGCCCGCCCCCTCTTCTCCGAGGACGGCTCCCCCACCCCGATCGCCGAGCTCGCCCCGGGCACCTGGTACCTGGCCGTCGAGCAGCGTGGCGCGGCCACCCTGATCGCCCAGACCCAGGACGGCCGTCGCGGCCTCCTGAACGACACCTCGGGCATCCAGCGCGGCTGACCGCACCGGACCCGGCACCAGCGGCCCCCCGCCCTTCCGGGCGGGGGGCCGTTGCCCTACAGTCACCTGACGCCTCGTCAGATCCTGGAGGGAACGCGCATGCGCCTCGGACTCGCACTCGGCTACTGGGGCCGCGGCCCCAACCCCGGCCACCTCGACCTCGCCACCGAGGCCGAGAACCTCGGCTACCACTCGGTGTGGACCGCCGAGGCCTGGGGATCGGACGCCTTCACCCCGCTGACCTGGATCGCCGCGCACACCTCGCGGATCCGCCTCGGCACCGCCATCGCCCAGATGGCCGCCCGCACCCCCACCGCCACCGCGATGCACGCCCTGACACTGGACCACCTCTCCGGCGGCCGGATGATGCTCGGCCTCGGACTGTCCGGCCCCCAGGTGGTCGAGGGCTGGTACGGCCGACCCTTCCCCTCCTCACCGCTCACCGCCACCCGCGAGTACGTGGAGGTCATCCGGCAGGTGCTGCGCCGCGAGGGCCCGGTCGCACTGGACGGCCGCTTCCACAGCCACCCGTACCGCGGCGACGACGGCAGCGGCATCGGCAAACCCCTGAAGCCCATCACCCACCCGCTCCGCGCGGACCTGCCGGTGCTGTTGGGCGCCGAGGGACCGAAGAACATCGCGCAGACGACCCGGATCGCCGACGGCTGGCTCCCTCTGTACTGGTCGCCGACCCGCACCGATGTCTACCGGGCCTCCCTGACCGACCTCCCCGAGGGCTTCATGATCGCGCCGATGGCCCGCGCGAAGGTCTGCGACGACGTCGCGGAAGGACTGCTGCCGGTCAAGGCGATGCTCGGCTTCTACATCGGCGGCATGGGCCACGCGGCCCGCAACTTCCACGCCGACCTGATGGCGCGCATGGGCTACGAGGACGAGGCCCGCCGCATCCAGGAGCTGTTCCTCGCCGGCCGCAAGGAGGAGGCGGTCCTGGCGGTACCGGACGCGTTCGCGGACGAGATCTCACTGATCGGCCCGCGGGAACGGATCGCCGAACGCCTGGAGCTGTGGCGCAAGGGCCCGGTGACCGACCTCCTGCTGACGGCCCCGGACCCGCACACCCTGCGCGTCCTGGCGGAGCTGAACAGCTGAGGGTCGCCCCCGCAACGGCGGCCGCCCTCCGGGCAGGGGCCGGATCGATAGGGTCCGGATCGCAGCCGACCGAGGGGGCGGTCTACTTCGTCGCGCCCGACGGGGAGGCACGGTTCGCCAACTCGGGCGTCGGCCTGTGGCTCGACGTCCTGCACCGCTACGGCAGCCGCGTCACCGCCTCAGAGCTTCTCGGCGAGCCGGACGGTCCCGAGGAGTACCTCTCCGAAGAGGAGGAGGAGCAGGCCTTCGCCGAGCTGGACCGGCTGGCCGAGGAGCTGAAGGAGATCGACCCTGCGGCCTTCGACGGCTACGCGGACCTCCTGTGGCCGCAACTCCTGGACCGATGGCTCTACTGACGGGTCGCACCGGTCACCACCTCCCGGGAGACCCCTCGGCCAGCCTCGCCGCGAAGTGACCGAAAAGACCCATTGGTCGCATCAACAAAAAATGCCCTCAAGCGGAATTACTAAAATCTCTTTGCAGCGGCGACGGTTCATTGCAGACTGTTCTCGATCTTGCTCAGCGAGACCGAAGGGGAATGCAAGAAACATGAAGATGTCCAGCAAGACTTTCGCCATTGCCGCCGCATCCGTTGCAGCCGTCGGAGCTTTCGCCACCGCAACCCCGGCCATGGCCGCGACGCCGCAGCCGTTCGTCTACACCGCCGCCGCCTCGGCGACCCCGCCGGCCGAGCTCATCGGCCCGAATGGCGAAAAGCCGACACAGTGGGGCGTTGCCGCGGTTCCCGTGAACTCTTCCCGGGGCGCGTTCGCACCGCTGGCCAGCAAGAGCGTCGGCGGGGGCACCTGGAACTACGGCACCCGGGCCGCGGCCACGGGCACCACGTGCTACTCCAACTACATCCACCCGTCGAAGAAGCACTCAGCCACCGCCATCAAGGCAGGTCACACCAGCAAGGTCATCAAGGATGCCGACATCTGGGCCAACGCCTCGATCACGGCCGGCGCCGCCTACACCTGCTACACGTACTGGGGCGTCTACTAAGCCGACCGCTGAGGGCGCGCAGTAAGTCATCCACCCGGACCCCCTGGCTGTCGAATTCAGGCCAGGGGGCCGGGCCCGGAAACGGCGATGGTAAAATCTCTGCGCAATTCATATCGGGCCACATATCTTAAGGTTTCGATTTATGCGCTCTTATTTTGCAGCGGGAATGTATGCGCTCGTCGCCGGTGTAATTCTCGGGGTTTCCGGCCCCTTGCTCCTCTCCGCCGACGGCGCGGTGGGGCATGCGGCGCATCTGGTCCTGAGCGCTGGATGGAGCTGGGCCGCTCTGGCCTTTTGCGTAGGCATAATTTCCAGTTCCAAACGGCAATCTGCGGTCCTGGGCGTCCTGTCGCTCGTCGCGGCCTCCCTCGCCTACTACCTGGTGAAGGCGGGCCAGGGGGAGTTCATGGCGGCGGACCTGACCGACACGACGGGGCAGATCACCCACTTCGACTGGGCCGGCCTGATGACGAAGGTCGTCGTGTGGTGGGTCTTCGCCGCTCTGCTGGGACCGCTCATGGGCGTGGCGGGCAACCTGGCCCGCAACGGGCCCTACCGGCTCCCCTGCAGGCTGGTCATCCCGTTCGTGGCCGTCGTGGAGACGACGATGCGGCTCAAGAACGAAGCCCCCATGCTGAACGACGCCCTCGTCGAGGCGACCTGGAGCGCCACCCGCCTCGTGGCGGTGGCCGTCGCCCTCGGCCTCGTCTGCATCGAGGTGGCCGAACGACGGCGCCGCGCCTGAGGCGGCCGCGGGGTCAGGCGGGCGATTCGGCCTGCGGCACCGCTTCCAGCAGTTCCCGCACGTCCAGCGGCATCACGGCGATCTCGATGCTCCCGCCGCCCTCGTAGGCGCAGGTGACGATCCGTGAGCTCGGGTTGATGGAGATCCCCTCCTTCACGGAGGGCACCCGGACCCCGGTGGCACGCCCGCCGGGCAGCTCCACGGGCTCGCCCCGCTGCGGAACCCACCGGGCCGCGCCCCGCTCCCCGTACACCCGCCCGGGCCGCCAGCGGCCTTGACCGGCCGGGAAACGGACCATGCAGGGAATCCCGGGCACGGGCCCTGCGGCCGTCCGCTCACGATGCTTGCGCCGCAGGAGCCACCCGGCCCCTGCGGCGGCGAGGACGACCACCACGATCTCGATCACTCACCCATTGAATCAGCCGGGGTACGGCGCCGGCCGCTAGGACCTAGCCGCCCAGCTGCGACGCGCTCGGGACCTGGTCCGTCACCACCGCGCCCGCGCTCTTGCCGGCGTCCTTCACGCTGTTGATGACGCTGTCGAACGCGTCGATGTCACCGTCGCCCGCCTGCCCGCTGCGGAGCTTGCTGCCCAGCCCCTTGAGGGACTCGATGCCCGCCGTGAGCGGAGCCAGGGCCTTCGACAGCAGCGGGTCGCCCTTCGCGTTCTCGGTCGCCGCCTTGAGCCGGTTGTACGCGAACGCCCCCGCCAGGCCGGCCTTGATCAGCGCGAAGGTGCGGCCCTTGGCGCCCTTCTTGAACTTGCCCGCACGGTACGGCTTGATGATCCACTGATACGTCGCACCGGCCGCCAGGCTCGCGTTCGCAACGAACCGCGTCTTGGCGAACTTCTGCTTCTCCGCGGACGTACTGGGCGAGGGCGTCACCGCGGCGGCGGCCTGCTCGTCGGCCTCGGCGGCGACGGGCTCCGCCGCCGCGAGGGCGGCCAGCTCCCCCATCGAAGCCGCGGAGAGCTCCTCGCGCGGGCCGTTGCCGCCGCTGCCGCATGCGGTGGCGCCGACCATCAGCGCGGTGGACAGCACCACCGCCGTGACGGCGCGGCGAAGTCGAACGGTCGTGGGTACGGACACGGTTTCCTCCGGGGACTGAGGCGTCAACCGCAGCCTCACCCCGGTCCACCGGCCCCGCCACCCGGGCCGCCCGTTCGGGTTCACGGCACGGGTTTACGACCCGTCAGCGCGGCAACACGCGCCCTATGAGCACTCACACACGAGCACGCACCCGAGGAAGCAGTCAGGCAGGCCGTGCCGTCGCACTTGTGGCGGACGTGCTCGCCTTCGTGATCGGACTCTGGATCCTGCTCTACCTGCTGGAGGCCAACCAGGGCAATTCCCTGGTCGACCTCGTCCACGACGTCGCCTCCTGGCTCGCGTCCTGGTCCTACGACCTGTTCACCTTCAGCCGCGAATGGGTCCAGGTCGTCATCGGCTACGGCATCGCCGCCGTGGCCTACCTCCTCGTCGGCCATGCCGTCGCCGGCTGGCTCTACCGCCGCTGAGCCCGCACCCCGCTCACCCGCAGCAGTCGGGCTCCAGCCCGGCCGGGAGCGAGGTCCCGCCGAACACCTCGGTGGTGGCCTCGTCCCCGCCGAGCGCCGCGACGGCCAGCAGCAGCGACCCGGCCGTCCAGGTGGTCTGCTCGACCGGCCAGACGGCCTTGTCCTGGAACACGTAGCCCGTCCAGTACATGCCGTTGTCCGCGCGCAGGTGCGTGATCGAACGCAGGATCTCCAGCGCCCGGTCCGACTCCCCCGTCGCCCACAGCGCGAGCGCCAGCTCGCAGGACTCGCCGCCCGTCACCCACGGGTTGGGCAGGACGCAGCGCACACCCAGGTCCGGGACCACGAACTCGTCCCAGCGGCCGTCGAGGCGCGCCTTGGCCTCGGAGCCGGTCAGGGCCCCGCCGAGGACCGGGTAGTACCAGTCCATCGAGTAGTGGTTCTTGTCGAGGAACCGCTCCGGGTGGCGCCGGATGGCATGCCGCAGCGCGCCCGCCGCGAGCTCCCAGTCGGGCTGCGGCTCCTCGCGGTGCTCGGCGATGGCCAGCGCGCAGCGCAGCGCCTGGTGGATGGAGGAGGAACCGGTGAGCAGGGCGTCGGTGACGGCCGTACCGTCCGCCTCCCGCTTCCAGCCGATCTCGCCGCCGGGCTGCTGGAGCGAGAGGACGCACTCCACGGCCGCGTAGACGGCCGGCCACATGCGGTCGAGGAAGGCGTCGTCGCCGGTGGACAGGTAGTGGTGCCACACGCCGACGGCTATGTAGGCGGTGAAGTTGGACTCGCGGCTCGCGTCCTGCGGCTCCGCGGTGTCCACGCCGTCCGGCCGGTCGGCGTAGGCCGCGTACCAGGAGCCGTCCCGGTTCTGGTGCCGGGCCAGCCACGCGTACGCGCGCTCGGCCGCCTCGTGCTCACCGGCCGCGTCCAGCGCCATCGCGGCCTCGGTGTGGTCCCACGGGTCCAGGTGGTGCCCGCGGAACCACGGTATGGCGCCGTCGGACCGCTGGGCGGCGAGGATGCCCGCCACCGTGAGGGCGGCCTCCTCGGCCGTCAGTACGCCGTCCAGGACCAGGTGTTCGGTGCGCCCGGGCGAGCTCACTGGGTGGCGCCGACGGGGAGGTGGGGCTTCGTCGCATACGCCACGAAGCTCTTGCCGATGAGCGGGTTCAGGGCCTGCTCCGCGAGCCGCGTCGCCATCGGCTTCTTCATGATGTCCCAGACCAGGAGCTTGTGGTACGCCTTGACCGGCAGCGCCTTGTCGTTGTCCACACCGAAGGCGCACTTGAGCCACCAGTACGGGGAGTGCAGCCCGTGCGCGTGGTGCGTGCCGTACGGCTTGAGGCCCGCGGCCTTCATCTTGCCGAGCAGCTCGTCCGCCTTGTAGATGCGGATGTGGCCGCCCTCGACCTCGTGGTAGGCGTCGGAGAGCGCCCAGCAGATCTTCTCGGGGCCGTAGCGCGGCACGGTGATCGCGATGCGTCCGCCGGGCTTGAGCACGCGGACCATCTCGGCGAGCACGCCCTTGTCGTCGGGGATGTGCTCCATCACCTCGGAGATGATGACGACGTCGAAGGAGTCGTCGGGGAAGGGCAGGGCGAGCGCGTCGCCCTCCATGGCGGTGGCGGTGGCCCCGACCGGGGCCTCACCGGCCTCCTTCATGGCGGCGAACCACTTGGCGACCTCGCGGATCTCCTCGCCGTTGCGGTCGACGGCGACCACCTGGGCGCCTCTCCGGTAGCACTCGAAGGCGTGCCGGCCTGCGCCGCAGCCCAGGTCGAGTACGCGGTCGCCTGCGGCGAGCGGGAACCGGGAGAAATCGACGGTCAGCACGGGGTCCTGCCTTCGCGGTCGCGGGGGAATTCGGGGGTGGTGGGGAAAACAGCGGTGTGGCCGGGGCGGAAGGTCACCGCGCGCGGCGGGTGCGGGCGGCCCGCTCGACGGCGGCGCGGTAGTGCGCGACCGTGCCCTCGGCGGCCTTGGCCCAGGTGAACCGGGTCAGGACCCGGTCGCGCCCGGCGGCGCCGAGGCGGGCCCGCAGCTCCGGGTCGCCCAGCAGCCGGCTCAGGGCGGCGGCCAGCGCACCCGCGTCGCCGGGGGGCACCGCGAGGCAGGTCTCGCCGTCGGGGCCGGCGACCTCGGGGATCGCACCGCCGGTGGTGGCGACGAGCGGAGTGCCGGTGGCCATGGCTTCGGCCGCCGGGAGCGAGAAGCCTTCGTAGAGGGAGGGCACGCAGGCGATCTGGGCGCTGCGGACGAGGTCCACGAGTTCGGCGTCGGTGATGCCCTTGACGAAGCGGACCGCGTCCTGGAGTCCGTACGTCTCGATGGCGCGGGCGACCGGCCCCTCCTCGGCGCGCTTGCCGACGACGACGAGGTGGGCCTCGGGCTGCTCGGTGCGCAGCTTCGCGAGCGCCTCGACGAGGTGCACGAGGCCCTTGAGGGGCACGTCGGCGCTGGAGGTGGTGACGATGCGGCCCGGCACCTCGGCCACGGACGGGTCCGGCGACCACAGGTCGGTGTCGGCGCCGATGTGCACGACGTGGATGCGCTCGTCACGGACGCCCAGGTGCTGGGCGATCTCCTGCTTGGAGGAGCCGGAGACGGTGAGCACGGACGGCAGGCGGCGGGCCACGCGGCCCTGCATGCGGGTGAAGGCGTACCAGCGGCGCACGGAGGCCCGCTTCACACGGCCCGTCGCGGCGTCGAGGTCGAGCTTGCGGTCGACGGTGATCGGGTGGTGGATCGTGGTGACCAGCGGGGCGCCGAGGTCGGCGAGGAGGCCGTACCCGAGCGTCTGGTTGTCGTGGATGACGTCGAAGTCACCGGCGCGCGCGGCCAGGTGGCGGCGGGCGCGCAGCGAGAAGGTCAGCGGCTCGGGGAAGCCGCCGGTCCACATGGTGGCGACCTCGACGGCGTCGATCCAGTCCCGGTACTCGTCGCGCTTCGGCGTCCGGAAGGGGTCCGGGCTGCGGTACAGGTCCAGGCTCGGGAGTTCGGTGAGCGAGGCGCCCGTGTCGAGGACCGGGTAGGGCTGTGCACCGAGGACCTCGACGGAGTGCCCCAGCTGTACGAGCTCGCGCGCGAGGTGGCGGACGTAGACGCCCTGGCCCCCGCAGAACGGGTTCCCCTTATAGGTGAGGAGTGCGATGCGCAGCGGGCGGTCGCCGTCGGCGGCGGAACCCGCGAAAGGGCTCGTCACCATGGCCTCTGCGGTCACTCTCGGCCCCCTTCTCACTGCAACTTTCGCCGGAGCGTAACCGCTCGGATAATGTAGAACAAGTTTCAGACTTGATCCGTCGAAGACCATTGAATCTACCGGCCGGAAACCACACCGTAAGAGGCGGAGCAGGTGATTCACGCCACGGCTCCGGCGCCTACGATGCCGGCTGCGGATCAGCCCTGATTCAGCCCGCGCAACGACACGGAACGGGACACATGACAGCGGAAGTGAAGGCCGTCACCACACCGGCGTCGCCTCCCCTGACGGAGCGCCAGGAGGCACGCCGCCGGCGGATCCTGCACGCCAGCGCCCAGTTGGCCAGCCGGGGCGGATTCGACGCCGTGCAGATGCGCGAGGTCGCGGAGGCGGCGGGCGTGGCGCTGGGCACGCTCTACCGCTACTTCCCGTCCAAGGTGCACCTGCTGGTCGCCACCATGCAGGACCAGCTCCAGCACATGCACACCACGCTGCGCAAACGCCCGCCGGCCGGGGACGACCCGGCGGCCCGGGTCGCGGAGACCCTGATGCGGGCCTTCCGCGCCCTGCAGCGGGAGCCGCAGCTGGCCGACGCGATGGTGCGGGCACTGACGTTCGCGGACCGGAGCGTGAGCCCCGAGGTGGACACGGTGTCCCGGCTGACCACGGCGATCATCCTGGACGCGATGGGCCTGGAGCAGCCGCCGACGGCGGAGCAGCTCTCGGCAGTCCGGGTCATCGAGCACACCTGGCACTCGGCGCTGATCACGTGGCTCTCCGGCCGCGCCTCGATCGCCCAGGTCAAGATCGACATCGAGACGGTCTGCCGCCTGATCGACCTGACGTCCCCGGAAAAGGCCTGAAGCCGCCGCTGCGGGGGGCGGGGGCTTCGGGGGGCGGGAGCCACGCGGGCGGTGGTCTGGGATGTGTATGGGGGTTTCCCGTCAGTCCCATCGTCTCTCCGCGTCGGGCCGGCCCCTCAAGGGCGCTCCTCCTTCGTCGTCGCGTCGCTGCGCGATGTCGCTGCGCTCCACCCTTGACCGACCGTCCCGCCCCGGACATACGAAGACTGCCGGGAAACCCCCAAAGGAACGGGCCGGGCGTTCCTTTTAGGGACGGGGTGGCCGGAGAAGCCCTGCCCGGTCGGGCGTGAAAGGGCACCTTCCCGAGACGGGCCCATCCCGCACACCGGCCGGGTCGGTGGGCGCATCAAATCGCTACGCGCTCCGCACGTCTCAGCGTCCGACGACCATCCGGGGCCGGACATAGGCCGCCCACGGCCTCGATTCGTCCGTCGCCATGCGTCCGACGGCCGTCCGGGGCCGGACATAAGCCGCCCACGGCCTCGGTTCACCTCGCGAGGTGCGTCCGACGGCCGTCCGGGGCCGTTGAGAGGGATTGACGGCTGATTCCCCTGCTATTCCGTCGTGGATCCGGGTCAGAGCACAAGTGACACCACAAACCCAGCCTCAAAGCTGGGCAATTGAGGCAAACGGTCGGCGATCCGAGCGGTCCGCTCTCGCTGACCCGACTCCACGACGGAATAGCCGCTGTCGGCCGTCTTTCCACCCCGGACAGCCCTCAGACGCCCTCCATGAGAAGCACTGGGGCCTCTTGCGCGGCTTATGACCAGCTCCAGACGGTCGCCGGACGCATCTCGACAGAGGAACTGAGGCCGTGGGCGGCTTATGTCCAGCCCCGGACGGCTGTCGGACGCTGAGAGATGAGGAGCGCGTAGCAATGGGACGCGCTTCCCCCGACCCGGGCCCTGGTCCGGATGGGCCCCGCCTCGGGAAGGTGCCCCACCCCGACCGGGCCGGGCATCTGCGACCGCCCCGTCCCTCGGACCTCGGACCGGCTCGTTCTTTTGGGGGCTTCCCGGCAGTCTTTCGTTTCTCCGGGGCGGGACGGTCGGTCAAGGGTGGCCGCAGGCCATCGCGCAGCGACGCGACGACGAAGGAGGAGCGCCCTTGAGGGACCGGCCCGCCCCGGAGGGACGATGGGACTGACGGGAAACCCCCATACGCGTCACTGACCACCGCCCGCGTGACTCCCGCCCCCGAAGCCACCGCCCACCGCCCCCTCACCGCCGCGTGAGCAGGGCTCCCCATACGGCCCGCGAACGGTGCAGGCGGTAGGAGAGCTTCCCCCACGGGCGGTACCTCCACGGGATGGCGTTCGTGTATCCGTCGACCTCGCGGAACTGTGCGAGGGCCGCACGGTGGCGGCCCTGCTTGACGAGGAAATAGGCGAGCAGGTGCCGCGCCTCGGGCAGGTACGCGTGCCCCTCCGCAGCAGCGACGTCCTCCAGGGCCGCGTCCACCATCGCGATCGCGTCCGGCATCCCGTACCGCCCCGCGCTGTCGCCCTCCTCCTCGTGCTCGAACCACACGAGGAGGGGCAGCAGGGTCATCAGGTGCCCGCGGGGCGCCTGCTGAACCGCCCGTGCCGCGAACTCCTCCGCTTCGGCCCGTGAACCGCGCCACTTGCGGCAGTAGTACTGCACCGCGGCATGGTGCGCGGCGAAGTGGTGCGGCGACCTGGCCTGGACCTCGGCCCACAAATCGGCCATGGCGTCCTTGGGATAGCCAAGCCCGAGGGCCACCCAGACCGTATCGGCCAGTGGCGTCGGATCGTCCGGACAGACCTTCGCCGCGTGCGCCAGCGCCCCGCGCGCCGAGTGGAGCTCGCGGTGGAAGGCGTCGAACTGCCCCTGCGACGTCGCAACCGCCCGCTGCGCTCCGCGCAGCTTCCAGGCCTGCTTGACGCGCGCACACGCGGCGACCATGACCGCATCGGGATGGTCCGGGTCGGCCGCCTGCCACGCCTTCAGCCACGCATCACCGTCGTGGACGGCCGAGTACGCCAGGCTCCCCGCACAGCGCGTTCGGCGGTCCCAGTCCGTACCGGCCGCCGCGAGCAGTTCGGCCGCGGGCTGCCACGCTCCGGAGCGGACGGCCTTGAGCGTGCGCCGGAGTTGGGGATCGGGGCCGGCCATACGTCCGTTCAGGAGCCGCAGGGGCATCAGGGTGGTGAGGAGAAAACACACCGCCACGACCGCCACCACAGTGAGGAAGATCGGGACGGACACGGAGGGATCGACCACTGGGGTGACGTCCGGCGGGCGAAGGGCCACTGAGGTTCCTGTCGTTGGACTCGTCCGCTCGTCCGTCCATCCGTTCGAGACGTGAGCGCAGCGGAGTATGCAACACCGACAGCGGAACCTCCAAGGGGCGGCCGGGCCCTCGACCGAGGGCCCCGACCGCCCCGACCGAGCGGCCCCGACCGAGCAGCCCCCGGAGCCGCCCCTCCCCTCTCTACTCCTCCGGCGGGAACACCGGTTCGCCCGTCGCCGCCAGGGTGATCAGGATGGCCTCCACCGGACAGCCCTCCGCCGCGGTGAGGGTCGGTTCGTTCGCGTCCGACTGGGGTGCGCGCGGGTGGGACTGGCGCGCCGAGTCCAGGACGAAGCCGTCCGGGGCGTGGTTCACGCACATGCCTGAGCCGATGCAGACCCCTCTGTCCACCTCGACCTGCCAGCGGTCACCCATCAGGCACCCGCCTCGTAGCCCGCCGGGAGGTGGATCATCTTGTGCTCCAGGTACTCGCTCAGGCCCTCCGGGCCGAACTCCCGTCCCACGCCGCTGTTCTTGTAGCCGCCGAACGGCCCCAGCATGTCCAGGCTGAAGGTGTTCACGTTGAAGGTGCCGGTGCGGATCCTCCGGGCGAAGTCGATGCCGTGCTCGACGTCGGCGGTCCAGACGCTGCCGCTGAGGCCGAAGTCCGAGTCGTCGGCCACCCGTACCGCCTCGGCCTCGTCCTCGTACGGGATCAGGCAGACGACCGGGCCGAAGATCTCCTCGCGCGCGATCCGCATGGAGTTGTCGACGTCTCCGAAGAGGGTGGGCTCCACGTACCAGCCCTGCTCCAGGCCCGCCGGGCGGCCGCCGCCCGCCAGGATCTTCGCGCCCTCCTCCTGGCCGATCCGGATGTAGTCCAGGGAGCGCTGCTGCTGGCGCTGCGCGACGAGCGGGCCGAGCTGTGTCGCCGGGTCGAGCGGGTCGCCGACGACCAGCGCGCCGGCCGCGGCCGCGAGAGCCTCGGCCACCTCCTCGTACCGGCTGCGGGGCGCGAGGATACGGGTCTGGGCCACGCACGCCTGGCCGTTGTTCATCCAGGCCGCGGGCACGATCCCGGCGACCGCGGTCGCCAGGTCGGCGTCCGGGAGGATCACTGCGGCGGACTTCCCGCCGAGTTCGAGGGTGACGCGGGTGAGGTTGCGCGCGGCGACCTCCATCACGCGCTTGCCGGCCGCGACCGAGCCGGTGAAGGCGACCTTGTCGATACCGGGGTGGCCGACCAGGTACTCGCTGACCTCACGGTCGGCGGGCAGGATCGACAGCACGCCCTCGGGGAGGCCGGCCTCCCGCGCGATGTCGGCGAGGATGTAGGAGTCCAGCGGCGCCTCGGGCGACGGCTTGAGGATCACCGTCGACCCGGTCAGGAGCGCCGGGGCGAGTTTGGCCGCGGCCACGAACTGCGGGACGTTCCACGGGATGACGGCGGCGACCACGCCCACCGGCTCCCGGCGCACCAGGATCGGGCCGAGGACGCCCTGGCGGTGCTCCTCGTAGGGGTAGGCGCGGGCGACCGTGATCGCGGCGTCGTAGACCATCATCGGGCCGAGGGCCTGGGCGAGGACGCTCCAGGAGTACGGGGACCCGTTCTGGGAGCTGATGGAGCGGGCTATCTCCTCGTGCCGGACGGCGATGGCGTCCTTGATCCGGGAGACGACGGCGATCCGCTCGTCCAGGGTCATCCGCGGCCAGGGACCCTCATCGAACGCCTTGCGCGCGACCGCGACGGCACGGTCCACGTCCGCCTTCGAGGCGTGCGGGACGGATCCGATGACCTGCTCGGTGTGGGGGGAGACGATCCGGATCGTGTCGGTGCCCAGCGGATCCGTCCACTCCCCGCCGATGAACAGTTGTCCGTGTTCCACGAGCTCGGTCATGGCTGAGGCCTCCTGCGGCTTGGCGTTCCAGAACTGATACCAGTTCTAGTTAGAGGAGTCCACGGCCAGGACCGAACCACCGGCGCCGCTGCGGAGAAGATCGAACGACTAGTCAGAGAGCCGGGAAAGTGGTCGACTTGGGCTACTACTGAAACACGTTCTCATCCGAGGGCGGCAACAGGGGAGGGCGAGGGCGCATGACGGAGGACGGCACGTCACAGGCCGCGCAGGACGCACCACAGGACACGCAGGACAGGCGGGCTCCACGGGCCCCGCAGGACGTGCCAGCCCCGCAGGCCCCACAGGCAGCGCCGGTCCCGGCAGCCCCGCCGGCCCCGCAGGCCCCGCAGGACGCACCACACGTCACCGACCACGGCGGAGGCGTGTGGGCCATCAAGGTCCCCATCCCCGACAACCCCCTCGGACACACCCTCGTCCACGTCCTCGACACCGACCGCGGCCCGGTCCTCGTCGACACCGGCTGGGACGACCCCGCCTCCTGGAACACCCTCGTCGCCGGCCTCGTCGCCCTCGGCATCGCCGTCGCCGACGTCCACGGCGTCGTCATCACCCACCACCACCCCGACCACCACGGCCTCTCCGGCCAGGTCCGCGAGGCCTCCGGCGCATGGATCGCCATGCACGCCGCCGACACCGAGGTCGTCGTACGGACCCGCTCCTCCGAGCCCGGCGTCTGGTTCGACTACATGAGCGCCAAGCTCGCCGCCGCCGGAGCCCCCGAGGAGCACATCGCCCCGCTGCGCGCCGCCCGCGCGAGCGGCCGCATGCGGACCCTGCCCGGCCTGCGCGCCGCCGTCCCCGACCGGGAGATCGTCCCCGCCGAGCTGCTGCCCCTGGCCGGGCGCCGGCTGCGCGCGATCTGGACCCCGGGCCACACCCCCGGCCACGTCTGCCTGCACCTGGAGGAACAGCACCCGGCGAACCTCCCCGGCAACGGCCGCCTCTTCTCCGGGGACCACCTGCTGCCCGGGATCTCCCCGCACATCGGCCTGTACGAGGCCCCGGAGGACACCCGCGTCACCGACCCTCTCGGCGACTACCTCGACTCCCTCGAACGCATCGGCCGCCTGGGCCCCGCCGAGGTGCTCCCGGCCCACCAGCACGCCTTCACCGACGCTCCCGCCCGCGTACGGGAGCTCCTGGACCACCACGAGCAACGGCTCACCGGCCTCCGGGAGCTGCTGGCCGAACCGCTGACCCCGTGGGGGCTGGCCGAGCGGATGGAGTGGAACAGGCCCTGGGAGCAGATCCCGTACGGCTCCCGCAACATCGCCGTCTCGGAGGCGGAGGCCCATCTGCGACGGCTGGTCAAGCAGGGCCGCGCGGAGGCGGTGCCGGGCACGGACCCGGTCACCTACCGGGCCGTGTAAGGGGCACCCGGTCCCTGCACCCCGGAGCCCGCCGGTTACGGGCCGGTAGAGTGAACCTGTCGTCCACACCTCTGTACGGGGGGAAGCCGGTGCGATTCCGGCGCTGACCCGCAACCGTGACCCACACCCGGCACCGCTCCGCGCCCGGGCGGGGAGCCGGAATGCCCCGTACCGGAGGTGCGCGGCTCGTGTCGCCGGGAACCCCCGGCGGCCGGCACCGTCGAGGTAAGCGGAGCCGGAGCCCGGTGCCTGTGCGTGCCTGCTGCCGGTTCCCCCGTACGAGAGGCACTCGCCCCCCATGAACGTCCGTCGCAGCGCAGCCGCGCTCGCAGCCTCCGCCGTGCTCTGCGTGGGCGTCGCCCCCGCAGCCCTCGCCGACACCGCGCCGCCCGCCTCGCCCTCCGCGCCCCCGGTGATCCCCTCCGGTCTCTTCGGCAAGAGCGACCCCACCTACGACGGTGTGTGGCGGCAGTCCTTCGCGCTGCTCGCCCAGCACACCGTCGGGCTGAAGCCCTCCCGGGAGGCCCAGGTCTGGCTGGCCGGCCAGCAGTGCGACAACGGCGGATTCGCCTCGTTCCGCCCGAACGCCGCCATGGCGTGCGACGCGAACACGATGTACGACACGAACGCCACCGCCGCGGCCGTGCAGGCGATGAAGGCCCTCGGCGGCCAGGACGCCTCGGTGAAGAGCAGCGTGGACTGGCTGAAGTCCGTCCAGAACGAGGACGGCGGCTGGAGCTACGTGCCCGGCTCCCCCAGCGACGCCAACTCCACCGCCGTGGTCATCAGCGCGCTGTCCGCGGCGGGCCAGAAGCCGGCCGAGGTCAAGTCGAAGGCGGGCAAGTCGGCCTACGAGGGCCTGCTCTCCTTCCAGCTGGGCTGCACCGCCGAGCCGGCCGCCGACCGCGGCTCCTTCGCGTACCAGCCGGCCGACGGCAAGCTCCTCGCCAACGCCGATGCCACGGCCGCCGCGGCCCTGGCCGGCCTCGGCAAGGGCGCGGCCGTCGTACCGTCGGCCGAGAACACCCCCGCGGCCCCGCTGGTCTGCCCGGCGGCGAACGCCGCCGACCCGGCGGCCGCCGCCCAGGGCGCGGCCGGCTACCTGGCCGAGGCCCTCAAGAAGGACGGCCACCTCGTGGCCGTCACCCCGGGCGCGGACCAGCCCACCCCGGACACCGGCAACACCGCCGACGCGGTGATCGCCCTGGCCGCCGCCGGGCACAAGGAGTCGGCGGCGGGCGCGCTGGAGTGGCTGAAGGCCAACTCCGCCGAGTGGGCGAAGGGCAGCCCGGCGGCCCTGGGCACGCTCGTGCTCGCCGCGCACGCGACCGGCACCGACCCGAAGTCCTTCGGCGGCACCGACCTCGTCGCCGCACTGAACGCGACCGGCCCGGCCCCGCAGGGCGCCGACACCGAAGCGACCAAGGTGAACGGTGAGAAGGACAAGCCCTCCAGCAGCCAGAACGTCTGGTGGATCGTCGGTGCGGGTGCCGCGGCCGGTATCGGCATCGGCATCCTGCTGAGCGGCCGCCGGAAGAAGAACCAGTCCTGATGCGCCGCCGCCTGCCCGCCGTGGCCCTCGCCCTCGGGATCGCACTGGCCCTGCTGGCCGCCACTCCGGCGCTGGCGGCCGGCTACCGCTACTGGTCGTTCTGGGACGGCGCGGCGGGCGGCACATGGGTGTACGCCACCCAGGGCCCCTCGCTGGCCCGCCCGGCGGACGGCGCCGTCCAGGGCTTCCGCTTCTCGGTGAGCAAGGACGCGGCGGCGCAGGCGGCCCAGCCGCGCGCCGCGGCCGACTTCGAGGCCGTCTGCGGGGCGACCGCCCCGGCGGAGGGCAGGAAGCGGGTGGCGCTCGTCATCGACTTCGGCGTCCCCGAGGACGCCCCGGCGGGCGACACCCCGCCCGGGGCCGCGCCGCGCACCGCCTGCGCGCAGGTGGCCCCGGACGCCACGGCGGCCGAGGCGCTGGCCTCGGTCGCCAAGCCGCTGCGCTACAACAGCGCGGCACTGCTGTGCGCGATCTCCGGCTACCCGAAGCAGGGCTGCGGCGACCAGGTCGCGGACGGCCCGACGCCGTCGGCCTCCCCGGCCGCCCCGGCCGAAGCCGGCGACGGTGAGGGCGGGGGCCCGTCCGCGGGCCTGCTCGCGGGCATCGCCGCGGTGGCGGCCCTGGCTGCGGCCGGCGTCTGGCAGTCCCGCCGCCGCAGCCGATGACCGGCCACACCGCCGCGGTGCCCCCCGGCGACAGCGCCGGACCGTCCACCGGGACGACCCGCACCACCGGCACCGGTACCGGCACCCGCGGCGCCCGGCCTCAGGCCCAGCGCACCCCCACCGGAGCAACACCCACCGGAGCGACACCCGGCGGCGTGGCCCCGGCCCGCCGGAGCGAGGCCGCGGCGCCGGAACGCCCGCACCGGTCGACGTACGAACGCTGGAGGCCCCCGCAGGCCGGCCGGGCCACCGCCCTGCACGCAGGGGCCTGGTGGCTGTGGGCCCTCGGCCTTGCCACCGCAGCTTCCCGCACCACCAACCCGCTGCTCCTCGGGCTGATCATCGGCGTCGCCGGTTACGTGGTCGCGTCCCGCCGCACGGACGCGCCCTGGGCCCGTTCCTACGGCGCGTTCCTCAAGCTCGGGCTCTTCGTCATCGGCCTGCGCCTCATCTTCTCCATGCTCCTCGGCTCCGCCATCCCCGGATCGCACACCCTCTTCACCCTCCCCGAGGTCCCGCTCCCCGCCTGGGCCCAGGGCATCCGCTTCGGCGGCCGGGTCACCGCCGAGCAGCTCGTCTTCGCCTTCTACGACGGCCTGAAACTGGCCACGCTCCTGGTGTGCGTCGGCGCCGCGAACGCCCTCGCCAATCCGGCGCGGCTCCTGAAGTCCCTCCCGGCCGCCCTGTACGAGGCCGGCGTCGCCGTCGTCGTCGCCATGACCTTCGCGCCGAACATGGTCGCCGACGTCGTCCGCCTGCGGACCGCCCGCCGGCTGCGCGGCCGCCCCACCGGCGGCGTGAAGGCCATCCTCCAGATCGGCCTGCCGGTCCTGGAGGGCGCACTGGAACGCTCCGTCGCCCTCGCCGCGTCGATGGACGCGCGCGGCTACGGCCGCACGGCCCGGGTCCCGCCCGCCGTCCGGCACACCACCAACGCCCTCACCCTCGGCGGCCTGCTCGGCATGTGCGCGGGCACGTACGGCCTGCTCGCCGCGCAGGGCGCCGCGTACGGGCTCCCCGTGCTCGGCATCGGCGCCGCCCTCGCCGTCGCGGGGCTGCGCCTCGGCGGCCGCCGGTCGGTGCGCACCCGCTACCGGCCCGACCGCTGGGGCGTACGCGCCTGGCTGGTCGCCGGATCGGGCGCGGCCGTCGCCGCCCTGCTGATCCACGCCGGCACCGTCGACCCCGCCGCCCTGCACCCGGGCGTGGTCCCGCTGGCGGCCCCCACACTTCCGCTGTGGCCGGCGGCCGCGATCCTGATCGGCCTGCTGCCCGCCTTCGTGGCACCCGTACCGCCCAAGGAGGCATCGCAGTGATCCGCTTCGAGCAGGTGTCGGTCACCTACGAGGACGCGGCCGGCCCCTCCCTGCAGGGCGTCGACCTGGAGATCCCGGAGGGCGAGCTGACGCTCCTGGTCGGCCCGTCGGGCGTCGGAAAGTCCACCCTGCTGGGGACGGTCTCCGGGCTGGTCCCGCACTTCACGGGCGGCACCCTGCGGGGCCGGGTCACGGTCGCCGGCCGGGACACGCGCACCCACCTGCCGCGCGAGCTCGCGGACGTGGTGGGCACGGTCGGCCAGGACCCGCTCGCGCACTTCGTGACGGACGTGGTCGAGGACGAACTCGCCTACGGCATGGAGTCCCTGGGCCTGCCACCTGCGGTGATGCGTCGCCGGGTGGAGGAGACCCTGGACCTGCTGGGCCTGAACGAGCTGCGCGACCGGCCGATCGCGACACTGTCCGGCGGCCAGCAGCAGCGGGTCGCGATCGGCTCGGTCCTCACCCCTCACCCGAAGGTGCTGGTGCTGGACGAGCCGACCTCCGCGCTGGACCCGGCGGCGGCGGAGGAGGTCCTCGCGGTCCTCCAGCGCCTGGTCCACGACCTGGGCACCACGGTGCTGATGGCGGAGCACCGGCTGGAGCGGGTGGTCCAGTACGCCGACCAGGTCCTGCTCCTGCCCGCCCCGGGCGCGGCTCCGCTGATCGGCACCCCTGCGGAGATCATGGCCGTCTCCCCGGTCCACCCGCCGGTGGTCTCCCTGGGCCGCCTCGCGGGCTGGTCCCCCCTCCCCCTCTCGGTCCGCGACGCCCGCCGCCGGGCCGCTCCCCTCCGCTCCCGCCTGACATCCGTTCCGAATCCAGCCCCGCCCGCGCTCGAGGCGAATACAGCCCCGCCGGCGCTTGAGGCGCGGGGGTCCGGGGGCGGAGCCCCCGCCACCGGAGCCCCCGGGTTCCTCTCGCGCCTGCTCCGCCGCGGCAGGCCGACCCCCGCCAACGGCACCGGCACCGGCACCGGCACCGGCACCGCCCCCGCCGAGGTCCGCAACCTCTCCGTCCGCCGCGGCCGCGTCCAGGCCCTGCACGGCGTCACCCTCACCGTGTCCCCCGGCGAGACCGTCGCCCTCATGGGCCGCAACGGCGCCGGCAAGTCCACCCTCCTCTCGACCCTCGTCGGTACGGTCCCGCCCACCACCGGCGAGGTGACCGTCGGCGGCCGCGCCCCCCACCGCACGGCCCCGCCCGAGATGGTGCGCCGCGTCGGCCTCGTCCCGCAGGAGCCCCGCGACCTCCTCTACGCCGACACGGTCGCCGCCGAGTGCGCCGCCGCCGACTCCGACGCCGCCGCGCCCCCCGGCACCTGCCGCGACCTCGTCTCCGCGCTGCTCCCCGACGTCCCCGACGACACCCACCCGCGCGATCTCTCCGAGGGCCAGCGCCTGGCCCTCGCCCTCGCGCTGGTCCTCACGGGCCGCCCCGCCCTGCTGCTGCTCGACGAGCCCACCCGCGGCCTGGACTACGCCGCCAAGGTCCGCCTGATCGAGATCCTTCGCGGCCTCGCCGCCGACGGGCACGCCATCGTCCTGGCCACCCACGACGTGGAGCTCGCCGCCGAGCTGGCCCACCGCGTGGTGATCCTGGCCGGCGGGGAGGTCGTCGCGGACGGCCCGACCGCCGAGGTCGTCGTCTCCTCTCCCGCCTTCGCGCCGCAGGTGGCGAAGGTCCTGGCCCCGGGCCACTGGCTCACGGTGGCCCAGGTCGCCGAGGCGCTCGACGCGGCGGAGGCGCTCGACGCCGCGGAGGCGGCCCGATGAGCCGCCCCGTCCGCATCGGCCCCCGCGCCGCCGTGGCCCTGGTCCTCGTCACCCTCATCGGCATCGCGGCCTTCGGCTGGCCGCTGCTCGCCGACCGCCAGTCGGGCCTCGCCCACTCCCAGGACGCCCCCTGGCTCTTCGCCGCGCTCCTTCCGCTCCTGGTGGCGGTGGTCGTCGCGACCGTCGCCGACAACGGCATGGACGCCAAGGCGGTGGCGATGCTCGGCGTGCTCGCCGCCGTCGGGGCGGCGCTGAGACCGCTGGGCGCCGGCACGGCCGGGCTGGAGCCGATGTTCTTCCTGATGGTGCTCAGCGCACGCGTGCTCGGCCCCGGCTTCGGCTTCGTCCTGGGCTCGGTGACGATGTTCGCCTCCGCCCTGCTGACGGGCGGGGTCGGGCCGTGGATGCCGTTCCAGATGCTGGCGATGGGCTGGTTCGCGCTGGGGGCCGGGCTGCTGCCGGGCGCGATGGGGGTCCCCCCTGCTCGAGCGAAGCCGAGAGCTTGGGGGAAGATCAGGGGCCGGGCGGAGCTGCTGATGCTGGCGGCGTACGGCTTCGCGGGCGCGTTCGCGTACGGCACGATCATGAACCTGCAGGGCTGGGTGATCCTGCAGGGGATGGACCAGGGCGTCTCCTTCCATGCGGGGGAGCCGGTGGCCGCGAACCTGGTGCGGTTCCTCGCGTACTGCCTGGCGACCTCGGTGGGCTGGGACCTGGGCCGGGCCGTGCTGACGGTCGTACTGACCCTCACGCTCGGGGCGACCCTGCTGAAGGCCCTGCGCCGGGCGACCCGCAAAGCCGCCTTCGACGCGCCCGTCGCCTTCGATCCGGGGACCGGAACCGGCAGCGCCCCCGCCCTCGAAAGGGGTACGAAGGGCGACGGAGGGTGACATTCGGGGCCTCCGCCGGTGACCCGCCCCATAGGAGCCACGTCACATACGACGGCGGCTAGTAGACCCCCGGCCCGCTCTGCTGCGGGGGTTAGGCGCGCACGGCCGGCCCCTTGCTGCGAGGAGCGCTAGTAGGAGCGACCTTTGCCAGGCCGTCGGGGCGTCTGTAGAACTGGATGAGTCGCAAGGCGGCAGGGGTACTTCAGGTACTTCACCCGCCGCCGACGAACCCCTCTCCTTTGCGTGAGTGGCTCACGCATGTCTTCGGCATGCGTGCGACCGCCCTTGTCCCCGTCGGAAGGTCCATCCGTGTCCAACGCCATCATCCGCCGCATCGCCACCTCCAAGAAGGCCCTCGCGGGCACCGTCGTCGCCCTCGGTGTCGCCGGTTCCATGCTTGCCACGGTTCCCGCCCAGGCGGCCCCGATGAGCGCCAAGGCGATCGCGCAGCAGATGATCAAGGACCCGGCCCAGTTCGCCGCCTTCGACAAGATCATCTCGCACGAGAGCGGCTGGAACCACACCGCGACCAACGCCTCCTCCGGCGCGTACGGCCTGGCCCAGGCCCTGCCGGCCTCGAAGATGGCTTCGGCCGGCGCGGACTGGAAGACCAACCCCGCCACCCAGATCAAGTGGGGCCTGGACTACATGAACGACCGCTACGGCAGCCCCGTCGGCGCCTGGAACTTCTGGTCCGCCAACCACTGGTACTGAGCCACCAGCGGGCAGCAGCGCAGCACAGCAGACATACGAGGGCCCCGGTGGCCGGCCTCCCCAGGTCCGGCCACCGGGGCCTTCTGCATCCCATCCCACGGGACTCAGGGGCGCCTCACAGGCGCTGGATGATCGTGCCGGTCGCCAGCGCGCCTCCCGCGCACATGGTGATCAGCGCGAACTCCTTGTCGCGGCGCTCCAGCTCGTGCAGCGCCGTGGTGATCAGCCGGGCGCCGGTGGCGCCGACGGGGTGGCCGAGCGCGATGCCCCCGCCGTTGACGTTGACCTTCTCCAGGTCCTGGTCGAAGACCTGCGCCCAGGACAGGACCACGGAGGCGAAGGCCTCGTTGATCTCGACGAGGTCGATGTCCCGCAGCGACATCCCGGCCTTGCCGAGCACGGCCCGGGTCGCGTCGATCGGCCCGTCGAGGTGGTAGTGGGGGTCGGCGCCGACGAGGGTCTGGGCGACGATCCGGGCACGCGGCTTGAGCTTGAGTGCGCGGGCCATCTTGCGCGAGGCCCACATCACGGCCGCGGCGCCGTCGGATATCTGCGAGGAGTTCCCGGCGGTGTGCACGGCCGTGGGCATGACCGGCTTGAGCCGGGCCAGCGCCTCCATGCTGGTGTCGCGCAGGCCCTCGTCCCGGTCGACCAGGCGCCACATGCCCTGGCCGGCGGCCTGCTCCTCCTCGGTCGTCGGCACCTGCACGGCGAAGGTCTCGCGCTTGAACCGCTCCTCGGCCCACGCGGCGGCGGCCCGCTCCTGGGAGAGCAGCCCCAGCCGGTCCACGTCCTCGCGGGACAGGCCCCGGTGGCGCGCGATCCGCTCGGCGGCCTCGAACTGGTTGGGGAGGTCGACGTTCCACTCGTCCGGGAAGGGCTTCCCCGGGCCGTGCTTGGATCCGGAGCCGAGCGGCACACGGCTCATGGCCTCGACGCCGCAGGCGATGCCGATGTCCATGACCCCGCCGGAGATCATGTTGGCGACCATGTGGTTGGCCTGCTGCGAGCTGCCGCACTGACAGTCCACCGTCGTCGCGGCGGTCTCGTACGGGAGCCCCATGGCGAGCCAGGCGTTGCGGGCGGGGTTCATCGACTGCTCGCCTGCGTGCGTCACGGTGCCGCCCACGATCTGCTCCACGCAGTCGGGCTGGATTCCGGTACGGGCCAGCAGTTCGCGGTAGGTCTCACCGAGCAAGTAGGCGGGATGGAGGTTGGCGAGAGCGCCCCCGCGCTTACCGATGGGGGTGCGTACGGCTTCGACAATGACGGGTTCCGCGGCCATGAGCTCGTCCTCTCCTGCACTGCGTCAGCACGGCGGGCCGTCCCGGCGCCCCGCCCGAACTAGTACGCGTTCTAGTTCTCCCCCGCAGTCTTATGACCTGAGGCCCCGGCACGCAAGGGTCTTGCACGCGCCCTGCACGGATTCCACACGCAACAGTTGGCGCCGCGACCCTTGTCACTTCTAGAACTCGTTACTACCTTCAAGCCAACTTCTGATGGTCCGTCAGACTTTGGAGTTGCCCGATGTCCTGCCCCGCACTGCCCGAAGGCTTCGACGCCACCGACCCAGACCTGCTCCAAAGCCGCGTCCCCTTCCCGGAGTTCGCGCAGCTGCGGCAGACCGCACCCGTGTGGTGGTGCCCGCAGCGGCGGGGCGTCACCGGCTTCGACGACGAGGGCTACTGGGCCGTGACCCGGCACGCGGACGTCAAGTACGTCTCCACGCACCCGGAACTGTTCTCCTCGACGACCAACACCGCCATCATCCGCTTCAACGAGCACATCCAGCGTGATGCGATAGATGCCCAGCGTCTGATCATGCTGAACATGGATCCGCCGGAACACACGCGCGTACGCCAGATCGTGCAGCGCGGCTTCACCCCGCGGGCCATCCGCGGCCTGGAGGAGGCCCTGCGCGACCGCGCCCGGAAGATCGTCGAGGAGGCCTCGGCCTCGGCGGCCGACGGCAGCTTCGACTTCGTGACGCAGGTGGCGTGCGAACTCCCGCTGCAGGCCATCGCCGAACTGATCGGCGTACCGCAGAAGGACCGAACCAAGATCTTCGACTGGTCGAACAAGATGATCGCCTACGACGACCCGGAGTACGCGATCACCGAGGAGGTCGGCTCCAACGCGGCGATGGAGCTCATCGGTTACGCGATGAACCTCTCCGCCCAGCGCAAGGAGTGTCCGGCCAAGGACATCGTCACCCAGCTGGTGGCGGCCGAGGGCCAGGGCAACCTGGGCTCCGACGAGTTCGGCTTCTTCGTGCTGCTGCTGGCGGTCGCGGGCAACGAGACCACGCGCAACGCCATCAGCCACGGCATGCACGCCTTCCTCACCCACCCCGAGCAGTGGGAGCTCTACAAGGCGACGCGGCCGTCGACGGCCGCCGAGGAGATCGTGCGCTGGGCCACCCCGGTGGTGTCCTTCCAGCGCACCGCCACCCAGGACACCGAGTTGGGCGGCCAGAAGATCAAGGCGGGCGACCGGGTGGGGATGTTCTACTCCTCCGCCAATCACGACCCCGAGGTCTTCACCGACCCGGACGTCTTCGACATCACCCGCGACCCCAACCCCCACCTGGGATTCGGCGGCGGCGGCCCGCACTTCTGCCTCGGCAAGTCCCTGGCCGTGATGGAGATCGACCTGATCTTCAACGCCCTGGCCGACGCGCTCCCGGACCTCCACCTGACCTCCGAACCCCCACGCCGGCTCCGCGCGGCCTGGCTCAACGGCATCAAGGAACTCCGCGTCACCCACCCCTGACCCATCGACCCACGCCCAGCCCCACGGACGCACTTCGAGCCCCACCGGTGCGCTGCCACCCTGCCCGGCACACCCCCAGCCCCGCCGGCGCTTGAGGCGCTCCCCCAGCCCCGCCGACGCTTGAGGCGCTCCCCCAGCCCCGCCGGCGTTTGAGGCGCTCCTTCAGCCCCGCCGGCGTTTGAGGCGCGGGGGTCCGGGGGCAGGGCCCCCGGCAACGGCGCCGCACCCGTTCGAGTGGCGCCCCACCCCGATCAGGGCGATCCTGGCAAACAGCGGCGATCCAGCCGAAGGGGCGCCGGGGCAGCGAATGCCCCGGCGCCCCTTCGGCCTTCCCGGGCCAAGCCTGGCCAGGCGGCGGCCAGGCGGCGGCCAGCCGGCGGCAGCGCAACGGCCCGGCCAGGGCTACGGCTCCGACGGCCGCCCCGCAACCACGTCGTACACCCGCACCCGCACCCGCCGCTGCCACCCCTCCCTCTCCTCCCGCACCCGCGCCCTCCGCTCCTTCCGCCCCCCGGCGGAATACCGCGCCCGCGCCCACGGCGACCCCGGCCGGGCCAGCCGTACCGCCCCGACCAGCGCGAAGAACGGTACGAGGATCCCCAGCAGCCCGGTGAACACCTTCCCCTTGGCCAGCGTCACCAGCGCGAACGCCGCGTTCAGCGCGACCACCACCACGTACGACCAGTCGGAGACCCTCGTACCGCCCTCCGAGACCTCGGCGTCGTCGACGCCGAAGGGCGACGCCCCCAGCAGCAACAGCCCGCACGCCGCCGCGCCGACCACCACCGCGTCCACCGAGAGCCGGCCCTCCTCGGACCAGTAGACGTCCTTCAGGTGCAGGATCAGCGCGAACTCGTCGAGCACCAGCGCCGTCCCGATGCCGAACACCGCCGCATCGATCTCCGCCCACGGAGTCTTGTTGCCGATCGGGGAGGCGAGCCCCAGCCCGCCGACGATCATCAGCACCACGCCGAACACCACGTGGTGGATGTGCAGCCCGCCCGGCGTGACGTTCTCCGGCCACCAGGAGACCTGTGCCCGGATCAGCCGGACGCTGATCCGGATGAAGAGGAACGCGCCGAGGAAGCCCAGCAGCAGGCACAGCAGCGGCTGCTTGCCGGGCTCGACGATCTGGCGCTGGTACCAGTCGCCCACGGTCAGGCCGCCCGCCCGGCCGGGGCGACCCCTGTCGGCTTTGCGCTCATGACCCGATGCTGGCACCGCGGCGGACCCGCCGCCCGGCGGGAGCGGACGTCGCGCCGGCGCCGGCTACGAGCTCCGCGCCGCGTCCCGCAGCTCCCGCTCCGTGTCGCTCGACCCTTCGCTCGCCCCTTCGCCCGGCACCTCGCCCGACCGCTCGCCCGGCGCCGGCGCACCCGTACGCTGCCCCGGCAGGCTCAGCTGCAGCCCCCGCGGCCCGGAGAGCGCGTACACGAGCCCGAATCCGGCGCCCACGACGACCGCCCCGCCCACCGCGTCCAGCACCCAGTGGTTGGCGGTGGCGACGATCGCGCACACCGTGATCAGCGGGTGCAGCGCCCCGAGCAGCTTCTGCCAGCCCTTCGGCGCCAGCACCACGATCACGATCCCGCACCACAGCGACCAGCCGAAGTGCAGCGACGGCATCGCCGCGTACTGGTTGGAGATCGCGGTCATGGCCCCGTACGAGGGGTTGGCCAGGTCCTGCGGCCCGTGCACGGTGTCGATGAAGCCGAGACCCGGCATCAGGCGCGGCGGCGCCAGCGGGTAGAGCCAGAAACCGACGAGGGCGAGGACGGTGGCCAGGCCCAGGGAGGCCCGTGCCCAGCGGTAGTCGCCGGGGCGCCGCCAGTACAGAACCGCCAGGATCGTCAGCGGGACGACGAAGTGGAAGGAGGTGTAGTAGAAGTTGAAGAACGCCTCCAGCCAGGGCGTACTCACCACGGCGTGGTTCACGGCGTGCTCGATGTCGAGGCCCAGCGCCCGCTCGATCCCGAGGATCTGGTTGCCGTTGCCCTCGGCGAGGGAACGGCTGGTGGGGGCCGCTGCCCGGATGTGGGAGTAGAGCGAGTAGCCGACCCGTATCAGCAGGAGTTCCAGCAGCAGGTTCGGGCGGGACAGCACGCGCCGCCAGAACGGCAGCAGCGGCACCCGCGACCAGCGGGCCGCCGCCGGGCGCCCGTAGTCGGTCGGTACTGGCTCGCGCCAGTACGGCGATGAGCGCGGCAGGAACGGCACCGCGCAGGCCGCCGCCACCGCGGTGAGCAGCAGCACGTTGTCGCGTACGGGGGCCAGTGCGGCCAGGTTCGGCAGCAGCACCGCGCTCGGCAGGGTCATGGCGAGGACCACGGCCACCGGCCACACGGGCCGGTCGGCGGCGCGCTTTCCCACCTTGCCGGCGACGGCGAGCAGCACCCACAGCAGCTGGTGGCGCCAGCCGGCCGGGGACACGGCGACGGCCACGCAGCCGGTGACTGCGACGGCGAGCAGCAGCTGGCCGTCGCGGGCGTAGCGGACGGCGCGGCGCAGGCCGAACCAGACGATGGCGCCCGCGAGGGCCGCGTAGAGCAGGATCTCGAGCGGGCCGGTCAGGCCGAGGCGCAGCAGCGCGCCGTGCACGGACTGGTTGGAGAGGCCGTCGGGGGCGCCGCCCAGGCCGGTGCCGGCCAGGTGCTCGATCCAGTACGTCCACGAGTCGCGCGGCATGGCCGCCCAGGACAGCGCGGTGGCCGCTGCGAAGGTCACGGCGGCGGTGCGTGCGGCGGGGCGGCGTCCGGTCAGCCACAGCAGCGGGGCGAAGAGCAGGAGGGCCGGCTGGAGCGCGGCGGCGAGGCCGACGAGGAGGCCCGCGGGCCGGTCGCCCGGCACCCGGAAGACGGCCAGCAGCACCAGCAGGACGGGCAGGAGAGCGGTCTGGCCGGGTGAGGCGGCCTCGCGGACGGGGAGCGAGACCATCATCAGGGCCGTGAGCACGGGCGCGGCGAGCAGCGCGGTGCGCCGCGGCACCGGGTCGGGAAGGCCGCGCGCGGCGACGAGCCCGATGGCGGCGACGCACAGCAGCGTCAGGCAGGTCCAGGCGACCTCCAGCGACGGGGCGGCGAGGCCGGCCAGTGGCTTGAGGACCAGCCCGGCGAAGGGGGTGCCGGAGAACTGGCCGGTTTCGTAGATCGACCCGGGCAGGCTCCCGGGGAGGTGGAAGCCGTTCAGCCACTCGCCGGGTGGCACCCGCAGCACTGCGGCGGCCTGTCTGACGGCGAGGGCGCCCGCCAGCGCCCACAGGAGGAGGCGTGCTGCCCCGAGCCTGCTCTCATCGCCTATGACTCCGGCATGTCCGTTCGCACCGCTGTGCTCTGCCGCGTTAGCCACGCCTCGCCGGCCTCCCGCCGTTTTGACCGCAACCCTGACTTCGCCCGGCTGCCGCGCTCCATTACCCGCACGACGATATCTCCCGCGGGATACCTAGGATGGCCCTCATGAGCATCGTGAAGATCAACGCACTGACGGTTCCCGCCGAGCAGCGGGAAGTTCTGGAGCAGCGTTTCGCCTCGCGGGCCGGGGCGGTGGAGAGCTCGGACGGGTTCGAATGGTTCGAGCTGCTGCGTCCCGTGGAGGGTACGGACCAGTACTTGGTCTACACGCGGTGGCGTTCGGAGCAGGACTTCCAGGCGTGGATGGAGGGGCCGATGAAGGCCGCTCACCAGGGCGGGGGCGGCGCGGCGGGCGGCGCGGCTGCCGGCGGTGAGGGTGGTGGCGAGCGGCCGAAGCCCGCGGCCTCCGCCTCGACGGTGTGGTCCTTCGAGGTCGTGCAGCAGGCGGCGCCGAAGCAGGCCTGACGCGGTGCGGGGCCCGGCCCTCTTCCGGGCCGGGGCCCGTGGTGGTGCGTGTCGCAAGCGTCGCGGATACCGCGGGTTCTACGGGCCGGGCAACGGTCAGGCCCGCAAAGCGCCGTGTCAGGCCCAGAAGGCGTCTTCCTCGTCGATGTCCGCGGTGCACGCGTCAATGTCGGTGATCTTGTTGCCGATGATCGTGAAGAAGAGTCCCTGGCGGATCTCGATGCCGCGGTCTCCGCGGTCACCGCGCGCCGTGTGGAAGCTCATCACGTGGCCGCGCCCGTCCGCCAGCACCGATTCCAGGTGCACCTGGAAGGTGCCGCTGGTCTCCTCGCCGAGGCGGCGGTAGAGGTCGAGGACGTTCTCCCGCCCCTTGTGATGCCCGGACAGGGGGTTGCTGCCGGGCACGTGGTGGATGACGTCGGCCGTCAGCAACGTGCCCATCATCTCCATGTCGCCCTTGCCGAAGGCTTCGTAGCCGCGGCGGACCAGGGCACAGTCGGGATGCTCTGACATGGCGTTTCCCACCCTCCGGGTACGCGAGGAATGTCCTTTTTCCTATCATCGGCCCGGCCCTGTGGATATTCCACGCGGGAGATCCTCCGCGAACTCCACAATGACGCCATGACCACTCACAGCGAACACCGCACAGCCACCTCATCCGCCACCCCGTCCGCTTCGGCCCGGTCGTGGACCGTGACCCCCGAGCCCTTCACCACCCGGGACGCCACCGCCCTGCGCCGCGCGTACTACGCCGAGGTCGCCGGCCGGTACTGGGAACGGCAGGTCACCGAAGCCGAGATCGACCAGGGGCTGCTGGACTTCCCGGACGACGAGCTGGTCCCGCCGACCGGGCGGTTCGTCGTGGGCAGGCTGGACGGCGAGCCCCTGGCGTGCGGCGGGGTCCGGCTGCTCGACCCGGTCACCGCCGAGCTCACCCGGGTGTACGTCGACCGGCGCGCCCGCGGCACGGGCGGCGGGGCGGCCCTGCTCGAGGCCCTGGAGGCGGAGGCCCGCGCACTGGGCGCCGGGCGGGTCCGGCTGGACACCCGGTCGGATCTCGTGGAGGCCCGGACGCTCTACGCGCGGCACGGGTATGCGGAAATACCGGCCTACAACGCGAGCCCCTACGCCGGCCACTGGTTCGAAAAGATCCTCACGGCGCCGTAGCCACTGGCCGGCGACCACCGTCGGGGCGGCGGGGCAGCAGGGCAGCAGCTACGGCCTAGTGGGCGGCGTGGTCCCGGCGCGGCTCGGAATCGTAGGGCTCCTCGGCATCGGAACCGCACAGCTCCGTATTGAGCTGCTCCACCAGTTTCACCAGGTCGGTCGGACGGTCCGGGCCCCACCAGTCGCCGAGCAGCTCGGCGAGGGACTCCTGCCGGGCGTCGGCGAGCTTCGCGGCGCAGATCCGCCCCTCGTCGGTCAGGACCAGCGGCAGCCCGTCCCGGACGGCGAGCCCGCGCCCCTCGATCTGACGGGCGGCATCCGTGATGATCTTCAGTGGCACATTGGTGCGGTCGGCGAGCAGCGAGGGCTCCGCGGAGCCGTACTTCTTGATCCGCAGCAGCAGCCAGCTGGCCGCGGGCAGCAGGTCGTAGCCCGCCTTCTCGGTGATCTTCTCGTAGACGTGGCGGCGGCCCTCACGGGTGCCGAGGACCGACAGCGCGCGGGCGACCTCGTCGTGGGAGGAGCGGTGGACGGGGTTGGAGGCCAGGGTCTCCGTCACATCGGGGGCGGTGACCGAGCCGCGGAGCTTGTCCTCCTTCAGGAACCAGGCGATCACGAAGGCGATCAGGACGATCGGCACGGCGTACAGGAACACGTCGGTGATGGCGGTGGCGTAGGCGTCGAGCACCCGCGGCTGGAGGTCGGCGGGAAGTGCGCCGATGGCCCGTGGGTCGGCCTCCAGCTGCGCGACGCTCGCACCGGCCGGCAGCGTGACACCGGCGAGGGAGGCGGACAGCTTGTCGTCGAGCTGGTTGGTGAAGACCGTGCCGAAGATCGCGACGCCGAAGGAGGCTCCGATGGAGCGGAAGAAGGTGGCACCGGAGGTGGCGACCCCGAGATCGGCGTAACTGACCGCGTTCTGCACCACCAGGACGAGTACCTGCATGACCAGGCCGAGCCCGGCGCCGAAGACGAAGAAGTAGACGCTCATCTCCAGGGTGGAGCTGGTGCGGTGCAACTGGTGGAGGAGGAGCAGGCCGAGCGCGGTCACCGCCGTGCCGGTGATCGGGAAGACCTTCCAGCGCCCGGTACGGCTGACGATCTGGCCGGAGACGGTGGAGGTGATCAGCATGCCGATCACCATCGGCAGCATGTGGACGCCGGACATGGTCGGTGAGACGCCCTGGACGATCTGGAGGAAGGTCGGCAGGTAGACCATCGCGCCGAACATCGCGAAGCCGACGACGAAGCTGATCACCGAGCAGAGGGTGAAGGTGCGGATCCGGAACAGGCCCAGCGGCAGGACGGGCTCGGCGGCCTTGCGCTCGACGAGGAGGAAGCCGGCGAGCAGTACGACGCCGAGGACGGCGACGCCGATGATCCGGGCCGAGCCCCAGCCCCAGGTGCCGCCGAGGGAGGCGACGAGCACGAGGCAGGTGGCGACACAGGCGATGAGGAAGGTGCCGAGGTAGTCGATGCGGTGCTTCGAGGAGCGTGCCGGGATGTGCAGGACGGCGGCGATGACGACGAGCGCGACGAGACCGATGGGGAGGTTGATGTAGAAGACCCAGCGCCAGGACAGGTTGTCCACGAACAAGCCGCCCAGCAGCGGGCCCAGCACGCTGGTCGCACCGAAGACACCGCCGAAGAGGCCCTGGTACTTGCCGCGTTCACGCGGCGGGACGATGTCGCCGACGATCGCCATCGACAGCACGATCAGTCCGCCGCCGCCGAGGCCCTGCAGGGCGCGGAAGCCGATGAGCTGGGGCATGTCCTGGGCGAGCCCGCACAGTGCCGACCCGATGAGGAAGAGGACGATGGCGTACTGGAAGAGCCTCTTGCGTCCGTACTGGTCGCCGAGCTTGCCCCACAGGGGGGTGGCGGCGGTGGAGGCGAGCATGTAGGCGGTGACGACCCAGGACAGGTGCGCCATGCCACCGAGGTCGCTGACGATGGTCGGCAGGGCGGTGGAGACGATGGTCTGGTCGAGTGCGGCGATCAGCAGGCCCAGCAGCAGGGCTCCGATGGAAACGAGTACCTCGCGGGAGGTGTGCTCGGCGCCGGGGCCGGTCTTCGCCGGGTCGGGAACAGGGTCCATCGCTTCCGCGGTCACATCCTGAGCCATCGATACCTCCTCAGGCCGGATCAACATCTCCATCCTGAGCGGTGTGTCCGGTTATGGCCTCTCGGGCGGTTGGGAGGGCCCCTGCGGGTCTGCATAATCGCAGGCAATAGCCAGGAGGGGAGTCCAGTGAGCCGTCAGCACTGTCCAGAATGCGGCGCCGCCGGCGCGGGCTGCGGGTGTGTGCCGGGGGTCGGTTTCAACCCCTTGCGCATCCGCCCGTACGTGACGTTGCCCGACCCCGGCGAGCCGGACACGCAGGTGTCCCCGCAGCCGGTGTCCGGCGCGGTCGCGCCGAACCCGCATCAGGCACCGGCTCCGGTGCCGGTGTCCGGGCAGGACGACACCCCGGCGTACGGGATACCCGTGCCGCCGCTCGACGTGCCGTGGCCGGCCGGGCCGCAGCACGCTCCGCATCCGGCCGAGACGGTCCAGCTCCGCACGATCCCGGCAGCGGACCACACACCCGGCGGCGGATGGGGAGGGGGCGGGGGCGGGGGCCCGGAGAGGCGAACCGGCCCCACCTCCCGGAAGCCCCTGGCGCTGCTGCTCGGCGCCGCGGCGGCGGTCGCCCTCAGCGGGACGGCCGTGGCGGTGTGGGCGCTCCCCAGTTCCAGTGGGAGCGATGCGGCGCTGGTCGAGGCGAAGCCGCCGGCGCCCGTGTCGAGCGCCGCCCCTGCCGCGCCGTCCGCGAGCCCGTCCCCGCGGAGGACCGGCCCGTCCGCCTCGGCCTCCCCGTCGCCGAGCGCCTCGAAGTCGGCGTCCCCGTCGCCCAGCGCGTCCCGTACGACGGCGCCGGCGTCGCCCAGCCCGACTCCGAGCGCGAGCCGCGCCTCCAGCCCGCCGCCCACCCACGCCCCGACCCTGCGGTACGGGGACACGGGTCCGGAGGTGGAGAAGCTCCAGCGGCTGCTGTCGGCGCAGGGTCTGTACCGGGGCAAGATCAACGGCCGGTTCGACTGGCGGGTGGAGGACGCCCTGTCGGAGTTCCAGTACGACATGGGCATCGACCATCAGGAGTGGGGCTTCTACGGCCCGATCACCCGCAAGGCTCTGGAGGGATGAGGGTCACATGCCCGCCGGTGGCGCAGACCGCCCTTTATTTTGTATCGTGAGGGAACAAAGTGGTTCCGTCCTCATTCCCTGACCGGTGGACGGAACCACTTGTTCTCTTTCCCGCCCCGTCTGGAGCCCCGCCGATGCCGGCCAGCACCACCACCGCACCTGTCGTCCTCACCGCCAAGGCTCTGCTCCTGGACATGGACGGCACGATCGTCAACTCCGACGCGGTGGTCGAGCGCTGCTGGCGCGACTGGGCGGTGTCCCACGGGCTGGACCCACAGGAAGCCATGAAGGTGGTCCACGGGCGCCAGGGCTACGCCACCATGGCCGTACTCCTGCCGGATCGTCCCATGGAGATCAACCACGCCGAGAACGCGGTGATGCTGGCCCGCGAGACGGCCGACACCGACGGCGTGATCCCGGTCGCGGGCGCCCCCGAGTTCATGGCCTCGATCGACGGGCTGCCGCACGCCCTGGTCACCTCCGCCGACGCCGCCCTGGCCACGGCCCGGATGACCGCCGCCGCCCTGCCGATGCCCGCGATACGGATCACCGCCGAGTCCGTACAGGCCAGCAAGCCCGATCCCGAGGGCTTCCTCATGGGCGCCGCAGCACTGGGCGTGGACCCGGCCGACTGCATCGTCTTCGAGGACTCGGCGGCGGGCATCACCGCGGGCCGGGCGGCGGGCATGCGCGTGATCGGCGTGGGCCCCCGCGCAGCCACCCACGCCCCGACGGCCCACGTCCCGAACCTGACGGCCCTCCACGTCACGACCACCGCGGACGGCTCGATCACCCTCACGGTGCGGGCAGCGGCGTAGGACGTACGAACCCACCGCGCCCGGGACCAGGCCGCAGGGCGGCGGCTTCGGGCGGCGGGATCCCGGCTGGGCGGTGGCCGGAGACGTGTACGGGGGTTTCCCGTCAGTCCCATCGTCTCTCCGTGTCGGGCCGGCCCCTCAAGGGCGCTCCTCCTTCGTCGTCGCGTCGCTACGCGATGTCGCTGCGCTCCACCCTTGACCGCCCGTCCCGCCCCGGACATACGAAGACTGCCGGGAAACCCCCAAAGGAACGGGCCGGGGGACAAGAGACAGGAACGGGGCGGCCGGAGAAGCCCTGCCCGGTCGGGGCCGGCGCATCCCAGAGGCGGGGCCCATCGGCACCAGGGCCCGGGTCGGGGGAGGCGCGTCCGATCGCTACGCGCTCCTCACCTCTCAGCGTCTCCAGCCCGTCCTGGGCCGGACATAGGCCGCCCACGGCCCCGGTGCGCCCGTCGCCATGCGTCCGACGACCGTCCGGGGCCCGCCATAAGCCGCCCACGACACCCCAGCGCTCCTCATGGAGGGCGTCTGAGGGCTGTCCGGGGTCGAAAGACGGCCGACAGCGGCTATTTCGTCGTGGAGTCGGGTCAGTGAGAGCGGGCGACTCAAGAGGTCGCCGATTCACCCCAATTGCACCGTTTGGCGATGGTCAGGACGGCTGGTTGATCCCGCCAGCGAACGACGTACGAGCGAACCAGGTCCGCGTCTCGTCTGCGGTCAGGACGCGGCTCAGTTCGGCCGTGCCGGGGAGATGGGGGAAGAACCGGTCGGCGTTCCAGCTGCGCCGGTACGTCGGCTCGTCGAGCACGAGCAGGCGGCGCCCCTCCACTACGGGAATGTCGTCGGGCAGCCCTTCGTTCCAGATCCGCTCGCCGTCCGGGGCGAGGAGCTCGAAGGCGCCGGTCGCGGCGGCCTGGGTGCGCCCCTGGGCAGGTTCGGGATCCGTGGCCAGGCGGACGCTCTCCGCCGAAGGGGCAGTGCCGGGCACCTGGCCCCCACCGATGAGGACATGGGCGAGCAGGGTGTGCAATTGGAAGTTGTCCCCGATGCCACCTATGCGCACCTCGAAGCCGGTCCCGGTGGGCTTGTGCAGCACCACGAGGGGCTCGTCGTCCAGAACCGCCAACGCGTACGCGAGGCATTTGAGGTCGTGACGGTCCAAGGCAGCCACATCACGGCAGGCGGGGAGGATCGCGGATGCGTGCCGTCGGCGCACTTCAGCACTGCGGCACAGCACGGCCAGCGCGGGCGGCTGCCATCCCTCGACCGAGCACCAGGCCAACGCCAACCGCAGGGCATCGTGCACGTCGCCGCCGAGGCGGGCCAGCAGCGCGTCGTCGATGATCTCTTCGTTCGGCTCCGGCAGTTCGTCCCCCGCAGCGCCGGTGGAGGTCCAGCGGCGGGCGAACTCCAGGGCGTCCATCAGCTCCTGGTGGACGCTGCTGAGGATCGGCACGGCGCAATCGGCCGGATCGGCCCCGCGCTCGACACAGAAGCCGGCCGCCATCGCGAGCATCCTCCGCGGGCCGGTGGGCGGGAAGTCCGGAAGCAGCGCCGCCAACCGGGGTCCGGCCAGAACGCGTTCAGTGTTCGGCGCCGACTGCACGGCCTTCACCATGGCGGTGAAGGCACGCTCGGTGCGGCCGCCATCGCGAGCGGCAACCGCTTCCTCCAGCTCGGACACAATGGCGGTGAGGCCAGAAGCCTTCCGCTTCCACTTGAAGATCACCGGCACACCTTAGGCTCGAGGCCTGTCCGACATGGTCTGACCAAGACCGTTCGAATCCTTTCGACCGCTATCTGCTGTCGAAATCGTTACCGCGCAAAGAGCCACCCCAGCCGGCCGTCAGCCGCCGTCGATGCGAGATACCTGGGGCATGGGCGTATGTCCGGCCCTAGACCGGCTGGAGACGCTGAGAGGTGAGGAGCGCGTAGCGATCGGACGCGCCTCCCCCGACCCGGGCCCTGGGCTGCATGGGCCCCGTCTCGGGAAGGTGCCCTTTCACGCCCGACCGGGCAGGGCTTCTCCGGCCACCCCGTCCCTGAAAGGAACGCCCGGCCCGTTCCTTTGGGGGCTTCCCGACAGTCTTCGTATGTCCGGGGCGGGACGGTCGGTCAAGGGTGGCCGCAGGCCATCGCGCAGCGACGCGACGACGAAGGAGGAGCGCCCTTGAGGGACCGGCCCGACACGGAGAGACGATGAGACTGACGGGAAACCCCCATACACGTCACTGACCGCCGCCCCAGCGGCTCCCGCCGCCCCCGAAGCCCCCGCCCCGCCCCACCCCTACTGCCCCACCCGTCCGTCGATCCGTTCCCGCAGGAAATCCGCGTGGCCGTTGTGGCGGGCGTATTCCTCGATCATGTGGACCAGGACCTCTCGGAGCTCCATGGGCCCGTCGCCGTGTCCGGCGTCACCCGTGACGTCCAGGCCGGGTGCCTCCGCAACGAGTCGTTCCGCGAAGGCGACTTCGGCCCGCCAGGTGGACCACGCTTCCGCGACCACCGCCGGGTCGGCCACCGCGCCCGTGAACTCCCCCGCACGGTCCTCCTCCGAGCGGTAGTGCCGACGTATCTCCTGGCCCGCCATGACCTGCCGGAACCAGTGCTGCTCGACGCCCGCGAGGTGACGTACGAGACCCAGCAGCGACAGGTTGGACGGTTCCACCGAGCGCCGCGCCATGGCCTCCGTGTCGAGGCCCGCACACTTGAGCTCCAGCGTCAGGCGCTGGTCCCGCAGGTAGCCGGCGAGTACGGCGCGCTCGCCCTGGAACCCTCCGTCGGTCCGGGTGTCCTCGTCGGGGTGGACGAACATGTTGGACCAGCCGAACTTCCGCTCCTCCGCAGGCACGGACGCAGGCACGGACGCGGACACGGGCGCATGCACGGGCTCGACGATGGAGCCGACAGGAGGAGCGGCAGACCGGTCGGCAGGAGGAGCGGCACACCGGTCAGCAGAAGAGGCGGTGGAAGCGGCGGAAACGTCGGTATCGGTCACGCGCCCGAGCGTGACCCGCGCCTTCACCTCCCGCAAGGAAATATCCGCCCGCCTCCCGGCCCGCCCCTCCCGCCCCGCCCGGCCCCCTCCCCGTCCGTCAGCCCGCGATCGCCTCGTACAGCGAGAACGCGGCCAGTGCCGCCATCACGGCAGCCGCGATCTTGGTGATGAGCCGCAGGGGCACGTACTTCATCAGGGTGCGCCCGCCCAGGATGCCGATGCCCGCGACCGCCCAGAGGGCGAGCACGGCGCCGATGCCGACCGAGACGGGGTTGTCGTACCGGGCGGCGAGATTGGCGGTCATGATCTGGGTCAGGTCACCGAACTCCGCCACCAGGATCAGCATGAAGCCCGCCCCGGAGACCTTCCAGAAGGACTGGTCGGCGGGCGGCTTGATCTCCTCGTCCCCGTCGTCCTTCTTCAGGAGCAGCATGGCCGCGCCCGCCAGGAAGAGGATGCCGACGACGGCCTGGACGAGCCGGTGCGGGAGCAGCGTGAGGACGCTGCCTGCGGCGATGGCGAGTGCGACGTGTACGGCGAAGGCGGCTGCGACGCCCGCGAAGACGTAGGAGGCGCGGTAGCGCGTGCCGAGCATCAGGCCGGCGAGGGCCGTCTTGTCGGGGAGTTCGGCAAGGAAGACGACGCCGAAGGCGATCGCCGTGATGCTGAAGCTGAACACGGGGGTGGAACCTCAATCGGTCGGGCAGGACGCCATCGGGACCGAGAGACCTGGGGTGTTTCAGGGGTCGCTTCGGCTCGGCGGCGCCCTGGCTTGCGCATGCGCGTACGAAACGCGCCTGCGCCTGAACAGGACACTGCGGCCGAAGGTCTCGCTGGCCGGCCGCTGTCCGCGGCCTGCCTCCGGGCGCCGGCTGGGGTGACCCAGCAGTATGTCGACGGTCCGGCGAAGAGCTACTCCCCTTCTGCTCCGAACAGGGTACGCGACGCCCGCCACCGGCCGGAATGGGCCTTTGGTCCTCCCGCGACCCCGGATCCGGCGCGCCCCGGCCTTCCCCTGCCGGACCCCGAGCCCCGCTCCGCCCCTCGCCCGGCCCCACCGCTCGCCCGCTCCTCACCCGGCCCGTCCCACCCGGCGCCGCCCGCCCCCACCATCGGAATCTCAAGTTCCGTTTAAATCGGCCTCGTTGACGACTTGATGTGACGTGCTCATGTCGCCAGGCTGTCACCTGGCGCCCATCCCCGCGATACCCGGCGCCGCCAATATGGCCACGCCCCGCCGGGGTCGCACGGCCCAACCCCCCGCACCCAGGGAGCCCCTCATGGCACTCATACCCAGCATCTACGCGCGTCGAATTGGCGTGCTCGCGTCAGCAGCGGCGCTCGCCGCGCTGACTTCCCTTCTCAACGCCCCGGCCGCCCAGGCCGCCCCGCCCACCCCCATCAGCGCCTCGGCCGCCCGCGCCTACCTGGCCACGGTCACCCCGAAGACCGAGGGATCAACCAGCGGCTACAGCCGCGACCTGTTCCCGCACTGGAGCACCGTCTCCGGCAGCTGCAACACCCGCGAGACCGTCCTCAAGCGGGACGGCGTCAATGTCGTCCAGGACTCCGCCTGCGCCGCGGTGAGCGGAAGCTGGTACTCCCAGTACGACGGCGCCACCTGGACCGCGGCCTCCGACCTGGACATCGACCACGTCGTCCCGCTCGCCGAGGCCTGGCGTTCCGGTGCCAATTCCTGGACCACGAGCAAGCGCCAGCAGTTCGCCAACGACCTCACCCGCCCGCAGCTCATCGCGGTCACCGACAACGTCAACCAGGCCAAGGGCGACCTCGACCCCGGCAAGTGGCTGCCCTCGCGGACGGCCTACCGTTGTACCTACGCACGGATGTGGGTCAACGTGAAGCAGTACTGGGGTCTGAGCATGGACTCCGGCGAGAAGACGGCCCTGGTCAACATCCTGAACGGCTGCTGACCAAGCCGGCCGATCTTTCCCCCGTCAGGGGGAGGCGTGGCTCCCCCCACCCGTCGTACCGTGATCGAAGGGGATACGGAGGAGGGGGAGTTGGATGGCCGGACTGCGTCTGGGACCACTGCTGCGCCACGTCGACTGGGACACGGGCGCCTCGGCCACGATATGGGTCGAGGCGGACCGCCCGTGTACGGCCGAGGTGCGGTGCGCCGACGGGGCGGGCGGCAGTGCACGCACCTTCCAGATCGCCGGCCACCACTACGCACTGGTGCCGGTGACCGGCCTCACCCCGGGCACGACCACGGCGTATGAGGTGCTGCTCGACGAGCGGCCTGTGTGGCCGCTGTCCGGCAGCGGCTTCCCGCCGAGCACGATCACCGCTCCGGCCGTGGCGGGTCCCGGCCGTCCCGGGCCCGGGCTGCGCGTCACCTTCGGCTCCTGCCGGCAGGCCGCGCCGCCCGCCGGCCGGCACGGGCCGCACGGCGCGGACGCGCTCGACACCCTCGCGGTGCGGCTGGCCGCCGACCCGGAGGCCGAGCGCCCGGACATCCTGCTGCTGCTCGGCGACCAGGTGTATGCCGACGCGCTGTCCCGCGAGACACGGCAGTGGCTCGCGGCCCGGCGGGATCTGCGGGAGCCGCCGGGCGCCCAGGTCGCGGACTACGAGGAGTACACCCGGCTCTACTACGAGTCCTGGCTCGACCCGGACATCCGCTGGCTGCTGTCGACGGTGCCCAGCCTGCACATATTCGACGACCACGATGTCATCGACGACTGGAACACGAGCGCGGCGTGGCTGGCGGAGATGCGGGCGACGCCCTGGTGGCGCGAGCGTGTCCTCAGTGGGCTGATGTCGTACTGGGTGTACCAGCACATGGGCAATCTCTCCCCCGCCGAGCTGGCTGCCGACGGGCTGTACGAGGCGATACGGCAGACCCCGGACGGGACGGACGTACTGCAGGCCTTCGCGTCCGCGGCGGATGCCGATCCGGGCACGGTGCGCTGGAGCTACCGTCGCGACTTCGGCCGGACCCGGCTGCTGATGGTGGACACCCGGGCCGCGCGGGTGCTGGCCGAGGACGGGCGGGCGATGCTCGATCCGGCGGAGCAGCAGTGGCTCCGGGAGAACGCCCTGGCCGGGCACGGGGGGTACGACCACCTCCTGATCGGGTCCTCGCTGCCGTGGCTGATGCCGCCGCTGATCCACGATGCCGAGACGTGGAATGCCGCGCTGTGCCGTGGTGAGCGGGGTCCGCGTTGGGCGAGGATCGGGGAGGACCTGCGCCGGCGCAGCGATCTGGAGCACTGGGCGGCGTTCCCGGCCTCGTTCGCGGCGCTGACCGATCTGATCGAGGAGGTCGGGACGGGGCCGCGGGCTCCGGCGACGGTGTGCGTGCTGTCCGGGGACGTGCATCACGCGTATGTGGCCGAGCCTCGAATAGCGAGTACGGCGCAGGTGTTCCAGCTGACGTGCTCGCCGGTTCACAATTCCATCCATACCGCGGTGAAGTGGGGTTTCAGGCTGGGCTGGTCCCGGACGGGGCGGTGGCTGGGGCGCGGCTTCTCCCTGCACGCGCGTACGGGGCGGCCGCCGGTCAACTGGCGGCGTACGGGTGGGCCCTGGTTCGGCAATCAGCTGATGACGCTGGCCCTGTCGGGGCGGACGGCACGGCTGCGGCTGGACCAGGCGCGCAAGAAGCGTGCGGGAGCAGTGCTGGTGACGGTGCTGGACCGGGATCTGACGGCGGCGGAGTAGGAGCTGCGGCGGGCTCCGGCTGTGCGGGGCGGTGCGGTGCGGCGGACCCGGCGCGGCGGTGGTGCGGGAGGCGCCCCGGGCGTCCGGGGTGCCAACGCCGGGCGTACGCTGTATGGCTGTCAGCCGCTCCTGCCGCTCCCCCGCGACGTCGCGGCGCTTCATGCCGCAGCACGTCAACCGGACTGGGGAGTCCCGCTTTGTTTGAGACGCTGGGTTCGCTGACCGCGAGCCCATGGATCTACGCCCTCGTGGCGCTGTCCATCGTGCTCGACGTGTTCCTCCCGGTGCTCCCGAGCGGGGTTCTGGTGATCACCGCTGCGGCGGCCGCTGCGGCCGCCGGGGCGGCGGGACCTGTGCCGGTTCCGGTGCCCGAGCAGGTGCCGGACATCCTGCTCCTGCTCGTGATCGCCACGACCGCTTCGGTGCTGGGTGACATGGCCGCGTTCCGGCTGGGCCGGCGTGGTGGAGCCCGGCTGGACCGGGCCATCGCCCGTTCCCGTCGGCTGACCCGGGCCCATGAGCGCCTCGGTACGGCTCTGGCACGCGGGGGTGGCGCCCTGGTGGTGATCGCCCGCTTCGCCCCGGCCGGACGTTCGGTGGTGTCCCTGGGGGCGGGCAAGACCCAGCGCAAGGTCGCGGAGTTCCTGCCCTGGTCGGTCCTGGCGGGCATGGCCTGGGCCGGCTACAGCGTGGCCCTCGGCTACTTCGGCACCCAGTGGCTCGGTACTCAGTGGCTGGGCACCGCGCTCTCGGTGGTCGCCCTCTTCGCCGCGGGCGCCCTGGCGGCGTTCCTCGTGCGCCGGCCGCCGCCGGCCGCGGCGACGGCGGCGTAGGCCGTTCGCCGCGCACGGGGCTCGGCTCCCCCGTGCGGAGCAGTGGCTCACCCGTTCACCCGGCCCCGATCGCCGCCCCCGGCCCGGGCTCCTAGCGTCCAGAGCACGGTGCGCTCCGAATCCGCGTCACATCCGTGGCCCGGCCGCGCCGTTTCGACGAGCCGAGGAGTCCTCTCCATGCCCGCCAAACCGCCCCCCGCCCCGGCAACCGCACCGTTCGCACTGGCTTCCGCACCGGCATCCGCATCGTCCGCGGCAGCGCGCCGTCTGATGACGGTCGCGGCCGCGACCCTCATCGCCGCTGCCGCCGCTCCCGCCACCCTCGCCTACGCCATCCCCTCCGCCACCGTCTCCCCCACCGCCGTCGCCCCGGGCGGGCGGGTCGCGCTCAATGTCGCGGGATGCGGCACGCAGGTCGCCCGGGTCACGTCGACCGCCTTCTCTGAGGTACGGCTGACCCCGGGCAACCCGGCGGCCGCCAACCTCATCGGCAGCGCCACCGTTTTCAACAACGCCCCCACGGGAGCGCACCGCGTCCTCTTCGAGTGCGGCGGCCCCGGCGGTGAGCGGGTCACCCTGTCGCTGCAGGTCACCACGGGGGCGGCGCGTGGTGGCACGGGCGGCAGCATCGGTTCGATGAGCCCCGGGCAGATCGCTCTGGGCAGCGCCCTCACCGCGGGCGCGCTGGGCGCCGGAGTGTGGGTGATGCGCCGCCGCGCGGCGGCCTCGTAGGCCGTGTCCGGGTTATGCCGGGGCGGCCTGCCCCCGTACGTGCACCCCGTCGAGCAGGGCCGCGGTGGCCTCGGCGACGGCGTCCACCGCCGCCTCGAACACCTCGCGGTTGTGCGCGGCGGGCACCCGGAACCCGGACACCTTCCGTACGTACTGCAGGGCGGCGGCGCGGATCTCCTCCTCGGTCGCCTTCTCGGGGATGGCGGGCGGGCGCAGGGTCTTAATGGAACGGCACATACCCCTACTATCCCGCTAGCGGGGCAGCTCGGCCCCGGAAAGTTTCATGATCAACCCGGCTTGGAGCCGGGCCCTGAGCCCCGGATCCTCGACCGCCTCCAGCAGCTCGATGGCCTGCTGGGTCGTTTCGACGGCCCGCCGGTCGTCGCGCAGCGAGGCGGTCTGTTCGGCCATGTGCTTGAGCGCGATGTCGGCCCGCCGGTGGAAGAGCTGGCCGATCAGGGTGGTGACCACTCCGGCCGAGCTCGTGACGATCCCCAGGTACAGCTCCCCGCCGGCCTCGGCCTTCCAGACGGCCAGCCCCACTCCGAGGAGCAGGATCGCCGCCCCGACCCCGGCGAACCGCTGGCTGGTCGCGAAGCTGCTGCGCGCCTGGGTCAGCCCGTAGGCGTAGTACTCCACCAGAATCGGCGTGAAGTCGTCCCGCCGGTCCCCGGACCGCGCCGCGGGGTGCTGAATCCCGCCGACGTCCTCGAACTTCCGGGCTCCCGGGATCACGGTCGGCCCACCGGCCTCGGCCGGCTCGGCCAGGCGCTCGAGCAGCCGCGCCCGCTCCTGGTCCCGCTTGCGCTCGAACCCCGCCCCCAGGGACCGCTCCATCAGCGCCAGCACCCCGGCGACCACGGCCACGACCAACCCACCCCACGCGAGCTCGCCCATCCTCCGACGATCCCACGCCCCGAACCGGCGGCCAAGAGAGCGTCCGCCTCCCCAAATGCGGATGAACCCCACCGAACCTAGACTGACCGAGGCATGAACCTGTCGCCGACGAGGGAGACCACGACCATGGCGAAGCGAGGCAACAAGCGTCGGGCCCGCAAGAAGAAGAAGGCCAACCACGGCAAGCGCCCCAACGCCTGAACCGAAAGGCCCCCGACCACCCGTGGCCGGGGGCCTTCGCGTTTCAGTTCCTCGTTCGGCCCACTAGCGTCGGGCGGTCAGATCGGCCGTGGTACCGCCGCTGATCAGCGAGTCGTGCAGCTCGATGCGGACGGGGTCGGCTCCCTCGGGGATGTCGAAGACGACGATGCCGTCGACGGCGTTGCCGGGGTTGATCTGCTCGAGGAACGACTCGCTCCCGTCGATGAGCAGCGATGCTCCGACGTCCGCGCTGTACTTGCTGCCGTTGCGGTCGATGAGCTTCTGGTCGGACCCGTCGAAGATCTGGGCCCTGTCCCCGATGTTCCTCACGGTCATGTGCACGAGGAAGAACTGGCCTTGTGCATCCCGGCCGTACGCGCCGCCTCCGACATGGCTCACCCCGGGCTGGAGCCTGGTGACCGTGAACTCGAACTTGCCGTCCCGGACCGGCTCTCCGAGGCCGGGCGTGGGCTCGGACTTCGTGACCGCCTTGGCCGACGGTACGGCGGCAGGCTCCTTGCCGCCGACCGATCCGGCGATCCCGAAGGCCACGAAGAGGGCGGTGACGGCGAGCAGCACCGTCAGCAGCGGATGCCGGGAGAACCACGTGCGTCTGCCCGGCGGACGCTCCGGGGCGGGCCCCCACTGCGGCGGTGGCTGAGGGCTCACGGCGACCTCCGGGCTCGGCCCTGCGGATCCCATTGTCACGCCGCGGGACCCACCCGGCGCCCCGAGCCCTTCCGCCGCTCTGCAGGGCCGAGGAACCACAGTGCGTCCGCACCGGAGACCGCGGTCGGGCCGGAGCACTACGGGCCGGTGACCGCGAGCGCGGAGCGGTTGGCCTCGGCCTGCGCCGACAAGTCGCCCAGCGGGCAATGGATGCGGGCCCCGGGGATGGGGTCGAAGTCCCGAACCCGAGGTGCCGTGGCGAGGTGGTCGGGGGGACGATGCCCCTCGCCTCGATCAGACTCCAGCCGGCCTGGACCGCCGCGGTCTCCCCGTCTCCGGACGAGACCCGCAGGAGCCGATGCGCAGCCTGAGGTCCTTGTGGGCGCCCTTGGCGGAGACGCGACCGAAGTGCAGCGCGATCCCTGCGGGCATGGCGGCTTCTTCCGTACAAGTACGGGTCGGACGCAGGTCGCCGTCCGCCGTCACGCGTCGGAGCGCAACTGGTCCAGCTCGCTGCCGATCGTCTCGCGCAGTCCGTCGTGCTGCGGGCCGAGTGCGTGCTGCTCGTCGCTCCAACTGCTGGGCGGATAGAGCCATACCGGCTTCCGCACCAGGTCGGACGGCTCCCACTCGAACCGCGGCCAGACGTGCGCGTGCAGGAAGCCGTCGGTATTGCCCAGGATCTCCAAGTTGACGCGGCGGAAGGCCCCGTCGAGCCGACGGCAGGCCCGCTCGACCGCTTCTCCCAGTCGGTCCATGTCGGACAGGAACGCCAGCCGCCTGCCCTTGGTCAGGTCCGACAGCCTCTCCACCGCCGGATCGTCGACCAGGAGCACCGAATAGCCCGGCAGGAACTGCACGTCGCCGATCACTGCGAACCCGGCGTCCAAGCGCCTGAGCACCGAAGGGTTTTCACCCCGCAGCGCAGTTCCGATCCGGTCCGCCCGCCAGTCAACAGTCATGGCCAGAACCTACCCGGATGTGATCACTCAGCGCCCCGGGGCACGCCGACGGCCGCCATCCGCCAGTCCGGGAACACGGGACGGCAGCCTTGCCGACCACCGCCCACGCCCCGCCCCACCCCGTCCCGCAGAGTTCTCAGCGCCCCCAATCCGCTCCCGCAGGTGTCAGATCCGGACGCAAAAGGCCCCCCGCCATGATCGGCGGGGGGCCTTTGTGCTGGTGGGCGCGGACGGTTTCGAACCGCCGACATCTGCTTTGTAAGAGCAGCGCTCTACCCCTGAGCTACGCACCCGTGGATGAGTGGACAGCCTACATGGCGGGCGCACCCCCCACGCAAACCCGTTCGCGTGGGGGAGAATGGATCGGGGCATGGCGGACGCGGTACGGGAGAGGGATTGTGACGACGGCATCCCGGCGGTGGTTCGGCGGGCGGGACGAGAGTCGGCGGGCGGATGCGCAGGCGGCGAAGGATGCCGCCGCGGCCGCGTTCTACGAGCTGGATACGGCGCAGCGGGATCTGCGGATTTCGATCGAGACGATCGCCGCGGCGGACGGGTCGCCCGCCGCGCGGCAGGCGACCGAGGGGTTCGCCGCGCTCGGGCAGCGGATCGACCAGGTCAGTCATGTCTACATCGAGGCGGTCGACGCGCACGACCTGGACCGGGCGGAGTTGGAGGCCTCGGCCGCCACGCGCGCGCGGGAGCAGCTGACCCGGGCCCGCGATGAGCTGGTGCGGGTCCAGCGGGAGCTGGAGCGGTTCGCGCAGGGGCTGCAGCCGCTGCTGGACAAGGCCGAGACGCAGCTCGCGCGGGTGGCGCCGGCCCGGGAGCGGGCCAGGGCCGCGCTGCTCGGGGCCAGTGACGCGCTGGACGCCGTACGGGCCAAGGGGATGCGGGCCGATGATCTCGCGGCGCGGCTGGCGGCGCTCGGTCCGGAGCTGACCATGCTGAACCAGGGCGCGGCCCGGCACGGGGTGCAGGAGACCGTGCAGCGCGCCGACCGGATCCTGCGCGACGCGGAGGCCATACGGGCCGAGGCGGCGCGGCTGCCCGAGCGGGCGGCGGAGATCGACCGGCGGCTGGTGAGTCTGCGGACGCGGGCGCAGGCGTTGCGCAACCGGGCGGACCGGGTCGATCCGGTTCTCAGTGAGCTGCGGCGGCGGTTCAGCGCCGCGTGCTGGCAGGACCTGCAGCACGTGCCGGACCAGGCGGTACGGGACGTGGCGCGGGCCGAGGAGCAGCTGCGGGAGGCCGGCCGGGCCCGGGACGAGCAGCGCTGGGCCGATGTGGCGGCGCTGATCGAGGCGGTCCGCGGCTCGCTGGACGCGACCGACGAAGCGGTGTCGGCGGCACAGGACCGGCTGACGCGGCTGGAGGCGGTGGCGCGGGATCCGCAGGCGGAGGTGGACCGGACCCGTTTCGCGATCCGGGATGCGCAGCGGCTGGCGATGGCGGGGCGCAGTGTGCCGGATCCGCGGCATGCGCGGCCGCTGGACGATGCGGTGGCGCGGGTGAGCCGGGCGCTGGAGGGCCTGGAGGGCCGGCACCCCGATTACTGGGCGTTCCTCCATGAGATGGAGGACGTGCGGGCCGCCGTGAACCGGGTGGTGGGCGGGATCCGGGCGGAGCTCGGGCAGGGGTAGCGCACGGGGCGGTCGCGGCGGATGCTGGGAGGTGCCGGGAACGGACCAGAGGAGGGCA